>CAVLAC010000022.1:0-21133 GCA_963661055.1 bacterium | reverse complement strand
GAGCGACAAAGGGCTACGCTAACGCTTCGCCTAATTGCTTCGCATTCAACGCTCAAACTCATACCACTTCTCTGCGCCTCTGTGACTCTGTGTTAAAAACACGAACCCCCACTAGCCCCGAAGGGGCTATCTAAAAAGCCCGCTTCGCGGTCTATGAGTCTTGGGCGAGTTGTCGCGTAAGCCTCTCAGCGTAGCGTTAGCGAAGCTTTTGTTGCCCCTCGGAGTTTATAACCCCGAGTACACGGTCGCGCAGGGACGCGCGCCCCTACCATTCGCTTCGCCCTAAATTGGGAACTCTGGTACGAAAGTAGACGCTCTGCGAACTCTGCACCCTCTGCGTGAGATTATACCCACCCGAGCCGCCCACCTCTTCTCTGTGCCTCTGTGCCTCTGTGTTAAAAACGCAAAACCCCACCAGCCCTGTGTCGCAGATTGCCCCGCACAAAAACAAGACACGGCGTTAAGCGACAACTTTACGCAGCCCTGGTATGCGCTTAAGGATGAAGACGACGATTCCTGAGAGTATGAATACTACAATTGCCGCTTCTATGCACCTGTTTCTTCCAGTGAACTTCTCTAATATATAGCCAACTGACATATGAATATAGAAGATTCCTGCTGTGAGTCCTGCTAACTCTGAAATAATCCTTCCCACCTTTTCAGAAAGAACCAAATGCCTTCCGCCCACTACAGCAATAACGAAGACTCCTACGGACATCAAGAGTAACGGTATTCCCTGAAAGCCCCATCCTGCACATGGCAGATTGAGAAGAACCCCCACAATAAATAGCCCAACTGCCGCGATAAGAGTCCGTTTGAGTGGAAGTTCTTCTATTTTACAGCGGTAGGCGTAATATCCGACTACGGCATACGGAAACAATTCCACAATGCGTCCGAGCGTAAACTTCGGTGCAAAGGGCAGTCCATTAAAAAGAGCGCGGTTTATTCCTGTATATTGGAGCAAATAGCATACCCCCCCCCCCCTAGTAGGATTAGAAGTTTGCGGGCATTCTTGCTTTCGCAAAGTGCACCGATGATGAGGGTATAGAGAGCCAAAAGAAAGATGAAGTACAAGGGAGAGTTCAACGGAGCGCCAACCACAAACTGAAAGACGATGCCTTGCCAGTCAAAGGAGCGTCCGAGAACAATGTGTCCAAGACAACTCGCGAAGCCCCAGAACAAAAACGGAATATAAAGGCGGCGTAGGCGTGAGAATATCTTTCCCCAGCCTTGTCCGAACCCCTTCGTACTCAAGAACAAAGCGACCATCATAAAGAGGGGCACGGCTAATTCTGCCCACTTCTCACCTGTGCTATAGTGACAACAAACGACACCAAAGCACGCGGCAATTTTAAGGAGTGCTATTCCGTAATTGTATTTCATAAGGTTTACTTTTCGAGGCCCATAATGCGGCGGGAGGTGCGGACGGCGCAGAAGGCTTTGCCGCACATAGAGCAATAGTCCTCGCCGCCCTTCTCGCGGTCGCCTTCCGCGCGGGTTGCTTGCCAACGCTTGCGGGCGTGTTCGGGGTCAAGGGCGCACTTAAACTGCGCTTCCCAATTAAATGCCCGTCGCGCTTTCGCCATCTTCAAATCCTTATCTGCCGCGCCACGGAGTCCGCGCGCCACATCTCCCGCGTGTGCCGCGATTTTATAGGCAATCATTCCCTCGTGCACCTCTTGGGCATTCGGGAGTCCCAAATGTTCCGATGGGGTGACATAACAGAGCAAGGACGCGCCATAGGTCGCCGCGGCCGTCGCGCCAATCGCGGATACAATATGGTCATAGCCAGGCGCAATGTCAATGACGACAGGTCCAAGCACATAGAACGGCGCCCCATCGCAGAGGTCTTGCTCCTTCACCATATTCATTTGAATCTCATTAAACGGAATGTGCCCTGGGCCTTCAACCATAACTTGCACACCCGCCGCGCGTGTCTTCTTCACGAGCTCCCCGAGCACCCTCAATTCGCCAAATTGTGCCGCGTCACTCGCGTCCGCCAAGCACCCCGAGCGGAGTCCGTCCCCAAGCGAGACGGTCACATCATACTGCCGCAGAATCGCGCAGACCTCGTCCCAACGCGTATAAAGCGGATTTTCCGCGCTATTATTCTGCATCCATTCCGCCATAATGGCTCCGCCGCGCGAGACAATGCCCATCACGCGCTTCTTGGCGAGCGGAATATGCCGCAGAAGGAGTCCCGCGTGGAGTGTCATAAAGTCGACACCCTGCTTCGCTTGTTCCTCAATAACATGCAAGAGCAAATCGGGGTCCATAACAGGAATATCACCTGGCGCACGCGAAAGCGTCTCGTAAACAGGCACGGTGCCCAAGGGAACGGTTGTCGCTTCGAGCATACCCTGCCGAATCGCCGTAATATCCGCGCCAACCGAGAGATCCATAACAAAGTCCGCGCCTGCCTTGAGGGCAATCGCAAGCTTATCAAGTTCGTCGCCCTTGCCTGAGCAAGTCGGCGAGCGCCCCAAGTTCGCGTTTACCTTTGTGCGGAACATCCGCCCAACGCCCATCGGATGCACATTCTTGTGATTGATATTGAGTGGAATAACCGCCTTGCCACTCGCGACAGCCTCACGCACCGCCTCAGGCGTAAGCCCCTCGTCCGCCGCGACAATGCGCATAGCGTCCGTTATAATTCCTTCTCTAGCTGCTTCTAATTGGGTCATTTCTCAGATTCCTTCGTACAAAAGAGTTCAAGTTGCCGATTGGCTTGGGCACGGAGCATAGAGAAGCCATTTTCCGTGCGACAGCCCGCCGCCTTGGCGTGGACAATGAGGGGCGTTTCCTCGGGCACATACACGAGGTCATAGACGGACTCCTTACCAGTGAATGCAAAGTCAGGAATCGGATCTTGATTTGTCGCGTTTACGACCAAGTCAGCGGTCTCCATCACCGTAATTGCCGCGAAGCCGTGCTTTTCGGCAAGGGCAACCGCCTTCTCGTGGGTGCGATTCAAGATTTTGACACTCGCGCCCAACACCTCCAACGCCTGCGCCACGGCTTTTGCCGCGCCACCCGCGCCGAGCAAGACGGCGGAAAGTCCCTTAAAGGACTTCTTGCCCATAAAGTTAACAAGGGCTTCCTTAATGCCGTCCATATCTGTGTTGTAGCCATACTTGCGTCCGTCAGGCGCAAAGACGACCGTATTCACCGCGCCGATATTCTGTGCATTCGGGTCAATGCCGTCCAGATACTTCATGACGCTTTCTTTGTGAGGAATCGTCACCGCCATCCCCTTCACGCCACAGCGTTCGGCAAAAGCGAGAGCATCCTCAATCGTCGGGGCGGGATAAGCAATCATCTCCGCCTTGCGTCCCGCCGCCGCATGTGCCGCGTTATGGAGTTCGGGGCTACGCGTCTTCAAAAGCGGCCAGCCCGTAACGGCATAAAGATCCATCTTAAACTCATCAAAGAAATGCGGATACGACTTCTTGACGCAGGAAGCCTGATGAATCAGCGTCGGTGAATCGCCAATCGTCGCCAAAATTGCCGCCGCCATAGCAATGCGGTGGTCATTCTGGGAGTCAACATCGTAACGGTTAGCGAAAACGCTTTCCATTGCCGCGAGGCGGTCACTTTCCTTGATACGGAGTCGTTCCGTACCCGTAAACACCGCCTTGCCGCCCAGCGCAAAGTTCACGACGGCGAGCGCGGGATAATTATCAGGGCACTCCGAAACATCAATTTCTTCCGCCGCGCCATCCCTATTCGCGTGGACAATGCGGGCAATGAGGTCTTTGACGACACGGTCGGGCTGCCGCGATTCGGGGCTGAGTCCCTTAACCTGAATCTCGCTCCCGAGGGCATTAGCGGCAAACCAAAATGCCGCGCCACTCCAATCACATTCGGGCTGAATGCCCTTCGGCGAGACATACTTTTGCTTGCCAGGGACGCTAAAGCCTGTCGCCGTCGGGAGAATGCGCACTCCGTACTTAGCGAGCACATCAAGCGTCATCTCGACATACCCCTTCGATTGCAAGGGCGTCGTGAAGCGGATTTCCGAGTCCCCTTCCAAAAGTGGCAAAGAAAAGAGAAGCCCCGTCACAAATTGACTCGAGATGTCGCCGCGCAATTCGTGGAGCCCCGCCTTAAGCTCATCATAAGTAAGCATCGGACGCTCCGCGAGGCGTCCGCGACGGATAAAGTTCGCCTTCACGCCCAGCGCGGCGGCGAGCGGAGCAAAGAAGCGCAGTGTCGAGCCACTCTCGCCACAATCAAGGGTAGCCGTGGGGAGTCCCGCCGAACGCGCGGCAGAAAGTGCCGCGATACAGCGCCGCGTCGCCGCCAAATCCGCCGCCTCAGAAAGTGGGTTGCCTAAGCGCGAGACTTCGCCGCCCGCCAAAAACTCGGCAATGAGAAGGCGGTGCAAATGGGACTTTGAAACAGGCGGCGTAATCGCGCCCCGCAAGGGACGCGGCAGAATGATGCGGGTATCCGCGTCCACATGATGAGGGAATGAGGCATAATGGGCACGGCGTTCGGCGGCTTTGTCGCCCAACGGACGCGTCCCTTGCGCCGCCGCGACGCGTGCGGCGAGGGTTTCGTCATCCACATCCAAAACGACTACAAAGCCGTGCTCCTCAGCATATGCGCGGCAGTTTGGGTCAAGAAGCGTGCCGCCGCCGAGCGCGACAATGGGGGCGGTGACACTTTCGAGGGTCTCGCGTTCAATCTTACGGAACCCTGCCTCGCCTTCCGTCGCGAAAATCTCTGGGATACTGCGTCCTTGGCGACGGACAATTTCCTCGTCCAAATCGATACTCATGCGTCCCCAATCACGGGAAAGACGGCGGGCGACGGTGGATTTTCCGCTCGCGGGGGGACCATAGATGTACAATGTTTTCATATCTCGTACCTTTTTAGACATGGACTGGCGATGATTCGCGCGAATGCACCTGACTACGGTAAAGCGACCAGCCATTGTTCAGCCAGAAACTAATGCCACACACCCACATCGCGGGCAAAAGGAGCTGGTGGTTGCCCGAGATTTCCGCCACAATGACAATGGCGGACATCGGGATACGGATGGCTGAAGCGACAAAACCCGCCATGCCGACGAGGGCAAACGCGGCAGGTTGCACACAAAATGACGCGGGCAAGAAGGCGGAAAAGATGAGCCCCGTCGCCGCGCCGACGGCACCCCCGCAGACAAGAGCCGGCGCGAATACACCGCCCGAACCACCCGAGCCCACCGTGAAGGAGGTGGCAATGACCTTCAAAACAAAGATGAGGAAGAACGCGAGAGCCATCCGTATTACGGGCGCGGCAGTTAGGGCTTCGGGCTCAAGGCGGAAGGCGGACGCAATAAGCGGGTAGCCAGGACCTAGCACATCGGGGAGGAAGAAACCGATAATTCCCGTGATGAGTCCGCCAATCACCACCTTGAGCGAACCCGGCAAGGAACTATCGCCAAAGCGTTTCTCGGTCGCCCTGAAGAAGCTAATGTAGAATCGTGCGGCAAAAGTAATGATAATCGCGAGGACAAAATACGGCACCAGCACGAGCCCCGTCTCATAGACATTATCAGGCGAGAGCGCAAAGAGTGAGCCCCAGCCAAAGAAGCAGGCATAAATCGTGTAGCTGAGCGCGGCAGCAACGAAGCACGGGAGCACGGTCTCATACTCAATGTCACTTGAGGAATAGAAGATTTCAAAGCCGAAGATTGCCCCCGCGAGCGGAGCCTGAAAAAGTGCCGCGATACCCGCCGCCAAACCCGCCGCCATAAGAATGCGCCGCGCCCGCACCGTCAAATTACACTTACGCGCTACCACACTGCCCACCGCCGCGCCAAGGAGCGTGACGGGACCTTCATATCCCGCCGAGCCGCCGCTCGCCACTGTCAGCACCGAGGCGACGGACTTCACAGGTATCACCGTGCCTGTCACATAGCCCGCACGCTGGTGGTAGGCACGAATCGCGCTATCCGTGCCGCGTGCATTCTCGAGCTTCGAAAAGCGACGGATGAGGAGGTGCCCGACGAGTGCGCCGAGGGCGGGCAGAACGAGCATTATCCAGCGGGACGGATTCAAAAGTGCCGCGCGGGTGAAGCCCTCGGCGAGATGGGCGAAGTCGGGCAGAGCCGCTTCCGCCTCCTCAGGCACGAACGCCCCCATTAGGAAGTGCGTCCCAAAGTCAATCATATAGCGAAAGCCGACGACGACGAAGCCTGTGAGCACGCCAATGAGCGCCGCCTCACCAAAATATTGCCCCGTGCGGAAAGAGAGTCCCTTCCCAGCACGGAAGAACTTCCAACTTGATATAGATAAATCGCGTAACATCTCTTATATTATACCATACTTAGCGGACGGATGCTTGCCTAAACTCAACGCGGCGCAAGAATCTTATTTGTAGATAAGTGAAGCCAATGAGGGCTACACCGAGAAACCACGCCATTGTCGTCGCCGTCGAAAAGCGCAAATTGTTATAGGCTTCCTTCCAAATTTGCAAAGAAAGCACCTGCGTCGCATCGCCAGGTCCGCCGAATGTTAGAAGGAATATGGAGCCCATCCCTTGAAATGCCGCAATGAAGGCTCCGACAAAGTTAATGACCATCAGCGGGGCAAGTTGGGGAAAGGTCACATGCCGAAAGCGTGCGAGGAAGCCCGCACCATCCATCGCTGCCGCCTCATAGTAATCGCGCGGAAGCGACTCCAGCGCGGCAATATAGATGAGCGAGGAAGTTCCCGCGCTCGCCCATACCCCCGGCAAAATACAGCAGACCATCGCTAGGGCAGGGTCTTGCAACCACGCCTGCCGCGCTCCGCCGAGGGACATCACAATGCGATTGAGGAGTCCGTTTTCGGTCGGGTCAAACATCAGTTTCCAAAGGAGCGTGACAACGAGGGCACTCGTCAAATGTGGCAGGAAGTAGAGGAAGCGGTAAAGGACACGTCCGCGCGGGATTTCGCAGAGGGCAATCGCGAGCAGGACAGGCAAAAGGAAGCCGAGTACCAGCGTAACGGCTACATACTCGAATGTCCTGAGCCACGCCATCCAGAATGAGGAGTCCGTCGCCACACGAATGAAGTTATCGAGTCCCACAAATGCCGCGTTGCCGACGATTTTGTAGTCCTGAAACGCCATTATCGCGCCTTTTATAAGCGGATAGTAGCTCCAAACAAGAATAGAGAGAAGTGCGGGAAGTAGGAATAGCCACGGGGTTATCTCAAAGTGCCGCGCTTCGGGGGTGGACACCTTGGCGGCGGAAGCGCGGCGGTTGCGATAGACGAGAAAACCTGCCACAAGGACGCAAAAGAGAATCGCACCGCAAATAATCCGTGCATAGGGACGCGCCGCCTCCACGCGCCGCGTATCACCCGCGAACATCAAACCGCGATTCGCGTCCTCAGTAATTGCCCAAAGTGCCGCGCCACAATCAAGGTCTTTGCCGACATCCGAAAGGAGAATCCCTAAGAATCGCCGCTGGACGAGGTCGCTCGCGCCTTGCCAAAACCCAACCCACGGCTCAGTCGCCGCCTTGATGTGCCCCGCGTTTAGGTCAGCGTACATCTCCCGAATGCCGCGCGGGATAGCCTTCAACTCCGCGTCAAAACCAAGCCGCGCGAGGTCGGCGGGGTTGCACCACATGCCGCGCCCTTCCGCTACATTGCGACGGATATCCTCATCCGCGAGTTCGGGCGAGGAGAGGGCTTGCAGGCATTTAAAAATTAAATCGCGCTCTTCTTTCGGACGCCGCCCCGCGCTCTCGCTCATTGCGTAAAAGTGCTTATGGGCTTGGAGGACACGCACGCCACCCTCGTCCGCCGCAGGAAATGGCATAATACCAATTGTCTCAGGCGGCATATTCAAGGTTTCCGTTAGCCGCCGTACGAGATCCTCCCCGCCGAAAACACAGGCAATTTCGCCCGCCGTAAAGAGCCGCCCCACTTCGTCCGCAAGGGAAAGTGTGGGGAGTCCGCGCACGACTTCATCGCGCACAAGGCTCTGTAGGAAGTCCGCCGCCTTGAGCGCGGCAGGGGAATCAAATGAGGCTCGCCAAGTGCCGTCCGTCTTCTGCTCGACGACATCACCGCCCGCCGACTGCACCCACGGGAGAAAGCCCCACGGACGATTCTCAATTGCGAATGCCCGACAGCCAGGGCGCGTCAGTTTTTGACACCAATCCCGAAAGGCGGACCAAGTGCGCGGCGGGTTCTCGGGGTCGAGTCCTGCGGCGGCAACGAGGTCTTTGCGGTAGACGAGTCCATAATAGGCAATGCCGGGCGTGGGCAGGGCGAGGAGGTGTCCGTCTTTAACACGCACCCGATCCCAAAGCGCAAACGCGGCGGGGGTAGCATTTGTCGAACTTAGGTCAACCCACTCATCTAAAGGATAGATAAACCCCTCTTCCGCGTCGTGCCGAAGGATATGAAACCACGCCTTATAGATGTCGGGGGCAGTGCCACCCGCGAGGGCAAGCATAAATGTGGCGCGTCCGCCCGCGCCTGGCAAGGTAAGCCCACCCCACTTAACGGGCTCAAGTTCGGGGGTCGCCCGCGCCAATTCCACAATGCGTCGCGTGGCAGGCTCTTCGGGGTGGTCGGGGTCATAAGAGAAAAGGAAACTGACCTCCGTTTTTGCGAAGGCCAGCAATGGAAGCGTGCAAAGGAGCACGCTGAGCTTAGAAAACGCGCGTGACAAGCCCATTCGCGACTCGCTTGGCGACATCCTCTCCAGCCAATGTCTTAAGGACAATTAAAGCGAAAAGAAGAGCCGCGCCAGGAGCCTGCCCCGTAATGATGAGTCCATCCTCAACAACAGGAACTGCCGCGCAGGTGCGGTCGAGCTCGGGTTCGCAGGTCGGGTAGCAAGTAATATGCTGACCCTGTTCAAGAACACCCGCGTCCATCAAAACGAGCGGCGCGGCACAAATTGCCGCGATAAGGCGATTTCCCGCCTTCTGCTCGCGCAGCCGCTCAAGAAGCGCTTCGTTCGTACGCATTTCGCTTGTGCCAGGTCCGCCCGGCAGGACAATTGCCGCGTAGTCTTTCGCGGCAACATCCTTATAAAGGGCGTCGGCGTGAAGCGTCATACCATGCGCACCCGAAACCTCAAGCGAGGAACCTAGCGCGGCAGTTACGACATCAACCCCACCGCGCCGCAGTACATCCACAATCGTGACGGCTTCGACTTCTTCAAAGCCCTCAACGAGCGGGACGAGCACTGTGCAAATAGGTTCCATCAACTTTCTACCTTAATTAGATAAGATTGCGTGCTTCGTTGCACTTCATCTTGCGTCCGTCGATTTCCTTATCATTCAACGCCGCAATAGCCGCCTCAGCTTCCGCACGGTTCGGCATCTGGATGAAGCCGAAGCCCTTGGACTTGCCGTTGTAGCGGTTGGTGATGAGACGGATGTTCGAGACACGACCGTACGCCTCAAAGGCGACGCGGAGCGCTTCCTCGGTTGTCTCATAGCTCAAGTTGCCGACATAAATCTCGACCGAGCCATCCGCAGGTGCGGGATGACGACGCTCGAAATGCGGCGCACGTGGCTTGCGGGACGCGTTGCGGGGGTCGAAGCGTCCGTCGGGACGCTTAGAGCCGCCCTTGCAGCAAGAACCCTTCTTGCCGCGGCACGCGAGTTTCGCGAGGATCGCGCTAATGACTGCACCCAAAACAAAGGCGACGACTGCGACTGTAATCGCCGCGCAGCGCGTCTCACCTTTTGTAAACAGGTCAAAAACCTGATTGATACACATACTTCTTACTCTCTTTCTTACTTACTTTTCTACTTTATTCACACGCTCTAAGAGCCTTAGGCAAGCCTAAAGTCCTGAAGCGTCTTCATCCGAATCGGATGACGGAGTTTGCGCAACGCCTTCGCCTCGATTTGGCGGATGCGTTCACGCGTAACATTGAAGAGACGACCCACCTCTTCGAGCGTCCGGCTATAGCCATCGGTCAACCCATAGCGCAAGTCCACGACTTGGCGTTCACGATCTGACAGCGTACCGAGAACCTTGTTGAGCTGGTCCTTCAATAAATGCCCTTCCGTAACTTCATACGGGTTCTCACTGGTGGAGTCCGGGATGAAGTCGCCGTAATGGGCGTCATCATTATCGCCTACCTTAGACTGCAACGAGATAGGCTGTTGCGCCATGCGGCGCACCGTCCTAACTTGCTCGGGAGTCGTGCCAAGCGCACTCGCAAGCTCCGCCTCGGTCGGTTCACGCCCGAGACTCTGCAAAAGCTTCTTGTTTGTACGCATAAGGCGATTGATTGTCTCAATCATGTGCACGGGAATACGAATCGTACGGGCTTGATCCGCAATAGCGCGGGTAGCCGCCTGGCGTATCCACCATGTCGCATATGTTGAAAATTTATAGCCGCGGGTATATTCGAACTTCTCCACCGCCTTCATGAGCCCCGTATTGCCCTCTTGAATGAGGTCAAGGAAGTTCATGCCGCGATTCATATACTTCTTAACGATGGAAATAACGAGACGAAGGTTCGCTTCGACCATCTTCGTGCGTGCCTTCTGCCCTTCTTTCATAGCCTTGCGCAGGTCATCAAAGGAGCTCATAAACTCCTCAGGCGGCACACCAAACTTATCCTCAAACGTCGCCATCTTATCACGCAACACGGCAAGTTCTTTGTCACGCTTCTTCGACGGCTTCTGCTGCATAAGTTCCGAGTTCTGACGCACCAGCCCCTTATACGGAAGGAACAAGTGCTCCTCAATATCACTACAGAGCTGTTCGAGCACCTTCTGCTTGAAGTTGAGGTCATCATAGCACGAACGAAGTGCCGTGCGGGCATTCTCGAGCGTCTTTTCCGCACCGCGCTTCGAGGCAGGCGTTGACTTCGGGTTCGCGCAAATCGCACGATACTTGTTAATCGCCTCAGTCATGCGCTTCTCGACATCACGGATTTCCTGCCGCAGGCGCGGAATTTCCGCCATATACGCATCACGCTTCTGTTCGTAGCGGTCAGAAACAATGCGGTCAAAGCGCTCCGTCTGGTTCTCGAGCTTATCGAGAATGTTCGCATACATCGGCGGCACGAAGAGATAGCGGTTGAAGATGTCACGGACCGTCTTTTCCGACTTCTCAATCGTCTTGCAGAGCGCCATTTCCTCATCACGCGAGAGCAAGTTGACCTGCCCCATCTGGTGGAGGTACATACGAATCGGGTCATCGTTCTCGGGCAAGTGGCTCTTCTCGTCCGCGAGCGTCTTCTTCTCGAGCCAGTTCTTGACATTCTCTTCGCTGAGGATGTGCACGCCCAGCTGTTCGAACATCGAGAGATACCGCTCAGTCTGAATCGTATCAACAATCGACTGCGGCAAAATCTGGTTCAGCTCTTCAAAGGTAATATAACCGCCCTGCGACTCGGCACGATGCTTGACTTCGTTGATAACTTCGTTCAACTCCTGGTCACGCAAAACCGAGAGACCTTCCATCGACGGGAGAATGTTATCCGCGTCATAGTCATCTTCGGACATGTACGAGGAAAGCAAGAGCGGATCAAAGTCCACACCCTCATCAAGTCCATCCTCGTCATCGCGCTCACCATTTTCCTGAGCCTCAACTTCCGCCGCGAGCTTATCCGCATCAAGGTTCGCCGCTTCGGCTTCGAGAGCCTGAGCGGACTCCGCATCGTCGTCGCCCAGACCGAAAGAAGCATCGTCGCCGCGCCCGTCAACGCTCGACGCGAGAGGAATATCATCATTGATATCCTCATCATGCGGAACAGACCGTGGTCTGCCGCGTTTCCTCTTAGGTGCCAAAGGCGCCTCGGAATCGTTATTTGCCGCTTTCTTTTTTCTAGCCATATCGCTCCAGTCTACAATCCACCCGACTGCACTTTGTCAAGTGTTTGGGGTTTATTATATCATATTTTCGCAGAAAAGGAAAGAGAATATTCCGACTTTTCTGCTTTGGAGGGGGTGTGCGGAGGGCACCGAAAAAAGACTGCGGTGTTTTGACCAAACCACTGCGGTGGTTTACTCAAAAGACTGCGGTCTTTTTTCCAAAACACTGCGGTCTTTTCTCCCCAGCCTCCGCATCCCCCACCCCCAGCCCTCCTAAGGGCAACCCCCCGCGCCCCTTACCCGCAGTCAAACGACAAGATTCCGCGCCTGAAGGGTCAGGTACGCGAGCTATTACGCCTATGAGATATCACACCCGAAAGCGCCTTAATACCCCACCCAACAGCAAAAGCAGCAACGAAGTAGTTGATTACCCAAAGAATATCATTCTCAAAGAACCTACGGAACGAGAATAGCGCTCCCTCAATAAATACGCAATGGACAAGATATACCTCAAAACTTACCCCGCTTACCCAAGTAACAACCTTGCTAATGTGCCGCGCGCGGCAGATATTGAGAGTCAATATGATTAAGCTCAATGCCGATGCTTGCGCAACCCAAACCCGCGTCTGTACCCAATCTTGTGGCATTCCCCATCCGAGGAAATATGCCCCTACTAACAAGACTAAGCCGCATACCCCCAATATGCCGCGCCTAGAGACATCGAATTTATTAGCATACAAGAAGCATACCCCCCCCCCCCCAGAGAAATGGAATGAGATAAGCTTGCTTTATGCCAAGATTCCAAAGAGCAAATTGAACTCCCAAGGCAAGCACAAATAAACACGGCAAGGCGATATACGCATGTTCACGAATCCAAGAACCAATCCGTGATAACGGAACAAGCGTCACATAGAATATAAGGATAGCCGAGACGAACCAAAGGTGTCCCGCATCAGGGAGTTTTGCGAACCATGAAAGCCCAAGGAGATTAAGTACCACCTGCAAGGGTGAAAGGGAGTGCCCCGTTATTAGAAGGAGTATTATATAAGGAATCATAAAGATGAGAAAGGGTATCCCAAGCTTTATGACTCGGTGCAAAACAAATGCCGCGCCGTATTCGCGGCACTTTTCGGCAAGCCACTTGCGTCCGAGGAGAATGCCCGAAAGCGCAAAGAAGGTGCAGTTACCGATTTGCGCGAATATATCGTGTAAAGGAGTCATCAAGCGCGGCGAAAAGTGCGGCGCGAGATGGCAGATAAGTATCATCCCGAGTGCCATAGTTCGTATGACATCATAGCGGCTATCTTGAAGTGATTTTGTAGTGCTCATATTTCATTGTTTCCTATAAATCATCCCCTATTCACGGACCATAGAGGGGGTCAGAAGTTATAAAGTCAGCTAAGGAGACAGGGGTATTCGGGTCTATTAGCCGAAAACGCGGCACTTTACCACAATAGCTTGCCCAGCCCGAGAAAGTAGAGGGAGGTCCAATCAAATAGTCACATTGGCTCATTAGCCACTGGTCTTCCACTGCCGAGCCACCCACGACCACGGCATCAAACCCCTCAAAGTGCCGCGCTTCTAGAGGCCCATCCGAAAAGAGCAAAAAGCGGCAATCTCGCTCCGCCGCGAGTTGCTTCATAACTGCCGCGTAGGTAGCGTCCGTATAGAAATATTTGCCGCGCGACCAAGTACGATAATCGCCCCGCCGTATATGCACCCCGATATTTACCTTATCAGATGACAATAGCCCCCTTAGCCGCGTTTTCTGAGTTTCCTCAAGACGCGGACGCAGGAAGTCCGTTATTGCCGCGCGGTGCTTTTGAACAAGTGCCGCGCAACGAAACTGAAGCCATCCGCTGACTATTGTCAGCCCTGGCAAGTGAATACAGCGTTTGCACTCTTCTTGGAGGTAGGGTTTACGACGGATAAGCCAATTTACCGCCCTTCCCAGCGTGCGCCGCTCGAGTTCCCAGAAGAGGGATTT
Source organism: bacterium (assembly GCA_963661055.1). Lineage (GTDB taxonomy): Bacteria > Verrucomicrobiota > Kiritimatiellia > RFP12 > UBA1067 > UBA1067. Next base: position 7,373 of record CAVLAC010000022.1, on the reverse strand, counting down.
CCTTAAAGAGACCTTAATTCCGAGGGATGCAGAACAAGCAAATAGGGGCTTTAGAGGCTCCATTTCAGTAAAAAGCACGCTTTCGCCGCGCTCCAAAGCGTAGGCGAGCACATGCGCCGCCACATAGAGGCGGTTACTCATCTGTCCACAGCGGGCATTGCATACAATCATAAGTTGCCCTCTATTTTATCTTATTCGTTCCGAAAAGTCAAGAGGAATGTTGCCCTAAAACAAAAAGCGCAATTGAATACACAAAAAGACCTCGGTTCGTTAAACGGAACCGAGGTCGGGTGAGGAGGAGAAATCTTTCCTCGTGCTAGCTTACATGTTCGAGAAGAACTGGAAGGAAGCGTACGCGTCTTGTCCGTGTTCAGTGACATCGAGACCCTTGAGCTCGGTTTTCGCACTGACGCGGAGGATGCCGCATTTCTTGAGGATGTAGAAGAGCAGAAGTCCCGTACCGAACGCCCAAAAGCAGGTCATACCGACACCGACGAGCTGGATGCCCAGGAACTTGAAGCCGCCGCCATAGAAGAGACCCGCGAGCTCATTGCCATAGCCGAGCGAAGTCGGCGCGGCGAAGAGTCCGACCGCGATGGTGCCCCAGACACCGTTCACACAGTGCACCGAGACCGCACCAACAGGGTCATCAACATGGATTTTGTCAAAGAAGAATACGCTCAGGACAACGATTACACCCGCGATTGCGCCAATTACAATTGCCGCGTTGGGCGTTACAAGGTCGCAGGGCGCGGTAATCGCGACGAGACCCGCCAGAGATCCGTTCAAAGCCATCGTCAAGTCAGGTTTGCCCATCACGAGCCACGCGGTCGCCAAGGCGGTAATCGTGCCCACGCAGGCGGCGAGGTTAGTGGTCATAGCGACACGGCTAATGGAACCGATACCGGCGGTGTAGCTCGCAGGGTTGAAACCGAACCAGCCAATCCAGAGGAGGAACACACCGAGGGTGCCGAGAACAAGGCTGTGACCCGGAATGGGGTTCGCCTTACCATCGTGACGATATTTGCCGATACGCGGCCCGAGCATAATAGCACCCGCGAGAGCAATCCAGCCACCAACCGAGTGGACGACCGTCGAGCCCGCGAAGTCATGGAAGCCGAGAGCCTCAATCCAGCCGACGGAATCCGCGCCGTGCAAGCCGCCCCACATCCAGTGACCCGAAATCGGATAGATGACTGCCGAGACGAGCGCCGAGTAGATGAGGTAGCTCTTAAACTCAATTCGTTCCGCTACAGCACCCGAAACGATGGTCGCGGCCGTCGCGGCAAACATGGTCTGGAAGAAGAAGAACGTCCAGTCCCAAGTGCCTTCACCCGCGAATACGCTGGGCATACACATGCCGCCCCAGCCAAACGCACCGCCAAGCTTCGAGACACCGAACATAATTGCCGCGCCCAAGAAATAGAAGGCGGGAGCACCTACGGCGAAGTCTATTAGATTCTTCATCATAATATTCGCCGCGTTTTTGGCGCGCGTAAAGCCCGTCTCCACCAGCGCGAAACCCGCCTGCATCACGAAGACGAGAATACCGCCAATCAAGGTCCAGACGATGTTCAGGTTGTTCTGCACATCTGCCGCCGTGGGTTCCGCTTCCGCAGCAAATGCCCCCGATACACAGAGTGCCAACAAACCACTCAATATTAGTTTTTTCATTGTTTTCCTTTGCTTTCCTTACATTTTACTTACTTTAGCCAATTGCCGCACCGCCGCGTTCACCCGTACGAATACGGATGCACTCTTCCATCGGCAACACAAAAATCTTGCCATCGCCGATTTCACCAGTACGCGCACCCTCGATAATGCCATTGACCGTCTCTTCGACAAAGTCATCGTTGACACCAATCGCCAAACGCACCTTCTTCAGGAGCGTCACCTCTTCAATTGCACCACGGTATTGGTGAACATAGCCCTTCTGCTGTCCACAACCGAGCGCATTTGAGACGGACATCTTGTAGACGCCCTTCTCATACAACGCCTGTTTCACGGCGTTGAGCCGCTCAGGCTGAATATAAGCAATTATCAGTTTCATATGTATCCTTTTTACCTTTTTCAGTTTGTCAGTCGTGACACCAGTCATTAGCAGAAAGCGTGCCAACGCAGATACGGACGCCCCGAAGGCGTCCGTATTGTTCATTTTATGTAAAATGCTGGCTTGCGATTACAAGATATTACAAATCTGTAAAACGCACATCGGCAATCTGCCGCGCCCCTGTTAGCACCATAATTAGGCGGTCTACCCCCAAAGCAACCCCAGCGGCGGAACCAATCCTCGGGAGCGCGGCAAAAAACTCCTCGTCCAACGGATATTCCGCCTCACCGAGCGCGGCACGCTCTTTTTTCGCCGCCTCAAATCTGCCGCGCTGTTCCTCGCTATTGCACAATTCTGTGAAGCAATTGGCAAGTTCCATTCCGTTTTCGTAATATTCCCACCTCTCGGCGACCCCATTACGAACCACCGCCAAAGATGAGCATTCGGGGGGATAGTCCATCAAAAACACGCTTCCAAGACCCTTCAGAGCAGGCTCTATCTTGGTCGCCATATCAAAGTCAAAGCGGTCCGCGTCAAACTTCTCCCACGGATCCCACCCCGCGAACCTCTGATACGCCTCTTGAACCGTTATCTTCTGCGGCGCGGCACTTGACGGACGCAAACTTACCATTAATTGCGTTAGGTCGTCCATTATATCAAGATATGTTGCTTCGCGGCGATACCATTCTATCATCGTGAACTCGGGATTGTGCCGCGAACCCTTCTCACCATCCCTGAAACAAGGCCCTATCTGATAGATTTTATCCATCCCTTGGGCAAGGAGCTTCTTCATCTGCAATTCGGGTGAGGCTCTCAAAAAGCCACCTGTTGCCACGGGGGGACAGTCAATGTGGCATTCAGGGGCGGGCGCGGCAATTCTAACGGGCGTATCTACCTCTATAAAGCCACTTTTATCAAAAAACTCGCGGATATGGCGAATAATCTCCGCGCGGCGCACCAAAAGCGCGGGGTTAATCATACCGCTCCAAATACTTCGAGAGATACTTCTCTAGCCGCGTTTCGAGCCAAGGCGTCACGTGCCAATAGTCCCGCAACTCCAAATACTCACTCACAGGACCAGGTTGCCCAGCCTTTACACCATATTCGCACTTAATAAGGATATTCCGTGCCGTCGCTTCACTCGAGACAAACTCAATAACTTGCGTTTTAAAGCCGAGAATGCGCATAATTTGTGCACGAAAGGAGTCCGTTAGAATATCGCAGAGCCTCTCCCGAAGGATAGACTGCCGCATAAGCCCCGCGAAAACACCCTTATCGGCTAGCGTCTTCTGCAATTCGTGCTGACAGCAGGGTGCGGAAAGAATATACCGCGACCGCCACTCGAGTCCCTTCGCCATTGCCTCGTCCGTCGCCGTATCACAGGCGTGGAGCGATACGACGAGATCCGCCTTCTCAACATTAAATGCCGCGAGGTCGGAGACCGTAAACTTCACATTTTCTTCAACATCCAGCGCTTTTGCCGTCTTTTTAGCGGAATTAATCACATCCTCGCGGCGGTCGACGCCGTACACGGTGACCTCGGGAATGTTCTTGACCTGCGTCAGATAGTAGTAGAGGGAAAATGTCAAATACGCCTTGCCACAGCCACAGTCCACGACGGTGAACGGGCCCTTCGCGTCCGCCTCCACCGTCTCCTCAACGACTTTCAAGAACTCATTGACTTGGTCATATTTGCCGCGCATAGACGCGCGGATTCGTCCCTCGCCATCCGCAATACCGATTGCCCTTAGAAGTGCCGCGGAGTCAAAGCGGGTGAGGGGCAAGTTCTTTACCCGGTCGTGGGGCTCAACTTTGGCGACCCGCGCCATTTCTGCCGAACGCGAGACGAGCACATGCCCCTTCTTTGTGACGCGAATATGTAAGTCGCCCGAGGCGGTCATTAGGTGCAAATCGCGTGCGCCGCGCTGGGCAATTATCTCCTCTAGCCCTTCCGCCGCTGCATTTGCCGTCAGATTCTTGACCTGCACCTGCCCTTCGTCCGTCATTTCTGCCTGATACTTCTTCTCTCCGCTAATTTCCACTGGACGCAAGGCAATTTTGAAGGTCTTGCCATTACGACGAACCACCTGCACGAGTTTCATAAACCCGTCGCCCAAAACGCGGGCACGGATTTCTTCCTTGAGGGCATCTTCTAGCTCAAAACGCTCCATAATTGCTTATTTCTCCTTAATTGTGCCCTTTAATACGGCAATAAACGCGCTCTGCGGAACATTGACATGTCCGAACTCCTTCATACGAGCTTTGCCGCGTTTTTGCTTTTCGAGGACCTTCATCTTGCGCGTCACATCTCCGCCATAGAGCTTAGCAAGAACATCCTTACGGAACGGGCGAATATCCTCGCGGGCAATAATCTCGCGTCCGAGTGCCGCTTGCACGGGGATCTTAAATTGGTGGGGAGGAATCGCCTCGGCGAGCGCCTTGCACATCTGAATGCCGCGTGTACGCGCCTTTGTGCGGTGGACGAGTGTTGCGAAAGCGTCCACAGTCTCACCATTGAGAAGGATATCCATCTTAACAATATCCGACACCTGATAGCCCGCTGGTTCATAGTCCATTGAGGCATATCCGTGGGAGACGCTCTTAAGGGTATCGTGGAAGTCTATCAAAATCTCATTGAGCGGCAACTTACAGTGAAGCATCACGCGCTTCGCGTCAAGGGTCTCAGTGCCTTCCACCAGCCCACGGCGGTCCATAACAATGCGCATAATATCGCCGATGGTATCCGAGGGCGTAATGATACGAGCCGTCAAGATGGGCTCCGAAATCGTGTCAATCGCCGACGGATCGGGCATTTGCAAGGGGTTATCAAGTTCCTTCTCTTCTCCGCTCTTGAGTTTAAGCTTATACACGACGCCTGGCGCGGTGGAAATAATGTCTAGCCCAAATTCACGGCGAAGGCGCTCCTGCACAATTTCCATATGGAGGAGTCCGAGGAATCCGCAACGGAATCCAAACCCGAGCGCCAAGGAACTTTCGTGATGGAAGGTAAATGCCGCGTCATTTAGGTGAAGTTTCTCGAGCCCCTGCTCAACCTTAGGAAATTCGTCCGTGGACATCGGGTAAATGCCACAAAATACGGTTGGGTGAATGTCGTGGAAGCCTGGCAGAGCTTCCGTCGCCCCCAACTTCGTGGTGGTAACCGTATCGCCAATCTTAATTTCGCTCGGATCTTTCACCGTGCCAACGATATACCCAACTTGCCCCGCCTCAAGTTTCGCGACGGGCTTTTTCGTCGGCGAGAATATGCCAACTTCGTGGACAGTCGTCGAAACGCCGCTTCCCATAAAGTTAATGCCCTGCCCTGCTGCGATGGAGCCATCCATTATGCGCACATAGACAATAACGCCGCGAAATTCATCAAATACCGAGTCAAAAACGAGTGCCCTCAAGGGAGCGTCCGTCCCGCGTGTTTGGGGTGGCGGAATGCGGTGAACAATCGCCTCCAAAACTGCCGCGCAGCCCTGCCCCGTTTTCGCCGAGATGAGGAGCGGCTCATCCATTGGGATTGCGAGCACATCCTCGATTTGGCGGCAAACTTCGGGCACATTCGCGCCCGGCAAGTCTACTTTATTGAGTACTGGCACAATCTCGAGTTTCGCGTCCTGCGCAAAGTAGGTGTTGGCGACCGTCTGAGCTTCCACGCCCTGTGCCGCGTCCACAACGAGAATTGCCCCCTCGCACGCCCCCATCGACCGCGACACTTCATAGGCGAAGTCGACATGTCCAGGCGTATCGAGCAAATTAAAGAGGTAGGTCTTGCCATCCGCCGCGACATAGTGCATCGAAACTGGATGGGACTTAATCGTAATGCCGCGCTCACGCTCCAAGTCCATCGCGTCCAGCGTCTGTTCCTTGAGTTCACGCGGACTTATCGCTTTCGTCAACTCCAAAATGCGGTCGGAGAGCGTCGTCTTGCCGTGGTCAACATGGGCAATAATGCAGAAGTTCCGTATATTTTCGAGTGTTATCATGTAAACTTAACCTATTTCCTCTGGTGTATGGGCAATCCGCGTCGCTTGCGCCCATTCCGCACTCTTCCCGTAGCCCCAAGTGACGGCTACGGACTCCACGCCGTTTTTCGCGGCGGCTTCAAAATCGTTTATTGTGTCGCCCACCATAACGGACTCCGCGGCACTTGCGCCGAGTTCCGACATAACGCGCTTCAATAGTTCGGGCTTCCTCAGAACCCCAATCGCGGGGTTGTCGCGGTGCATATCGGCTGTGTAAATGCCCTCAAAGACACTGTTCCAGCCAAACCGCGCCGCCATCGCTTTCGCTCCCGCGAGTCGCTTATTGGTGACTATCGCTACATGCGCCCCAGCCGCCTTCAATGCCCGCACCTTCTCGAGCACCCCCGGATACTCCTTCGTGAGCGGGAAGCCATCCGTATCATAGTGCCGCGCAAAATTGCCGCGTATCGCCTGCACCATCTCGTCCGTCCAAGTCTCAGGGAAGAGTCGCTTGGTAATCTCCTCTATCGACGGACCCGTCACATATACCGCGTCAAATTGCGGACACTCCAATTTCAGGTCCGTAAGTGCCGCCTTCCACGCGCGGCGAATGTCGCTTTCGGTATCCGCGAGAGTTCCGTCTAAGTCAAAAAACCAAAAGTGCTTCATTACTTGCGAATCGGGCACACGCCATTGGGACAGTCAAGAACTTCAAGCTTAAGATTACGGAACTCTATAGCCCCGCCCTCGGACTGCAAGGCAATCGCGCCCTTCTGCGGCACAATGCCCTTCACGAAGTTCATCTCCTTGCCATTCAGGCGATTAACAATGGAGTCACCAATTACATCAACCTCAAGCGTATTCCATTCACCAAAAGGCTTCTCGGCTTCAGGTGCCTTACGGAACATCTTACGGATTCCCGAAAGCGCGTCCGTCGCCACACGCGGCGTAGCGGGCTCGACACCGACGACTTCCGCCCCCGCGAGTCCCATTATGTCCCCAGCGTTTCCGCGGCAAAGTTGGTTCTCAAAGCAAACGGGAATGAATGAACCCGTCTCACCCACGAGGCGCACAAAGATACCCGAATTCGGCTTCGGGGTCTCACGCCACCAGCGATATTCAACCTTGAGCTTGAAGTCGCCAAAGTCGTCACGCTTAGTCCGTAAATAGCCAAACGGAGTCCCCGTGGATCGAATAAGCCCATTGGTCACGGACCATGTCGGCTCCGTCGCCGTGTAGCCGCCCGTCACATCATAATCAAGGACGGCTATCCAGCCCGACAAATCCTTGCCGTTAAACAAAGAGACATCTGCCGCGTGCGCACCGCACACCGCACCCAAAAGACAAAAAGA
>CAVLAC010000021.1:11842-21708 GCA_963661055.1 bacterium | reverse complement strand
GGGCAAGGGACTGCCCGCCCTACCAAGCCCCACTTGAGTGGAATTAGAACTCCCAGCCCTTACGGATGTAGGGCTTAACAAGCGCGTTTGCCGCGTTGTTGTCGAAGGTCTGAGTCGCCGAGTTCCAGACGAGCTTACCCGAAACCTGCTGCGCGACACAGCCAACGAGGATACCTTCCATCTGCGGAATGCAGTACTCGATATCCGAGAAGCAACGCGAATGAGTCTGCTCATAGACGGGGCCAACGCCGCGAATAGCATTGACGAATTCGCCATAATGCCCTTCCGCGAAGCCCTTCATCTCGACCGTGGACTCGCCGTCCGTCGCGACAGAACCGACGCAGAACGGAATCGAGCGCGGCACTTCCTTCGCCTTCTCGTGCTGGAAGACATCGACGAACTGCTTTTCGTCGTTGAGGGCAATCGCGCACTTCCCGCCGTAGTCGTCCTGCATAAGGACCGCACCCTGCGAGCCGATGATGTAGCAACCCGTATTCGGGATTTCACCGAAGGTCGAGATGACCTTATCCATGCCCTTGAGGTCCTTGCTCGGCTTCATTGCGCTCTGACCCGGCTTGCTCTCATCATAGCCATCATACCAGAAGAGAGTGACAGCGGGGAGCTTAACGCCCAGGCGAATCTTCGAGAGACGCTCCTTGTAGGTGAGCTTGACGACGGACTTCGCGGGATAAGCGATGTCGTTCTTCTCTTCGATCTTGATGCATTCAGCGTCCGAGACGCCGCCCAATTCAAGACCACGGAACGGCAGGTTCATCGTATGGCAAGCCATATCGCCGAACGCGCCCGCGCCGAAATCGTGGAATCCGCGCCATGTGAAGCTGTGGTAGACATTCGCACCAAGTTTCCACGGATCGTACACCTTCGTGCCTTCGGGATACTTATCGAGGAAGGGACGCATCTTCGCGGTAGCAATCCACGCTTCCCAGTTGAGACCCTGACGCATCGGGTCGCCCTTCGCGCCACGGCTCGTTACATAGTTCGCGACACCATTGCCCTGAGGCCACACAGCGCGGTTCGTCCAAACATGGACTTCCTTCACATCGCCGAGAATGCCGCTCTGGATAACTTCCGTACAACGGCGCATGGAGTCGAGCGAGGAGCCCTGGTTGCCCATCTGAACGATGACACCATTATCCTTCGCGGTCTTGTCGAAGTAGTCGAGTTCCCAGAGGGTACGCACGAGCGGCTTCTGAACATAGACATGGATGCCCTGCTTCATCGCCTGAATGGCGACTGGCGCGTGGACGTGGTCCGGCGTCGAAATGGTCATCGCCTCAACGCCGAGAACGCCCGCGTCATCGAGGAGACGGCGGTAGTCCGTATAGAACGGCACGGAATAGACATCGAAGTTGATGCCATCCTTAGCGACGGCCTTGGCGGCTTCTTCGCGCTGGGTGTAGTCCGCGTCACAAAGCGCGACGACTTCCACGAAGCCCGACTTGAGCATAGGCGTCCAGTCACTGTAGCCCTTGCCCATAACGCCGACGACGGCGAGCTTGATTTTCTGCGTGCCGAATGGGCACTTGCAGCCTGTAATAGAGAACAATCCTGCGCCCCCTAGTCCGCGCAAGAAGTTCCTTCTTGATGTGCTTAGCGTCATATTTATGTTCCTTTCATGAAACTTACTCCTACTATTTTACCATATTTTGGCTTCGGAGTAAATCACTTTTTACACCTACTCGCGAAAAAATATGGTATAATAGAGGGGCAATGAAGAAGCAGAAAGCGATACAAAAGCCCATGCCACTACCGTTGCCAACGATTCGGCGCTATCCGATTTATATGCGCGCAATCAAGGCGAAGATGGCGGGAGGCGAACTGAACATCTCGAGCGCGGCACTTGCTGACGAGCTCGGGCTAGACCCTGTTTTGACGCGCAAGGACCTCGCCATGGCGGGCGTACCAGGTATGCCGCGCCGCGGCTACCCCGCGAAAGAACTTTGCGAGGCGATGAATCGTGCCCTCGGCTGGGACAACGCGACGGATGCCGCGCTGATTGGCGTCGGCTCTCTCGGTCGCGCCCTTCTCGGCTATTCGGGCTTTGAGGAGCAGAACCTTTCCATTCCCGTCGCATTCGACTCGAATGCGGGGCTCATTGGCGAGATCTTCCACGGGGTCAAGATACGTCCGATGAGCGAACTTGGGCGCATCATCAAGAGCCTCAAGGTAAAAGTCGCGATTCTGACCGTACCCAGCACTGCGGCACAAGTCTGCGCCGATTTACTCGTCGCGGCAGGCATTAAAGGGATTTGGAACTTCGCGCCCGTGCAACTCAATGTGCCGCGTGGCGTGAAAGTACAGAATATGGACCTCGCCCAGTCCCTCGCCGTCCTCTCCCACCAAGTCGCGGTGGGTGACTAAACGCGCTTACTTAATTGCGAGCATCGCGTCAATAGCCTTACGCGCCTTGCTCGCGATGGGCTCGGCGACTGTGACGCGGGTCTTCATTTCCCGAAGTGCCGCGGCAAGATTCTCGAGCGTCGTCTTCTTCATATTCGGGCACACGAGAGCTTCCGAGACAGGAATAAAGGTCTTCTCGGGATTCTCCTTCTGAAGACGATGAAGAATGCCCATCTCAGTTCCGACAAGAATTGTCTTCGCGGCACTTTCGCGTGCATAGCGGCACATCCCGCCCGTTGAGAGGCGCTCATCTGCCGCGTCACGCACATCCTTCGGGCATTCAGGGTGCACCATAACAGGTGCGCCAGGATATGCCGCGCGGGCTTTTTCTATCGCCTGCACCGTAAGCCGCGCGTGGGTCGGACAGTACCCTGGCCAAAGGATATACTTGCGCCCTTCCAAACCCGAGATATAACCGCCCAAATGCTGGTCAGGGACAAAGATAATCTCGCGTCCGTTCGGAATCGTCGCCATCACGCGCTCGGCATTGCCGCTCGTCACACAGAGGTCGCATTCCGCCTTAACTTCCGCTGTGGAATTGACATAGCAAACCGTGAGAGCCTCGGGGTGTTTCGCCTTAAGTTCACGCAATTGCGCGGCATTTACCATATCCGCCATCGGACACCCCGCCGTCGGGTCAGGAATGAGCACCGCCTTCTCGGGGTTCAGAATCGCGGCGGTTTCCGCCATAAAGTAAACACCACAAAAAACAATGACATCCGCCTCGACTTGTGTCGCGCGGCGGGCGAGTTCCAGCGAGTCGCCTGTAAAATCTGCCGCGTCCTGCACTTCGCCGCGCTGGTAGTTATGTGCGAGAATTACAGCATTCCGCTCTTTTTTTAGGCGTTTAATCTCTTCCATCAAAGCTTCTTGCGACATAACTCTAGCCTCCTTTATTTAGGCAATACAAAGCTCAAAGAGCGATTCTCGGGCTTGAAAATATCCTGCGCGACCGCGCGAATCTCGTCCGCCGTGACCGCATAAAGTTTCTCAATGTCCTCTTGGGGTAGCACAATGCGTCCACGCGAAAGCATCACCGAGCCATAGTAAAACATCTTGGAAGTGACGCGCTCGTGTCCGAGACGGAAGTTCCCAATAAAGAACTCCTTGATGCGCTTAAGTTCTGCCGCGCCGACTTTCTTTTCCGTTAGCTTCTTCAATTCACGCTCGATTGTCGCGAGCGCGGCATCTTTCTGCCGCGCGTCCAGCCCCGCCGTGACGGTGAACATACCGACATCTTGAAAGAATTGCATTCGTGTCGAGATGTCATAGCTAAGCCCGCGCTTCTCACGCACTTCTTGATAAAGGCGGCTCGACATGCCGCGCCCAAGAATCGCGTCCATAATCGCCGCCGCATAGCGACGCGGGTCTTCCGCGCCAAAAGTACGATAGCCAAGCGCGATTTGCACCTGCTTGACCTCTTTCGTGGTCGAGACTTCGGCGACAGGGGGAATCTTCCAACTCACCTTGGGATAGCGTAGCGGGATGGGCTTGCGCTTAGAAAGTCCCTTAAAGGCGCGGCGGACGAGGCTTATGGCATCCTCCTCAACAAAGTCACCCGCGATGACGAGCACGGACGATGCCGTTGTATAGTGCGATGTGATATAATCGCGCAAATCTTTGGGCGTAAGCACATTCAGTGTCGCGGCAGAACCCCCGACTGGTGCACCAAGCGGATTACGCGGGAAAAGGGCACGCTGGAGATTTTCCGCCGCCACGGAACTTGGGTCATCATCGTACATCTTGAGTTCTTCAAGGACGACTTCCCGCTCACGGACGAATTCCGTCTTATCTATCGCGGCGTGGAGGAACATATCCGCGAGGATATCCACGCCCTCATCGAGATATTCGCTCGGGAGATGAGCATAGAAACAGGTCAGCTCCTCGCCTGTCGCGGCATTAAACATACCGCCGCGCCCTTCTATCGCGCGGGAAATATCGAGGGCGGACCGTGTCGGCGTACCCTTGAAAAGCATATGCTCAATGAGATGGGAAATGCCCGCTTGTTTCGCGGGCTCGTGGCGTGAGCCCGATTCCACAAAAAGTCCAACCGCGACACTCTCGGCTTCGCACGGAACTAACACGGTGCGCAGCCCTTCAATTTTAAGAAGTTTAGGTTCCATTAAAGCCCCGCTAGATTCATTTCTTTGAGTGTGGTGCGTCCGTCATAAAGTGCCTTGCCCACAATTGCCGCGTGCAAGTTCGCTCGCTCCAGAGCCTTAAGGCTCGTCACATCAAACGGAGAGCTCACGCCACCCGAAGCCGTGATTTGGCACGAGGGCGCGGCATCACAAATCGCAGCCATTTGCGTGAGATTGGGTCCGTTCAGCATACCATCCGTCGCCGTATCGGTGTAGATAATGGACTTCACGCCCGCCTTAGCGACGGCGATCGCGAGATCCGTCGCCTTGACCTGCGTTGTCTCGACCCATCCGCGTGTTTGCACAAAGCCATTGCGGGCATCGATACCAACGGTAATCTTATCGCCGTAAAGCTCGAGCGCGGCAGAAAGGAACGCGGGGTCTTCGAGCGCGGCAGAACCAATAATGGCACGCGCCGCCCCCACATCGAGAACCGCCTTCACCGCGTCAAGAGTCCGCAAGCCGCCACCCACTTCGACAGGACGACCAAATGCCGCGATAATGCGTGCAATGACTTCCGTATGCCGCGGCGCACCCTCGAAGGCACCATCCAAATCGACGACATGAAGCTCCGCGCCGCCTTGCTCAGCCCAGTCCCGCGCCTGCTCGGCGGGGTCATCTCCGTAGACCGTCACATCGTCCGCACGCCCTTGGCGCAGACGGACGCATTTACCATCCTTTAAGTCAATTGCGGGAAGGATTATCATATAACTCCCTTTGATGAAGGGATGCCTTTCTCGTTGGGGTCAATCATTTTTGCCGCGCGAAGAGCGCGCGCAAAGCTCTTGAAGAAACCTTCGCAGACATGGTGCGTCTCGTCGCCATAGATTTGGCGCAGGTGGATATTCGCCCGCGCTTCGACGCTGACGGCACGAAAGAACTCCTCGAGGAGCTTCACTTCGAAGTCCTTCACGAACATATGCTTCATCGCACACTGCATCACGAGGAACGGACGCCCCCCGAGGTCGAGCGAGGTCTCGCAGAGGGCCTCGTCCATTGGGATGGACGCGAACCCATAGCGCGTCAACCCCTTTCGGTCGCCGAGCGCCTCATTAAGTGCCGCGCCGAGGGCGAGCCCGACATCCTCCACCGTGTGGTGGTAGTCGACATCGAGGTCACCCGTCGCCTTCACGGTCAAATCCACGAGGGCATGCTTCTTAAAAAGCTCCAGCATATGGTTAAAGAAGCCAATGCCCGTTTCAATCTCGCCTTCGCCCGACCCGTCGAGGTTCAAGCTCAGGGTGATTAGGGTTTCTTTCGTATTACGGACTATTTTCGCAGTTCTCATAATAGGCGTTCCTTTCAAAAGTGATTAGCCCCGCTCCCACAATTCGGCGACCCACGGCGCAGGAAGAGTCCAGGTATTGAGGTGCCGCCCCTTAAAGCCCGCAATGGCTTGATCGGGGTCGGGATTGCCGTGGAAGCAGAGGATGCGTGTGCCAGGCACAAAGCGAGGCGCGAGTACGTGGTTTAGGGGCCACGGACGCTCACAGGAGCGCTTAAAGCTACGCACCCAGTCCGTCGGCCACCAATTTACTGCCTGCCGCGAGGCGACGGCGTAAGTCATAAATGCTTGTTCCGTACGGAAATAGCGTTGATTCATCGCCTTTTCGTGCTCAGCGAGGAACTTCTCGTAAGCCCAATTCATCTCGCCCGCCTCAAAGCGGAAGCACGAGGAATTGCCGACGGCGGGCACGCGGCGGAAAAGCCGCTTGCGGAGCTCAATCCAATTACGGATAATGCAGAACTCGCCTGGCTTATAGTCAAAGAAGCAATCAAGGTCGCCCGTGATGATTTGGTCAATATCGAGAAAGAGCGTAGTGCCGCGCAAGTTCGCGAAGCCATCCTTGAATATCATCAACTTCACAAAGATGTTCGGCCACGAATGCTTGCCCATCTCGGGAGGGGGCGGAGGAAATGACTCGCACGAAATGCCCGCGTCGAGTCCCTTCGGGTCATCCGTCACACACACGAAGCGGAACGGACGGTGCAAGTGACGCTGAACGCCGCGATAAAGGCGATTCACGAAGTCCGCTGGATACCGCGTCCCCCACTTCAAGCAAAGTACATTAACGGGCGTAGATTCCATAGGGCGTGTGATTAGACGATGGGTTTAATGTATTTGGACTTAAGCGCCCGCCAAAAGACGACGCAGAACGCCGAAAGCGGAATGGCGAGGAGAAGTCCGAGTAGGGAGTGAAACACCGCGCCCCAGAAGAAGAAGCTGAAGATGACTCCCGCGTAGCCAAGCCCCGTTTTGCCGCCCTGAATCTTAGGGGTAATGAGGTAGCCATCAAGAATCTGCCCCGCAAGCCACACCGAAAGCACCCCAATGAGCCGCAGGAGAGAGCCATCCGCCCCAAAGTAGGCGAGGGGCAAGGCGAGCGGCAAGCAGGCAATTGTGCCAAAGAATGGGCAGAGGTTGAGAAGCCCCAAGACAAACCCGAGCACAAAGCCGTACGGCAAGCCGACGAGCATAAAGCCCGTACCATAGAGGAGTCCCTCAATGAGGCAGATGACGACTTGGCATTGGAAGAAGTTCACGATGATGTCTATGAAGGTATTGATTTGTTCCGCGACAAAGTTGCGCGTATCGTCCTTCAAGAACGGCATTTCCTTCACATAGTCCTCGCCACGCTTGACAGGGCGCGTAATGAAGTAGGCGAAGAAAACGAGCGCGACGAGCCAACTCACGGCACTCGAGAGGTAATGAATGAACCCAACGCCGACTTGCGCAATATGGATTTCGGGGACTTTCAGCAATTCTTGAAGGGAAATCCCGAGCTTCTCGGCAAGCATCTGCACGCGCGGGAACATCTCGTGGAACCAAGCAATGAACTTATGGGCAAGTTCAGGGGCTTGGGTGAGGAGGTTGCTCGCCTGGTCCACAAGGAATGCCCCAAAGTACCACACAATAAGCGAAAGCGGCACGAGCACCGAGATGAGCATCAACGGAAGTGCCGCGCCCGGCTTTCGCACGAGCCGCAGCCACCAGCCATAGTATGGCTTAAAGAAGAGCGCGAGGAAAAGTCCCGCGACAACTGGCACGAGCGCGGCAGATGCGAACGCGAGTAATCGCGCAAAACACCAAATTACCGCACCCACAAATGCGAGTATAACCGCGAGCGCCACGACGGTGAGACCACTCGCTATCGTCTTTTTTTGAGCATCCGAGAAGTTTATCATACGATAATTATACCAAATTTAACGCCAAAAGTGCGCTAAAATCGTCGCCCAGACGATTCCCGTGACCATACCCCAGAAGACTTCCGTTCGGGTATGACCCAACAATTCCTTGAGTCTTGAGACGGGTTTGAACTTCAAATCCTTGATATCGCGCACTATGGCATTCAAGATTCGCGCGTGCTCTCCCGCCGCCCGCCGCACGGTTGCCGCGTCAAACATCGTCAAAATCGCAAAGGCAAAGGCGAGAGTGGTCAGGGGCGAGGCAAACCCCTCAGTATAACCAATACTAAAGGCGAGCCCCGAGACCGTCGCCGAGTGGCTGGAGGGCATTCCGCCCGTAGAAAACAAATACTCAAAGTCGAAGGTGTGGGTCTTTCGCGCGGCAAGAATCATCTTGATTATGCTCGCGATAATCCATCCGCCACAGCCACTCCAGAACCAAACACAGGTGAAGAGGCTCCAAAAGTCATAGTGTTCTATTGCCGCGAACATCGTCATTCCCCCTTCTTCGTTAGAGCCCGCGCAATGCGCTCATCCATATCATGTGCCGCGAGCGCGTCGAGGAGAGATTCCATATCCCCATCAATAAAGCGGTCAAGTGAATAGAGCGTCATATCAATGCGGTGGTCGGTCACGCGATTCTGAGGGAAGTTGTAGGTACGGATGCGTCCCGAACGGTCACCCGATCCCCGCAAAGTTAGGCGGTCCGCCCCAATCTTCGCTTCTTCCTCGCGGCGACGCTGGTCGAGAATGCGTGCTTTCAAAGTCGCCAAGCATTTCTCGCGATTGCGGATTTGGGAGCGTTCGTCTTGGCACACGGCGACAAGCCCCGTCGGCAAGTGAGTCATCCGTACGGCACTTTCCGTTTTATTCACGTGCTGTCCCCCCGCACCCCCCGCACAAAAGAGGTCAATACGGATATCGCAATCGGGGATTTCCAGCTCGTCTTCTTCGTCTGCCTCAGGAAAGACCACCACAGTCGCGGCAGATGTGTGGATTCGTCCCTGGGCTTCCGTCTCAGGAACACGCTGGACGCGGTGTCCGCCACTCTCAAAGCGAAGCCGTCCATACGCGCCCTCACCTTGCACGGTGAAGACGACTTCCTTATAACCATCAAGCGAGGTCTCGCTCGCGCTCATGACGGAAATCTTCCATCCGACCCGCTCGGCATAGCGCATATACATTCTAAAGAGGTCACCCGCGAAGAGTGCCGCTTCCTCACCGCCCGTACCCGCACGAATTTCGAGGACGGCATTGCGTCCCTCGAGAGGGTCAGGGGGCAAGAGCGCACCCAAAACGCGGCGTTCTTCCTCGGGAAGGCGTGCTTCGAGCGCGGCAATTTCGCGTTCCGCCTCATCCTTGAAGTCGGGGTCGCTTAGCAATTCGCGGTTGCCCGCCAAATCGCGGCTCGTCTTCTCGTATTCGGCAAAAGCGTGCTCCAGCTTCTTCAGGGAAGCCCTTTCGCGCAATATCGAGCGATATTTGACGCGGTCAGACAAAACTTTTGGGTCGCTTAAGTCCCTTTCTACGGACTCTAGGCGACCCAAAACCTGCCGAATCTGGTCAGTATCAAGCAACTTACTTCTTCGCGAACTTCGCGTAGCGCTTCTTGAAGGAATCGACGCGACCTTCAGTGTCGACCATCGTCTTCTGACCCGTAAAATACGGATGGCACGCGCTACAGGTGTTGACCGTCATCTCCTTCTTCGTCGAACGAGTCTTGATGACATTACCGCACGCGCATGTAATCGTGGCTTCTTCGTAAGCCGGATGAATACCTTTCTTCATTTCTGAATCCTTTTCTCTCAAATCGCTTTAGAATTGGCTCGGGTGGCTGGATTCGAACCAGCGACCAATTGATTAACAGTCAACTGCGCTACCGCTGCGCCACACCCGAACAATCAAGTGGCTAATAGTATACCATATTTCGGGGTGCGAATGCAAGCGGAATTTTCACTTTTTTGAAGATTTCTTTCTCCGCCCCCAATCTTCCCCTAACACAGGAAGCCCAGGATTTGGTATAATATAACCTATGCGCACCGCGCTAGAAGCGTTTTCAGCGGCTTGGTCCGCGAGCCTACCCCCTCCGTTGGCGGAAGGGGCTATCGCCATCTCGTC
>CAVLAC010000021.1:359-11395 GCA_963661055.1 bacterium | reverse complement strand
AATCATTGACGCGTGGTGTCCAGGCGAGGAGTTCCCAATTCGTCTTGAGTACTTTGGCGAAGACCTCGAGAGCCTGCGCCTCTTTGATAGCGCGAGTCAGCGCTCGATAAAGCCCCTCACCGAGGCGACACTTGCCCCTATTAAGCTCGCGGAAACAAGCGAGACGACCTCTTTCTTCACCCTTCTGCCGCGCGCGGCACTCATTCTCGCCCTTGAGCACAACGCCTATACCCTGCCCGAGGACGCGAAAGGCTTACGCACCATCTTCACAGGCGACCCGCCGCCGCCGAATACCCCAACTGTCCCCTTCCAAACCGTGCCGCTACCCGGCTTCGCGGAACTCGGGGCGGACGAAGCCCATCATCCTGAACTCTTCGTCGCGGCACGCAAGCGGCTAGACACCCATCTCACAGCGGCAAAACTGCGCGGCACTTGTGTGGTCGAGATGCCTGAACTTTCGTGTGGATTTGAACTCCCCGACCTCATCGTCTGCACCCAAGCCGACCGCGCCTACACGAAGCGCGTCCGCCGCGTTCGTCGCCGTGCCAACCCGAATATGGGTGCACGGCTCGATGACTTCGACAATCTTGAGCCGGGCGAATATGTCGTCCATATCGATTATGGTATCGGACGCTACCTCGGCTCGAGCGAGATCTTGATGGACGGCAAGCGCACGGAGGTCTTCACAATTGAGTATGCGGACCACGCGAAGTTGCACATCCCTGCCGCGCACGCCCACCTGCTCTCGCGTTATGTCGGGGTCAAGGGCGAGACAGTAAAGCTCCACCGTCTCGATGGGGCACGCTGGACAAAGGATAAACTCGCCGCCCAACGCGCCGTCGCCGACCTCGCCGCCGCCCTTCTCGATACACAAGCAAAGCGCGACACGATGCCAGGCTTCGCCTATACCGTCCCTTGCGAGGGGCTGGAGGCTTTTGAGGCGGACTTCCCCTATGACGAGACCCCCGACCAAGAAGCCGCCATTGTCGCGATAAAGGAAGACCTCGCGAAGACGCGTCCGATGGACCGCCTCATTTGCGGTGACGCGGGGTATGGCAAGACCGAGGTCGCTATGCGCGCGGCGTATATTGCCGCGCTTAACGGCAAGCAAGTCGCCGTGCTCGCCCCCACGACCGTGCTCGCCGAGCAACATTTCGAGACTTTCACGGTCCGTTTTGAGGGAACTCCCGTGCGCATAGAGTCCCTTTCGCGCTTCCAGAGCATCGGCACGCGCGAAGGCACCCTCCAACGCCTCGCATCAGGAAGTTGCGACATTGTGATTGGCACACATGCACTCCTCTCCGAACGCGTCCGTTTTAAGGACCTCGGACTCATCATCGTGGACGAAGAACAGCGATTTGGTGTCCGTCACAAGGAGTTCCTCAAGCACCTGCGCGCCACGGCGGATGTCCTTACGCTTTCGGCGACACCGATTCCACGCACCCTCTACCTCTCGATGACGGGGGCGCGCGACCTCTCGCTTTTACGCACCCCTCCCCGCGAACGCGTCGCCGTAGAGACTGTCGTAGCCCGAGATAATGACCTCGTCATTGCCCAAGCCATCGAGCGCGAAAAGAATCGCGGCGGGCAAACCTTCTTCCTCCATAACCGCGTCACTTCCCTTCCCCGCGTCAAAGCACGGCTCGAGGCACTCTGCCCCAATATAAAGATTATTGTTGCCCACGGACAGATGGAATCCCGCGCCCTCGCCCGCAAGATGCACACCTTCGAGGAAGGCAAGGCGGATGTTCTTCTTTCCACAACCATCATCGAAAGTGGCATTGATATTCCGCGTGCGAATACCATCCTTGTCGACCGTGCGGACACCTTTGGTCTCGCCGATCTCTACCAATTGCGGGGACGCGTCGGACGCTCCACCGTGCCGGGTCGCGCCATTTTCCTTCTGCCCGCCTCGGGCGCAGTTGACGCGGAAGCCCGTGAACGCCTTGCCGCGCTCAAACGCCACGGAGGTCTTGGGGCTGGCTTTAACCTCGCGGTTCGTGACCTCGAATTGCGTGGTGCGGGCGACTTGTTGGGGGCGAGGCAGTCTGGACACATCGCGGCAGTTGGCTTTACCCTCTACTGTCAACTCCTCAAGCGGGCGATTGCCCAGCTCAAAGGTGAGAAACTCCCCGAAATCGCCGTCGTCAACCTCAACCTCGACTTTATCGATGCCTCCCCCGCCTCGGACGATACGCAAAGTGCCGCGATGATTCCTTATTCCTATATAGAGGAAGATGTCCAGCGGCTCAGCTTTATGAAGCGACTCGCCGAAGCTTCGCAGTCTAAGGATATCCAAAAGCTAAAAGAGGAATTGCTCGACCGCTACGGACCCCTCCCCGCCGCGACAAGCCGCCTTCTTGCGATTGCCCAATTGCGCATCCTCAGCACGCAAGCCAAATTGAGCCGCATTGATACGCGGGAGAATAAAGCCTTCTTGCGCGATAGAGACCAGCGAATGGTCGCCGTGCTCGAGCTTAAAGGCAAGACGGCTGACGCTAAACTTGCCGAACTTCGCCGCGCCGTCAAATCTCTCGATAACGGGCATTTTTGACGCAAAGTTCGCAAAGAGTTCACTTCAATTCCAGAGTTTCCAATTTAGGGCGAAGCGAATGGTAGGGGCACGTGTCCCTGCGTGCCCGCCGCGACTGGTAGGGGGCGGAGTCCCTTCCGCCCCGTTGAAGGCGGCTTGCCGCCCTCCACATCTCTGTGCCTCTGTGCCTCTGTGTTAAAATCTAATCCTGTAAATCCTGTTAATCCTGTCTAAAAACAATAAAGGAGCTTATTCCTTTCCACATCTTCCGCGACCGCCGAAGGCGGCTTCCGTGTGTTCCGTGGATAAAAACACCTTCCCCTCAACCCCAAAGGGGCTATCTCAAAACGCCTCTGCGGTCTCTGCGCCTCTCGAACAAGACAATCTCCCCGATTCCTGTTAGTCCTATCTAAACAGAACCAGACATATACCTCTCATTTTTTGACTTCAGTTAGCCAAGCCTTAGGACACACGTGCCATAATATCAGGAATGAACGCAGGGTCTAATATCGAAAAGCAAATTTTAAGAACGCCCGACAACATTGCAATGCCCTGTTCAGTAAAAGCATAAGGACGATTATGCTGCCCACCGCGCGTTTCCTCTCCTTTCTCACGTTTTGCTGTCACAATTTGTGATAGCAAAGCTTGATGTTCCTCACGCGTTAATTGGAAGCGAAAGCCCTCAGGGAAACGCTCCTCATTGCGTTTAACAGCCTGATTAAAGACGCGTGTCTCAACATGGTATAATTTCGCCAAATCACTATCCAACATAACCTGCACACCACGAATCACATAAATCCGTGATTGTATTTCATCCTGTAATGATGTCATCATGGGCGAGGTCTTGGCGAACACTTCTATTGATTGTGCAGACGAATCCTCCAAGCAAACTCGCTTGAAGTCCTTCGCACTACACGGCAACTGTTCTTGACTCATAACTAATACTATTATACCATATTTTGCTGCCACGCGGTAGATTATTAATCGCCTTCGACGATCTTCCTCTTCTTCCGCGACCGCCGAAGGCGATTCCGTGTGTTCCGTGGTTAAAACCGCCGCGCCCTCAGCCCCGAAGGGGCTATTTAAACCCCCTCTGCGCTCTCTGCGCCTCTGTGCCTGACAACATACAGCACAAGATACTGTTGAAAAGGTCAAGAGCCAATTTGCTTTTCGTCAGAAGCGGGAAATAATCCTCTAATATAAGTGACACCTGCCGATGTTAACCTGTATTTTTGCATTCGGCTCGACGGCTTGCCCTTTATCGTGTGCTCAATGTATTTCTTTGTTTCAAGAAGAGAACGAATTGCCACCTTCAGCGAATGGGAATCCGCCGCGATTCCAATTTTATTCGCCAATTCCTTCTTTGCTTTCTCTCCAAACCACAAAAGGGAAAGTATCTTATTCTCGTTTGACTTTGGCCACGACTCGGGCCACGACTCAGGCCACGACTCAGGCCACGACTCAGGCCATTCAATTTTGTCTGTTGAAGCCCTATTGATCGATTCGCAAGGTGGCACACTTGTTCGCCAAATGGTCAAAACAACACCACATTTTAGCTCGTCTAATGTTGGCTCTTTCAGCCCTACCGCACGGCAATCAGCCACCAAATCCGAGAAACCCGTACCGAACCGCTCAATGTATTTCGCTAGGTACAACGGTTCCGCGATTTTCGGATTATTCGGATAAGAGGCATGTTCTCCAAACAACTCTTCCTTCGTCAATGCAGGATTGATGCGTCCTGGATTACGAATAACCACTCGATCAGAAAAAACTTCGACCTGAACACTCCCTGAACTCGAATAGTCGCGGTGCGCTATGGCGTTAATGATTGCCTCGGCGATGACAGAGGCAGGAATCTCATATTCGCGCGAAGCCGTTATGCCATGTGCCCGCGTACCAACCTTCAGGTTAAGACGCGAAAGAACAAATGTTGTCGCGGCATCAGCCATATCAAAAAGCGTACCTTTGTAGACCTGATAGGATAGCATCGGCTTATGACGCTCCTGCCCATACCACTGCACGCACTTGATTTCCGATGACATCAGAAATCGCTGTGGCTCTTTCCCGAAGAGAAGTATTGCCGCGTTCGAGAGCTCTTGCGTCTTCCCAACAAAAAGTTGAAGATGTGCCAACACCGAGGTAACGGGCATATTTTCAGACAATGCTGATTGGCGCAATGTCCGAGCGCGTTCAACGAACCATTTGACCTTGTCACCATCAATATCGGAAAGTTCTGCTTCAACACATGATGAAGCATCAAACGAAACAAAGCTGTAAACACCCTGCTCAACGAGCAATGCATCAAGGCTCGAATAAATCTCTAGTATCAAGGTCTGAACATCCGCACAGCGCGAACGGATAAGGTCAGACGATATTTTGTCTAAGAAGACCTGCTCCTTGGGGCTACGCCTCGACTTGCTATCATCCAGAACAAACATAAGGCGTGGTAATCCAAGGCGCGTTGCCTCGTCATACTCCCGTTCAGTCGGCGAAATTCCGTCCGCGTCTTCAAAGCCATATTCATTTCCGATGAGTCCAAGATAAATGTCGCAATGGCGAAGTTCGTCAAGATATACCTCGTCCGTGCGTCGGTCCATTGACACAACATCCTCTTCAAATACGAATGTCGAGAAGAGACGGCGATAGGCAGGATTACGACCTATATACCGCTTCAGAAGCCTGCGGACTTCTGCAAACTCTCGCTGCACACTTGATATGAAAATTCGTTTCATCTTTCTAGATTTCATTACTTCAATATTATATCACACCCCTTCCCCTGTATCAACAGGAAGTTTCTCGCATATGGTTTTGAAACTTCAAGTTTCAGATATGCCTGGGCGAGTTGTCGCGAAGCAAATCAGCGTAGCGTTAGCGAAGCTTTTGTAGCCCCTCGGAGTTTATAACCCCAGCCCCAAACAAGATACACCCTCTACGAAAGAACCGCAAGTTCTTGCTCCTTGCGGTTCTCTCTCAGCTCTCTGCGCCTCTGCGTGAGATAAATCAGAACTTAAACGCGATACCCGCCGAGACGACGACGGACGAGAAATCAATGTCCGTCGAGAAAGCATTAACGGACGCATCGAAGTCGTCAATCCACTCATAGCCAACTTCGGCATAAATGCCGATATTTTCGGTCAAATAGGCGGCAAGCCCGACTTCCCCTGCAAAACCGAGGCGGCATTGCGCGTCACTTTGGCTAGAAGTACCTACATCAAAGTCAATGGACGCGATATTGCAGAGAACCGCTGCACTCGCATAAGCATCGAGCCACGAAAAGGCGTGCCAAGTCACGGTTGGTCCCAGCCCCACTTGATAGAGGTCGGCACAAAGCCGTGAATGCAAGGCGCGTCCCCCAGCCGCGTCAATAATGGGGGTAGTCGTTTGGCGGCTACCTGAATTGCGTTTGGGGGCGCGGGTGTCGGGGTCGTCGGCAACGGAGGGCCCCATTCCTGGGTAAGGTCCGTCCTCAAAGAACCACCGATCGGTTATCGTCCGCGAACTCTTTGTCGCGTTGGCAGAGGACTTCATATTCCAATAGCCCGCGAAACGCAGGTCAAGCCCGACGGAAATCGCGTCATTTTCAATGAAGTCATAGCCAAGCCGCGTCTTAAGTCCGCAGGCGGAAGGATTATCTGCTCCATCATAGGCGACGGTTGTCTCGGTATAGGAAGCATCGATTGCGTAAAGGGTGCTTCCCGCGGGGACAATCGTGCCTTGTCCGTCGTCTAGGGGGTCGGGTTTCGCTACTGCCTCGCTCGCATGTTCCCGCCAATTGCCGCTTTCAAGGTCGCGGTAGGTGGTATCCGCGTAAGAATTCTCGGTATTGCCCTTTATATCGACATCGATTTGGGAACGCCATGCGGGACCCGCCGAAAACCGCCAACCACTCGCCTGTACGGATAGTGCCACGCCGAGAATTGCCGCTAAAACCAAGGTTTGATTCGTTTTCATTTATATATCTCCTTTTCTATCCGTTAGTCCTCAAGTTTGACGCGGAAGAATCCCGTTGTGCCAGTTGGTACTTCTATTGTAATATTAACTTCGAAACCAGTAGTCGTGGTTTCTATTGTGCCTACATTTTCGCTTGTTAGCGTAATTTCCGTTGGGTCTTCATTGAGGGCTGTGTAGTAGAGCACCTTTAGTTTAGAGAGGATACTCGCGACATCAAGAACACCGCCCGTGCCCACAACCTTCATAGTCGCGGTTGAACCATCAACGGAGAACGAACCGAAGGTCAGGACACTTGGTTTCTTGCCCAAAGTGACACCCGAGCGGTGGAATGCGCCTTCCGCGACAGTTGTTGCACTGGAGGCAATCCGTACCTTCTTGAGGTTCGTGCAGGAAGAAAATGCGCATTGTGCAATGGAACTCACATATTCTGGCACATCAAGTTCGCTAATGCTCGCTGAATTAAAGGCATATTCGCCAATTTCGAGTGCTGCAGGGGTCGTGCCGTCTATTTCATAGACCTCGGCGAAGGTTATTTTCGTGAGGGATGTAATATTGCGGAAGGCGCTATTGCCAATCTTCTTGCAGTATTTCGAGAGCGTTAGGCTCGTTATGCCGCTTGTTCCCACAAACGCACGGTCGGCGATTTCCGTCACATAGCGTCCGCCAATCATCTCAGGAATCTCCAAGTTACCGATAGAGCCAGAAATATCGCCTAGCCCCACAATCTTCACCGTGGTTGCACTCGTAACCTCGCAAGCAAAGCCCTCGGTCTTAATATCGAGAACATAGAGCCCATCCGCATTCTTCACGGGATAGTAGCCTTCCGCACAATACTTCTGCGCGACTTCATTAGAGAATGTACCACCCGAGACAGCGATTGTGGTCTTGCTTGTATCGGTGACTGGCTTCATTTCTGTGTCTCTGATATTCTTGCCCTGATAAGTTCCAAGATTGCCCGTAACCGTGCCATCTGTAATGCTGACTACGGATGTCTTACCTTCAGCACCATCCTGCGTCATAGAATAGACATTGCCATTAATCTTGCCGCCACTGATCTCGAGAGTACTGGAATCAATACCTTTGCCATACACCCAAGAAGCGACCGTTCCGGTGACCGTGCCACCCTGAATATAGGTAGTGGCCCAGTTCTTAATAGCCTCATCTATCGCACAATTAATTTCGCCACCCTGGAGGTAAAATGTGCCATAATCAACTTTGATGACCGGAAAATTATCCTGCGTAAATGTACCACCCTTGATTACCAAGGTCGGCTTCGCATCTCTTTTGTCTTTAGCGTCGTCGCCCACACGCACAAGGGACGCTCCCTGGCGCGCAGCTGGAGGGATCGTGCCGCTGTTATTGACGACATTTCCGCTTTCAAAGGTCAAATAAGCATCTTTGCCCTGAATATCAATGACATAGTGCGATGTCCGCGCTGTCCCATCCGAGTTATCGGCGGTATCCTCGCGCTTGATTGTGCCTTTCTTATCTTCGGTGGAATCCAAGATTGTTACATTTGCCTTGACCGTCAGTGTCGGCGTAGCTTTTACTGTCCCGCCGTTGAGCGTATGCCCATTCAAGTCCAGCGTCAGGTTCTTGCCGATCGTGACATTTTCATCCGTATTGGCAATTAACTTCACCGTCTGCCCTTCCGTCGCGGCAGCAATCGCGGCAGCGAGGCTATCATACGCCGTCACGAGGTAAATATCCTTCTCAACAACCGCAACAGCCTTGAGGTCATCCGTATCTACTGTCGCCTCTTTACGCGCAGGATAAATCAGCTCACAGCGGTTCACATCTACAGATTCGCCGTCGCTCCCTATGTCGGTCAGCGTAATGCTCGCCGTGTTGGGCTTCTCAAAGTAGTTGCCCGTCAAATCCAGCGTACTTTTCGAGCTCATCGAGTAAACGCCGCACGAGCTGTCGAGAGGCTCACCATACAATTGATTGTCCGTCATCGTAAGCGTAATAGCCGTGCCTACGGAAGCACCCGTCATCTGAACATGAACATGCCGCAACTGCTCCGTCACGACTGTGGACGCAGTAGACTTGAAGCTATTCTCACAAATGTCTATCTCAGCACCTTCCACAGGAACAATCTGCAGAGCCTCCCAGTCGCAGTTCTCAAACACGCATCCCGAAACGGAAAGCTTGCCCTTCAAGTTTTTCGCGTAGACAGCGGAAAGCGTTCCGACCTTAGTGTCAGAGAACTTGTAATAGCTCTTCTGTACCTCGCTGAGCGCTTGCAAGTTATGAATGTCCTTGAATTTGACATTCGTGATAGTCACGCCACCTTCTGGGGCAACCGTGACCTTAATATTGCCGCTGAGCGTCTTGTCATTACCATCGAGCGTCACACCCTTCGCAAGCTTGATATCAATGACATTTGCAACGGTGTAATCGGTATTGGCAACATCAGCCAAGAGCTTAATGGTTTGCCCTGATGTCGCCGCCGCAGAAGCCTTTGCAAACGAGTGGTAAGTGCCGGCAACATTGCCGTTAGAATTCAGCACCTGAATCGCGTCCGCGACACCATAAACGCCGCTACCGTTATCCTTGGGCTGATACCCTGGCGCACAATATTTCTGGGCGACCTTAGTGTCAAATGTACCGCCAGAAACTTCAAGCGTGCCGCCCGCATTGCCCATAAGGTTGTTACCGTTAGCCTTGAAAGTGCCGCCCAGAATTTCCAACCCATAGGAATATGGATTTGCATTCAAAAGGGCTTCCCCCTTGCTCGCCTTGGCGGACGAATAAGTGCCGCTTTCGATTATCGCGACCGCGCCTTCATCTGCCCAAACGGCGTAATAGTCTTGCCCGACAACATTCAGGTCTTTTAGAACGACACCTGTCGCATTAAAGACATTAATGCCGCCCGTCATTTCGACATTTTCAACCGTGAAACTCGTTGTATCGCCCATATCACCAATGAAAAGTGCATACGAGCCGCCGTTCAAGCAGACCATTTTGCCATTCTTGATGACGCCGCCCGTTCCTTGAAAGACATGCGAGAAGTTGTAGTGGGAATAGGTCTTGCCGTTCAAATCGAACGTCACGCCCGCCATGTTGTAGACAATACCGGATTCCGCCGCATCAACCTCCGTCAAATCCGCAACCAGCGTCACCGTATCGCCACTCTGCGCCGCCGCGAAGGCGTCCGCGAGGCTTGTGTACTCTGTCTCGCCAATCTTGGCAATCGCAACATTCGCCTCGACCACCGTTTTCACAACCTCGGACATCGCAGATGTAGTGCCGTTCTTGCTCTTGCCCTGAGTCGTGTCAACGGTTTTGGCAATCGAGTTGCCCTCAATGGTCAATGTGATAGTGCTAGAAGTCAATGCCGTACCTTCTGCTTGCGCGGCATCGTAGATGAGATAGCCTGTACCCTCCACCTTGTTCGCGGAAATCGCAACTTCCGCCGCAGTGCTGAGCTTAGCGAGATTCTCATGAAGCGTAAGCGCATTGCCTCCGTTCAAATCGAAAGTGTTTTCTTTAATGTCTGCTTTTGCAAGCCCCGAGAGCTGGATGCAAGATCGATTAGGGTCCGTTACGGAAATCTCGTTATCCTCAATATCGGCAACCGCCGTCTTTTGGTCAATATTTACGCCGCGGGCGAAACCCGAAATCTCATTGCCCTTAATTGTGATGGCTAGAGATTCCGTATTAGACCCCTGAAATTGCATCGCATAGTTGCTTGAGCTGTCCGTTCCGTCCAGAGTGCTATCCGTAATTGAATAAGAGCCCGCGCAATTCACATAACTGCTGATGCCAACCTTCACCGTACAGTTGTCAACACTAAAGTCAATGCCCTCAAAATAAGCCTGACTCGGGTTAAGTGATTTCCCATTTGTACTCGCAATCGTCAGATTCTCGAAATGGATTCCCGTCGTCGTCTTCTCGCCCCACCATTCATAAGGGAGCGTGATGCCCGAATTGACCGTCAGCGTATCCGCTTTGCGTCCTGTCACACCCACGAACTTGAAGTTGATGAGGTGGCGACCATTGCCGAAATGGGAGGACTTGCGTCCCATTGAGAGAAGATTCGCGAGACTGGTCTCATCATAAACGACATTGCCTGAAATCTTATAGGTCAATGTCGCGTCCCCATTTTCAGCGCGGTCAGTGAAAAGCGCGTCAAACTTCGTTTGCTCCGCCGCATCCTGCCCAAGCCCCGCAATTGCCTCAATTTTAGGCTTAATTGCCTCATACGCCGCCTGGAAGGTAGCGTATTGGGTGGACTCAAGTCCACTAACGCCGCCCACCATAACATAGCTCTCCTCAGCCGTTGCCGCGAGCGGAGAGAATAGCGCGAGGGCTAATGCCGTGATTAGATATTTGAATGTTTTCATAATTGAGGGACTTCTCCTTTCTTACTTTGTTAGGGTTTTAGTTTGAACAGGCAACACACTGCCCCCGCACTGCGTCCGTTTGTAGGCAATACGAGGGAAAGAGCATACGCGTCATATGCCCTTCTAATCCGCGCGAAAACGCGCCTTACAGCGTCCCCGAACTGGGGGGGGGGGGGGGGGGGGTATATTGGGCCCCCCCAGAC
>CAVLAC010000021.1:0-248 GCA_963661055.1 bacterium | reverse complement strand
GGGGGGGGGGGGGGGGGGTATACAAGGACGCCTCAGAACGCGGCAAAACCGCTTCTAGCGTGCCCCAAAAGCACACTAGCGCGTGTCGCGAGCGCGGCACTGCAACTGACTGAATATATCCCTGCTTTGACATTTGTGAGAATATTATCTCATTTTCTTGCCCAAAAGTCAAGAGGAAATTTCAACTTTCTGCATTTTGTGCTTTCTTACCCCTTTTCGGCTTTAGAGAGGAGGGGGAGATGTCTCAC
>CAVLAC010000020.1:1778-22507 GCA_963661055.1 bacterium | reverse complement strand
GCAGGTGAGGAGCGGGAGGGGCGGGCGAGCGTTGAGCGGAGTGAGGCGGGCGGACGCGGGGCGGCGGATGCGCCGCGAAGTTTATAAACTCCGATGAGCGACAAAGGGCTCAGCGTCTTTCTATAGAGGGAACATCGTGGTCATTACTGACCACGCACCGGACCTCTTGGACGCACGAGACGCCCATCATTTCTCTGTGCCTCTGTGTTAAAAACAACCCCCCGCCAGCCCCGAAGGGGCTATTCTCAAACTCTCTGCGTCTCTGCGAGAGATAAAACAGATATGTCTGGGCGATTCCTGCGAAGCCCACCGCGTAGCGTTAGCGAAGCTTTTGTTGCCCCTCGGAGTTTATACCCTAGCGGCGGATTTCCAGAAGGAGATGGGTTTAGATGTGCCGCGACCTTCGAGGTAATTGGCGAGGGCAAGGTCAAGCGCGGCACCTATCTTGCCCCAATCTGGCGCGGTCGGCTCTACAAAGGGTATCTCATTGCGGCAGAAGATGCGCTTCCTCTTACGGAACTTCCGTGGCACTATCCCAAATCGCTCCACCTCGCGGGCAATCGGAGAGTGCACCGTCAAGGCAAAGCGGTGCCAAAAGGCACTCTGAATGAGGTCCGCCCGAAAAAGCTTACGCACATAGTCCAGCGCGCCAAAGGCTTCCGCTTCGGTTTCGGTTGGGAAGCCGTACATCAAGTAGGCGTGCACCATAATCCCTGCGGAATGGAAGGCTTTCAGCGCTTTTTGTGCAGATTCGAGGGTTATTCCCTTATTCATTAGCTTGAGAAGTCGGTCATTGGCGCACTCGAGTCCGCCTGTCACAGCGATACATCCTGCCCGCGCCATAAGCTTACAAAGTTCGGGCGTGAAAGATGTATCGAAACGGACGTTCCCCCACCACGAAACGGCGAGTCCGCGACGGATTATTTCCTCAGAAACGCCGCGAATCAGTGCGGGCGGCATCGCTTCATCCACAAAATGAAAGCCTGCTCTGCCGCGCGCGGCACTTCCGAGCTCCTCCATTGCGTCCACAATCTCGGACGCCTTCGGCATTTCGAAGCACTTGATATACGGCAAATGGACATCGCAGAAGGCGCATTTATGCCAATAACAGCCCCGCGCCATTTGGAGCTTAATCCAGCGTCCCGTGCTCCAGAGGCGGTGCATTGGGTTAATTGTCTCGACGACATCAAAGTAGTCGTCCCAGACGATTCCGTCATAGCAAGGCTTCACGAAAATGGGGATAGGGGTATTCTCAGGGACAAAATACCGATACCCCTCATCGTAAATGAAGTCGTCGAAATACTGACGCGGACGCTCGTCCGTCATCTCCCGCAATTCGGTGGAGACGAAGCCTCCGCCGAGCATAAGGAGAATCTTCGGATAGTGTGCCTTAACATACGCGGCAATTTTAAAGGCTCCGACGAGCGTACCTGGGAACGGACACGCCACGCCAATGACGGACGGCTTTGTTTCGGCAATCGCCTCCTCAAGGCGGTGTTCGAGGGGTTCATCCATAACGCCGCGATAGCGAATCTCTCGCTCAATCACGCCAAAATCTGCCGCGTTGGTGCTGATTCTAGAAGCATAGCGAGAGAAGCCAAAAGAGGGGTCAACTTCGTCCCTAATCTGCCGCGCGAGGTCATCTATCCATTCACTCGCGGCAAGTTTCTGGGTGTCGGGGACATCGCCCGCCAGAAGTTCCAATAGCTGTTCGGCTTCGTCTCCGCCATATTTTAGTAGCACATCCCTTGCGACACCAATGGAGAGGTCTCGCTGGTAGGCTTCTATCCCTTGCTCACGCAAGAATCCGACGAGGTGCATCGTGGACGGATACGGCGTATTCGTCTGCACCAAGGGCGGCGTGAGAAGCAGGTAGCGGGGCTTTTTCATCCCTTAAAGAAGTTCAGGAACTCCTTCGTGAGACACCCTTGAGCCCCTTCTCGTGGCTGGGCGACCGCCTTAAAGAGCGCGGCACATTTTCCGCAATTCTGGCAGTCCGAAGCGTGGGGACAGTCCCGAACCTCAGGCCAGAGCGGCGATGCGCCGAGGGCTTTATTGTCAATCTTCACAGGGAAAGTAAAGCAGGGGTCGGTAATCGCGGGGAGGTCTCCGTCAAACGAATAGGAGGCATAGGCGGCAATGACTTGTGCGGGATTCGGATGCCGCCGCGTCGCCAACTTCACCACATCCACACACTCCTCATAGCGCGGCAAATCCTCGGGGCGAATCCAGATTGCCCTCAGGAAGTCGATATAATTGGCGCGCTCGTAGTGCGTGCGGCAACGAAAGACTGAGAAGCCGAACGCCTCGCCCGCCGCCGACTGCCCCATACGGTTGTGTCCGTGCAGGTTATTGTGAAAGCTATGAAACGGACAATCCCTCAGGCACCCGACATTCGCCTGAAGTCCGATATGCTTGCCGTGGGCGTGAGCCCACTCCGCCATATGGGCGACATAATCAAGTCGGCGGTGCGCATTGCGTCCCGCGTAAAAGCCGTCATAGAGTTCGCCGATATACGAAAGCGCGATGGGCTGGGCAATATCCATATTGATACTCAGGCGAATCTTGATACTCGGCCAATTCTTGCGCACGACCGTCGCGATAAAGGGTGAGGCGGTCGTTAGGTGCTCGGGCAGGAGGTCTTGTGCCGCGAGTTCCTTGAGGGCGGTATCGACTCGGGTCGCGAGCTCCATTGAAATCGCGATGTCGCCGTAGCAAGTGACATTGAAAATAACATCGAGTTCGAGTCCGTTTGCCCGTGCCCACTTGAGGTCCGCAATAAGCCGCGCGCGGCGCTCAGGGATCCATTCATCCTCGGGGCGGCTCGATTTGATGCCTGGCCAGGGGAAGAATACCTCCTTTAGGCGGGTGACCCACGGAGTGCAAATCTCTTGGAAGTCAAAGTTATCAAACCACCCCACGGCAAGCGTGCGGCGGGGCGTGCCCTTCTCTATAGTATCTTTCGTATCCATATACTTATTAAACGCCTTTCGTATCCCTAAGGTTCAAATTAAGCACGCAGACAAAGTGCCGCGAGGGCACAGAAGAAGACAATCCGCATAACGGGCATCTTCTTCATCCACGCAAGAATACCCGCCGCCATAGCAAGAATGAAGCCCACTACATTGAAGTTGATAGCCGTAAAGGTGCACCACGAAGTGTGGGGATTGGAAGAATTATCCCAGACACTCATCGAAAGGAACGCCCACAAGGCGACTAACATTAGAGATACTGTCGCGGGACGGACCCCCTCAAGTAAACCTTGCACAAAGCGACTCGTTTTAAACTTCTCAAGCGACCTAAGGGCGAGCAAGAGGAAGAAATAGCTCGGCAAAAGGAGGCAAATTGTGGCGATAGTTGAGCCCACGACACCGCCAAGGCGGTAACCAAAGAATGTCGCGGCGTTTATCCCGATGGGGCCAGGTGTCATTTGGGTAAGCGCCATTAGGTTTGAGAACTCATCAGGCGCAATTTGCAAATACGCGGCACTTTGTCCGACAAAGTCCCGAATATAGAACGGAACTAGCACATAGCCTCCGCCAAAGCAGAGCGAACCATATTTAAGGAAGAGAAGCGGGATAAACGCGAAAGAGCCAAATACGCGACACTTCTTATGTGCTGCGAGGGCGTCCAGCAAATAGCGACGACAAATCCCAACAATCATCGCGGCAATTAGGACGAACGCGGGGTTGAGGTGCAAAAGCCCAATGGCGACTGCCGCGAGCACGAGGACGGCATAGCCGTAAACATCCTTAACACATTTCGTCCACAACCGAATCATTGTAGAGGCGACGATACCTGTAAGTGCCGCACGAAGTCCCACAAACGCGGCATTTAGCCAGACATTATCAAGGGGCAATGCCCCATAGCCCGCCGAAACAAAGAGGAAGATGATGAGGCTTGGCAAAGCGACTGCCGCGAGCCCAACTGCCGCGCCGAGAGCACCCGCGACCTTATTGCCAACATAGATGGCGGTATTGCCCGCGATGAGGCCTGGCACCATTTGAAAGACGGGGAGGTGCCCGATAAGCTCGCCCTCCTCGGTCCATTTAAGCTTGCGAGAAAAGACCTCGTCCGCGACAGCGATAATGGCAAAGCCGCCCCCTAAGACAAAGAGGGCGATTTTAAACATCTCATAAAAGAGGATAATCAACTTTTTTAACATACTAAGCCTTCCGTAGTAAAGTCGAGCCCCGCAATCTGAAGGGCGAGATTCGCGCAGGCAACCGCATCATAGAGTCCATCGTGCCATGTGCGCCCTTCCATCTGAGGGACGCACCCAAACATCGTGCAAAGCTCGCCCAACGCATAGCTCGGCAACTTCGGATATTTCGCGCGGGCGAGTTTTAGGGTATCCACCCAAGGCCCCCACTTCGTAAGCGGGGCTATGCGCGTCAAGATGGTGCGTTCCGTCGCGATGTTGTGTGCAACGAGGCGGCGGTTCGCGAGGATGGGGTAGAACGAATCCCACTGCGCCATCATAGGTTCCGCGTCAGGCGTTAGAGCCGTCCCAAAGAACCATTCGTGGGTTTCGACGACTTTGAAGTCCTTCACAACTGCCGCGCCGAGTTGCCAAGGCTCATTGACATTGCCATTTTCGTAGCCCGTTGTCTCAAAGTCTATAGCAACAAATTCCATAGCGCGGCAATTCGTCCCCCTAGACGAACCCCAAGGGGGAACTTAGAAGAAGTGCTTGGCAACCGCGAGGAGTCCCTGCTTCCAAGGGACGCGGTGCGAAACGCCGCTCTTGCCCTTAAAGTCGTCCACATGCGCGACATACCAATCGTAATTGCGCACGAGCGCCGCCTTATTAGAATAGCGCGGCTTATAATCGAGCAGCTTTTCAGCCTTCTCAATCGAGACAAAGGAGTCCGTATACGCCGTTTCGTAGACCCACGGATACAGCGGTGAGAGATGGAGCTTCTCGAGTATCTTCAAGATGAAGATAAGCGGCTTCACGGGCATTCCCACAATCTTCTTGCCGTGCCCCGCACGGTCGAGGACGGCTTGGTAGTCCTCCTTCATTGTGGTGAACTCTTTCGCGCCAATATTGAAGGTCGTGGCGACGACTTCTTTCGGATAGGTCATCGCATTCCAAATCGCGTGGTCGAGGTCATCGACATCCATCAACTGATAGCGATTATTGCCGCTACCAATCATGGGGAAGCCGTGCCCCGTATACGCCCAATCATAGAAAAGCGCGAAGACACCGAGCCGCTCGGGGCCGACAAAGCTCTTGGGGCGGATAATTGAGACGCAGTAGCCCTCTTTATTTGCCGCGAGGCAAAGCTTTTCAGCCTCAATCTTAGCGTGCCCGTAAGGTCCCACGCCCACCATCGGGTCGTCCTCGTAGATGGGGTGCTTCTTAGGGACACCATAGACCGCCGTTGAGGAAATCTGAATCATACGGTCGAGCTTAAACTTGCGTGCCGCGTTGAGGACATTGCGGCATCCGTCAACCTCGGTCGTACGAATATCTTCCGCGCTATAAAGGGGCAGTGCCGCGGCACAATGCACGACGACATCACATCCCTCGGTCACCCGCTCGACGGTCGGGATATCCCGCACATCGCCCTTCGTAAACTTCAGCCAGGGCTCCGTCTTCTCTGGATAGTCAAAGTCGGCAATATCCAAGACACGCACTTCCTCCACGCCTTGCGCACGGAGGAAGCGAATGAGGTTAATGCCCAGGAAGCCCGAGCCACCTGTTACGAGGACTTTCATTACTTCGCGTCAGGTGTTGCCGCCGATGCGGGAGTCGTTGCAGGGGCGACAGGGGTCGCGGGTGTCTGCTGGACGGGCGCGGCATATTCCTCGCCCGCGACCACGCTACCCGAGGTCGGGGTGGAAGTAAGACGCGCGAGGACGAGCGTATTCAGCAAGAATACCGCGCCCAGAATCGCCGTCGTCTTAATCAGCACATTGCCCGCGTCAGCGCCCAGCGACGCTTCGAGTGCACGCGCACCCGCTATGCCGCCAAGACCACCTTCTTTCGGCTTTTGCAACATGACGACCAGCGCCAACAGCAAACAAACAACGACTTCTACAACATAGAGAAATCCAATAAGAATATTCATCTTTTTCTACCTTTCAAGCAGTTCCCTAACATTATACCATACCTGGGCTTTCCATTGCAAGCAGATTACGCATTAAATTAAACGGTACCCAACCCCGCGAACGGTCTCAATATGGTCCGACCACGCCCCCAATTTGCGCCGAAGATTCACCATCTGGACATCAATTGTGCGGTCGGTGACGATTTTTTGTCCGTCCGAAATGCGGTCAATGATATGGGCGCGCGTATAAACGCGGGCGCGGTTGCGGATGAGCAGGTCGAGGATGCGGTACTCACTCAGCGTCAGCTCGAGGGGCTTGCCGTTCACGGCGACGGTGTGATTCGCGTCATTGAGTTCGAGTCCGTCGAAGGTCAGTGTCTCAGCACGCGATTCTTCATTGCGCCGAAGTGCCGCGCGAATGCGGGCGAGGAGCACATCCTTCGAGAATGGTTTTGTCACATAATCGACAGCCCCCGCGTCCAGCCCAGCGACAATGTCCCGCTCAGCCGTCTTCGCCGTGAGCATAACGACGGGGATAGTTCGTGTATCGGGGTCGTCGTGGAGGCGACGGCAGACGCTGATGCCGTCCATTCCTGGCAGCATCAAGTCGAGCAAAACGAGGTCGGGACGCGTCTGACGGACGAGCTCCAGCCCGCCGTCACCAGTATCCGTCTCGACAATATTGCGATAGCCCGCCGTCTTGAGAGCGAGTGAAATGACGCGGCGGATATCCGCCTCGTCCTCGATGATCGCGATTTTCTCAGTTTTCATACACATAATTATACCATATCCTTAGAGCCCTGCCAAACAAACAATTAGCGACAGGACTCCCGCGAGTGCATAACCCGCGAGGACACTTAGGCTGATTTCTCGGTCACATATGTTCATACTTCTTCATCCTTTCGCGTAATATTATCGCAAATTTGGATGAAGACTATGTGAGATATGTGTTAGATTTCTGTTAGGACGCCGCGCCCAAATGCCGCGTTAGATGAGCGGATCTTGCACATATACGGGGTGATAGTTGGCACTCGCGGGACCCTCGGGCTCATCTTCGGAGGACGAGAAGTTTTCCGTTGTAGCCGACTCAGGCGCACGGTCCCCGAAGCGTGTAAACTCCGCGAAGAAGTTCACGCGCACTTCGCCCGTCTCACCATTACGGTTCTTCGCGACATCAATAATGGCGAGCGTTTTATCGTCCGCCTCCTTGTCGGTAGAGGTCCGTGAGGGACGGCGCAGAAGGAACACGACGTCGGCATCCTGTTCAATCGCGCCCGAATCGCGCAGGTCAGAAAGTTTCGGCTTTTCTGATTTATCGCCGCGCTGTTCATTGGCACGCGAGAGCTGGGAAAGCACGATTACGGGAATATTCAATTCCTTCGCCATCGCCTTAATCTGCTGGGAAATCATACTCACCTCGATTTGGCGATTCGCTTGCCGCGCCGCTTCATGGCAGGTGCAAAGTTGCAAGTAGTCAATGACAATCAACTCAATGCCGTGCGCCTTCTTCGCGCGGCGTGCCCGAGCCCGAAGGTCCATAATATCGAGACCTGCCGCGTCGTCCACATAAATGGGCGCACCCTTCAAGTCGCCTGTCGCCTGAAAGAGATTCGCGCTCAGCATATCCCGCTCAGACTTCGCGACGAGATTACGATTAAGCCGCCACATATTCAGCTGGGCTCGCCCCGCAATCATACGCTTAGCGAGTGCCTCGACGGGCATTTCAAGCGAGAAAATCATCACGGGATGACGCTTGCCATTGTCGGACTTTATGGGGTTATTGTTGAGGTCGCACCCAAGTGCCGCGCATTCGGCGATGTTCATAGCAAGCGAAGTTTTGCCCACCGACGGACGCGCCGCGATGACAATCATTTCCGCCTTCTTGAGACCCTGCAACTTCTCGTCCAGGTACTTTAGCCCCGTGGAAAGTCCCTCGAGACGGTTGCCCTTCGTCGTGAACATACGATTTATGGAGTCAAAGCTTGTGCTAATCGCCTGATCCCACGGCATTGTGCCCGTCGTGTTCTCGCCAATCTCAAGGAATGACTTTTCCGCGAAGCCTAGAACCGTCTGCGGGTCAGGCCACTCATTCTCATTATAGCACCGCCCCACGACTTTCGAGGCGCGATCTATCATCGTGCGGCGCATTTCCTTATCGCGCACAATGTTGATGTAGTGCTCGGCGTGTGCGGAAGTTGGGGTTTGGTCGACAAGGGACTGCACATAGGCGATACCGCCCACGCCCTCGAGCTTGCCGCTCACCTTCAACGCTTCCATAAGCGAAATCAAGTCCAGCGGCTTGCCCGCCGCATTCAAGCCCCGCATAGCCTCGTAGATTGTGCGGTTACGGATATCATAGAACGAGTTCTCGCTAATGCCACTCGTTAGGCAAAGGTCCATCACGCGGTCGTCATCGCCCGTGTTCGTATCCGTCAGAATACTCCCGAGCACTGCGCGCTCGGCTTCCGTATTATTGGGTGGTGTCTTCAAATCTGTTTCCATTATTCTTTCTCCATTGTTGGGGTCGCGCCTTTGCGAGAACGCGCCTTCAAGAAAATCCGAAGGGGTGCACCTTCCAAGCCGAAGCGCGCACGGATATTCTTCTCCATATAACTTAAGTAAGCGGGTGTCACGAGCTTCGGGTCATTCACGAAGAGCCGTATCGTTTGCGGATTCGTGGAGACTTGGAGTCCGTAATAAATCTTGAGCCGCTTGCCGCGCACCATTGGGGCAAGCGTCTTCTTTGCCGCCGTCGTCAAAACGCGATTAAGCATTCCCGTCGGGAGTCGCTCAATGGCGCTCGCCGCCGCACGGTCTATCGCGTCCACGGTACGACGGATGTTGTAG
This sequence comes from bacterium, assembly GCA_963661055.1. GTDB lineage: Bacteria > Verrucomicrobiota > Kiritimatiellia > RFP12 > UBA1067 > UBA1067. Next base: position 13,604 of record CAVLAC010000020.1, on the reverse strand, counting down.
CCCGACTTATTCGAGCAATAAACAAGCGGGGCGAAATTCAAGAATGGCATCATCGCGCGGATAGCTTCCGTCGCCTTTGTCTCGGTAATGCCCTGCTCCTGCGCAACATCCCACTTATTCATAAGGACGACACACGCGCGATGGGCATCAAGAATCTTGCCCGCGATGCGCTTATCTTGCAGAGTCGGGCCAAGGGTCGGATCCATAACGAGAAGGACGACATCCGCCTCTTCAATCGCCTGTTCGCTGCGAAAGAGCGAGAAGTTATCGACACTCGTCTTGCTCATCTTCGTATGGGGCTTCATTCCCGCCGTATCAACGAGCATATAGTGCCGCGCTTCAGGGCCTGAGCCAATTGTGAACGGAACTTCCACCGCGTCACGCGTTGTGCCTGGAATCTCCGAGACAATGACACGCGGCGCATTCAAAAGGCGATTAATGTACGAACTCTTGCCCGCATTCGGACGCCCCACAATCGCGACACGCAACGGACGCCCCGCCGATTCCTCTGGTACTGCGGGTGGCAACTTCGCGACGACCGCCGCGATTAAGTCCTCAATGCCGCGCCCATGTTCCGCACTAATCGCGAAGACAGGCAGTCCAAAGCGCTCAAACTCTGCCGCGAGATGATCATCATCCGCACGGTCACACTTATTCGCCGCAATCATACAAGCGACACCCGACTCACGAACGCGGCGGATGACTTCCGTATCTAGCGGCGTAATTCCCGCGCGGGCATCGACGACAATGACGCAAACGGCAGAATCTTCCACAGCGAGTTCCGCCTGAGCACGCGTTTCGCCGTCCAAGGGGTCGTGAGTGACGCGCTTATCAAAGGCAATTCCACCCGTATCAACGAGCATAACGCGGCGGTCGCGCAGATTGATTTCCCGTGTGACGCGGTCACGCGTCACGCCAGGCTGGTCAAAGACAATGGCAACACGCTTCTTCGCGAGCCGATTAAAGAGCGCACTCTTGCCTGTGTTGGGGCGCCCCACTAAGCTTACTACATTCATCTTTCACTCTTAGTATCCGCAACTATTGATTTCGTTCTCGTAACCGAAGGTCGCCGCGATAAGTGCCGCGCGAATCCACATGCCATTACGCATCTGCCGCCAGTACATAGCCCGAGGGTCGTGGTCACAGCAAGTCGCGATTTCATCGCGCCGCGGCAACGGGTGCATAATGATTCCGTCGCTCTTCAGAAGCTTCAGTTCCTCCGCCCCAAACTTGTACTTGGAATTGTCGATTTTAGCGGAAGCCCCCTTCGCCGAATCCCACTCATCCTGAATACGCGTCATATAAACAGCATCCGATTCCTTCACCGCGCGGCGCAAATCTTCCGACACCTCGAAGTCCACGCCCTTCTTCGCGAGCGTCATCACCACATCGGCAGGCACTTGCAACTCCTGCGGGGCAACAAAGATTTGGCGTACATTCTTGAAGTTGGTGAGGAGATAGCTGAGCGAGCGCACGGTGCGCCCACGCATAAGGTCGCCACAGAAGGTGACGGTGCGTCCATCAATGCCGCCCTTATCTTCGAAGGAGCGCACAAGTGTATAGATGTCGAGGAGAGCCTGTGTCGGATGCTGATCTTTGCCTGAGCCCGCATTCAGGATGGGAATTGGTCGCGAGGAGTTCGAAAGTTCCCACGCCATCTTCTCGGCGAGCCCCTGCTCAGGTGAGCGCATAATGATCATGTCGAAGTAAGAGGAGAAGGTGCGGATTGAGTCTTCCTTCGTCTCGCCCTTAAACTCCGAAGAAGTCGCCGCGTCCCGCACGGACCCCGTCGTCAACCCAAGGATTTGGCAGGCGGCGAGATGTGAGAGGAAGGTGCGCGAGGAAGGTTGCGAGAAGTACAGCATCGCGCGCTTATGGGCGAGAATGCTCTTTAGGTAGAGAGCTCCCTCCCGCGACTTGTTGATGAAACGAATGCGATTCGCGAGAGCACACAGCCGCTCCAGAGTCGTGCGGTCGAATTGCTGAGCAAATAGTGTGTGATAGGGAAGCCCATCCCCTTCAGGACGCGCCAAATAAGGCTTCTTCTCTTCTGGCTTGAGGCTTTGATAAGCCTCCCAACTGATGTCTGTCAGCGTCATTTTCTCAGAACTCCTTCTTCAATTTCTGCTCCATATTATACCATAATTCGCCCCACGCGTGTGAATCAACCAAACAAATCTCTTTTATCTGCTCAAAATATCTGATATAATAGTAATTATAAAACTTATGCAAAAGAGAATCTACCTTGGCGCATTCGTCGCCCTTGCCCTTTCGCTTGCCACGCGCGGCGATGAGGTGCGTCCCTATGCTTGGGTCAATCCCGAAATCGAATCCGCTCACGCGACTCGCGGCAAACTTGTAGCGGTCCGTCCCGTCTTCAACTTGGATACGGGTATCGGCTACAGGCTCGGGGCTCTCGGCTATGCCAATGTTGGCTTCTGGAGTATGACGGACCTCTCGAGCCATTACACCTCCAGCCGTTGCCAACTCTTCAATGAAATTGATCCGTGGCTTCAATATGGCTACACTTGGGAGTTTACGGAGGGCTGGTCGCTCGATTCCAAACTCTCCTACCAATGGGACGAGCTCCTCGGCTATCGCGATAGCACGCGGCGCACCTATCGCGAATGGATTAATCGCGAGACACTCACAATGCCGTGGTTCTCTCTCTTCACACTCGTTCGTTGGATGCAATATCCCTACTGCTGTCCAGGCATCCGCGCGGGAATCTTTCGCGAGTTCGAGTTGCCCGCCGACTTCTCAATTGTCCCTCAATTCTTTGTGGACGGTGGTCCGCGCTGTTGGAATCGCCGTCGCTTTGGACAATGGACCGAGGAACCCGCGCGTTATCACCAAGGGATAAACTCCGCGACACTCTCGCTGACGCTAAAGTACAGGTTCAAGGAAAATCTCATTGGTTACCTCGGCATCGCGCAATTCTCGAACACCGATTCAACCGTGCGTCGCCAAGTCAAAGCTCGCCCGAATGAATGCGGCAGGCGTGACCTCGCTTTCGCGACAGTGGGACTAATTCTCAATCTCTAGCTATGTCAGTTAACTCCTTTGAGAATTATCCCCTAACTTGGATTCCGCCGTGGTGCCGTGGCGAAGCCCCGAAACCCCAAGGAGCCCTCTACCTCGCCATTGCCGCCGCGCTAGAGGCGGACATCCGTTCAGGGGCGTTGCCCGTGGGGACGAAGCTTCCGCCTCAGCGCGAACTCGCGGACTTCCTAGACCTCAACTTCACAACTCTCACCCACGCCTACGACATCTGCCGCGCTAAGAATCTGATTTACGGCATCGTCGGACGCGGCACTTTTGTTGCTGAACCCAGTGACGCGAGTGCCCGAAAAGAAGCTTCCAATCTCATCGACCTCGGGGCGGTGCAAGCCTTCCCTAGCGTCGGCAAGAAGGAGATTGTCGCCGCCGCCCAAGCCGTCCTTGCGCGGGATAGCGCTGGCTACCTCTTTGACTACAGCTTCCGTAATGGACAGCCCCGGCATTTACACGCGGGGCAGACTTGGCTTCGCAAAATGGCTGGGCTAGATGTACCGCTCGACCAAATTGCTGTCTTTCCAGGCGTACAGAGTGCACTCGCGGCGACCTTACTTTCCGTCTTCTCGGTTGGCGACACACTCGCGACAGATCCTTTCACTTACGCGAACCTCATCCAACTCGCGCACCTCGCACACATTAAGCTCGTGCCCATAAATAGCGATGCCCACGGTATGTCCCCCGCCGCGCTCGATGCCGCCGCGCGGAAGTTCAATCTACGCGGCGTTTTCCTTATGCCCGAGTGTGCAAACCCGACGACACTCACGCTGGGAAATAACCGCCGCGATGAACTCGCCGAAGTGTGCGCACGCCATAAGCTCCTCATCCTCGAGGATAGTGCATCCCTAGACCCTGCCGCCGTAAAGCGTCGCTCTTTCTTCTCGCGCCTTCCCGAGAATACGATTTACTTCGCGGGCTCAACACGCTTTATCTCACCAGGTCTACGCGTCACTTTTGTTGCTCTGCCGCCTGCTCTCAAAGAGCGCGTCATTGCGGGCTTACATTATACCTTTATTAAGGCGAGTGCCCTTGACGCTGAAATCATCAGCGAACTCATTCTCACTGGAGCGACGGACCGCATTCTGCAAGAGAAGATAAAGTACGCGCACGCGGCAAATGAGCTCTTTAATAAAACCTTCCATCTGCCGCGCCTCGCACAAGATACGCGACTTTTCCGCACGCTCCCCCTCTTAGGCACGGCGGGGCACGGACCTGAAATTGAGCAAAAATATAGAGCGGCAGGCGTTGTCGTCTGCCACTCCGATCGCTTCGCCGTTGCTCGTGGGGCTAAGGACGCGTTTCTGCGGCTTTCGCTTTCGTCCGCGCCCTCCCCAAAGCAACTCGCTGCGGCACTTAGCCGAATTGCACAGGCTTAATGTGCCAAATATCCTTCGCGTACTCAAGAATCGCACGGTCCGAAGAGAAGCGTCCCGAACGCGCAATGTTCACGAGTGCACGGCTTGTCCACTGACGGCTATCGCGATAGGTCGCGTCCACACGATCTTGCGCCTCGGAATAGCTCCGAAGGTCGGCGAAGAGCATGTAGTAGTCGTTGTAATCAAGTAGCGAGCGCACGATGGGGTCGAAGAGCCCTGGCTCCAAGAGCGAGAACACATTCGCCTTAATCATATCAATCGCCTGCTTAATCTCGGGGTCGGCATTGTAGTAATCGCGCGAACAGTAGTTCGGACGCAACTTCGCGACTTCATCCGTGCGGAGTCCAAAGAGGAACATATTCTCGTCGCCGACCTGCTGATTAATCTCAACATTCGCGCCGTCATAAGTTCCGAGCGTGAGGGCTCCGTTCATCATAAACTTCATATTGCCCGTGCCCGAAGCTTCCATACCCGCGAGAGAAATCTGCTCCGAGACATCGGCGGCAGGCATAATCTTTTCGGCAAGCGAAACGCGGTAATCGGGCAAAAACGCGACGGAAAGCTTGCCGCGAGTCTTCGGATTCGCGTTCACGACATTGGCAACGCCGTGGATAAGGCGAATAATGAGCTTCGCCATATAGTAGCCAGGTGCTGCCTTCGCCGCGAAGATGAAGTTGCGCGGCATAGGGTCGTAGGTCGGGTCCGCCAAGAGACGGTTGTAGAAGATGATGATATAGAGCACCAAGAGAAGTTGGCGCTTATATTCATGGAGGCGCTTGACCTGCACATCGAAGATGGCGTCAGGGTCAAGGTGAATCCCTAGATTCTTCATCACCCAATTCGAGAGCTGCCCCTTATTGGAACGCTTAATCTTCGCAAGTGCCTGCAAAAATGCCTTGTCGCCCGCGAATTTCTCGAGCTTCTCCAGTTCATCCAAGTGCGTAATCCAGTTCTCGCCAATATTTTCCGTAATCAGCTGCGCGAGGGACGGATTCGCCTTCAAGAGCCACCGCCGCGGCGTAATGCCGTTCGTGACATTATGGAAACGCTCAGGCCAGAGGTCATAGAAGTCCTTGAAGAGCGAGGTCTTCAAGATTTCCGTATGCAACTCAGCAACACCATTCACGGACGATGTAGACACGAGGCAGAGGTTCGCCATACGTACATAGCGTTCGCCCGTCTCATCAATGAGCGACATACGCTGCAGGCGCTTGATGTCGCCTGGGTACATCGACGAAATCTTCTGCAGGAAGCGTCCGTTGATTTCGTAAATAATCTGCAAGTGCCGCGGGAGGAGCCGCTCCACCATCGAGACAGGCCACTTCTCAAGCGCCTCAGGAAGAATGGTGTGATTCGTGTAGCCCGTCGACCGCTGCGTCAAATCCCACGCCTTATCCCAATCGAGTCCCTCGTGGTCAATGAGGATACGCATAAGCTCAGGGATGACGAGCGCGGGGTGCGTCTCATTAAGATGAATAAACACCTTATCAGGAAGCGCGTCCCACGTGTCATTCAACTGGCGATAGCGCCGCAGAATATCATTGAGCGAACACGCCACAAAGAAATACTGCTGACGCAAGCGCAATTCCTTGCCCGCCATCGTGTTGTCATTCGGATACAACACCTTGGTGAGGTTTTCGGCAAGCACCTTGCCCTCAACCGCTTCCACATAACTACCCTTGTTGAAATCGGCAAGGTCAAACTCATCGACGGCTTTAGCGGACCACAACCGCAAAGTATTTACCGCGTTCTTGTAGCCGACAATCGGCAAATCATACGGCAAGCCCTGAACTTGCTCGGACGACACCCAACGCCATTGCTGACGACCGTCAATCGTCGCGCACTCGACATGCCCACCGAAATGAACCGTCTGAGTATATTCTGGACGCGCCACTTCCCACGGATACCCATTCTTCAGCCACGCGTCCGGCTCTTCGACTTGGCTACCTTCCACAATCTTCTGACGGAAAATGCCGTAGTCATACCGAAGACCATAGCCCATACCCGCCAAATCAAGCGTGGACATCGAGTCCAAATAGCACGCGGCGAGGCGTCCGAGACCGCCATTGCCAAGTCCCGCGTCAACTTCGTAGTCGCGCAAGCTATTCCAATCAATGCCATATTCCTTCAGGGCTTCCGTGCAAAGACGGTCCGCCTTGAGGTTAATGACATTGTTGCCCAAGAGCCGCCCCATAAGGAACTCAAGCGACAAATAGTAAACCCGCTTTGTATTTTTCGCGCTGTAAAGGTCTTGGGTATTCATCCAGCGCTCAACAATGCGGTCACGGACGGCATCCGCGAACGCCATATACTGGTCGTGGGGGGTCGCGTGCTCAGTGCTCTTCGCGAGTGTATAGCGCAAATGCCACGCAAAGTCCTCGGCGAGCCCCTTCGCTGTCATCTCAACGCGCGGATCTTTCTTTCGCGTAGCTGTAGGTTTCTTTTCCATAGAAATACCTCCTTATACTAAAATTACTTCTTGTCGCCCGAGCCAAAGAAGCCATTGATAAACTTAACGGCTTTATCCGCTTCTTTCATAGCCTTACCCATGCCCTTCTCAATAGCCTTCTCAGCCTTGCCTGCCGCGTCACCGACTTCACCTGTCGCGTCCGAGAGCGAAGAAAGCCCTGCCGAAGCAGCGTCCGCCGCCGCGCCAGAAATGGCGAGTGCACCATCCTTGCCAAACTTGAAGAGCCCCTTGCCAAGACCTTCCGCCTGAGAGCTAATCTGCTCAAGGATATGAAGCCACGCTTCCTCCCAAGTTGCACCCTGCGCTTCACCCGTCTCGGCATCGCGTCCGATATTATGGATTTCAAAGTCAGGAATCGGGATTGGCAACATACCATATTGGATGGTGACATTCTTTAGCGCAATACGGTCAATAACGACGCGCGTTTCATTTGTCGTAGCGGCTTCTTCCTCAACAGGAGCGGCTTCAGCAGGTTGCGCAGCTTCCGCAGGAGTCGCACCTTCCGCAACTGCCGCGCTCTCAGGCTCTTTTTCACCGCCCGATGCATTCTCGGCAATCTGCTTGAAGTTCGCCACATCTGGCGCATCCAAATAGACCTTCAAACCGTCCACGGTAATGTCCTTCACATGAATGACATCCGTCATCAGCGACAAGACCGAGAGGTCGACCGTGACGAGATTCAATTCTACCGCATTCTTCTCGCTGAAGTTTGTCGGGTTCGCGAGTTGCATATCGCCAACTTCTACATGCCCGCTATATTGGTTCAGCCCAAAGTGCCCGAGATGGAAGTCTGTCTTCGTAATGCCAGGCGTAACGGAATTCGCGACCCCGCACGCGACAGGACCAATCCAGAGCGGCAGAATGAGCACGAGCGCGACCACCGCCGAGACCAAGCCGAGCAACACCCAGCCAATTACCTTGAGGACTTTTACTACTTTCTTCATAGTTAGAACTCCAATTTATCTACTACAATTTTTGTTCGATATTTCGCGCCTGGCGCACCGACTTCAATAGTCCGTGGCGCCCAGACACCATCAAATTTCTTTATGCTCGTGCCAAACATACGGCGAATTACTTCGCCATCCGCGAGCTCTTCCGCCTGCATCAGCGCACCCGTCTTGCGGTCAATCCACGCCCGCACCTGCCGCGCACCATTCTTAAGAAGCAGAACTTGGCAAGTGACCGTCTGCACACTTTCCTGCTCTTTCTCAGGGTCAAATTCGCAATCGGGCCATTGCAGATAATCAAGCGTAAGGTCACTCCAAGTGACATCCGTATCAAGGAGGCGTCCGTTGGGCTTAATCTCAATAGCCTTGCCTTCCTTATCCCAAACCTGCAATTGCGTTTCACCCGACCGTCGCGTCAATTTGTAAGTATACGCGGCAACTTCCGTACCCCGCCGACTGCGACGGTTGATGTGCCCCTCAATCGTGACACGCGCGGGAATCATCCGTCGGCACGCGGCAACAACTTGCGCGGCAGTCGCATTCGTCGGGAGCACATACTCCGCCGCGCTCGCCTCAGGTAGGCTCGCCGTGGACGCGAAAAGTGCCGCGAAAAGTGCCGCGATTATCATTTGAGTTCGCCCTCAAGCCTCTTGTCGACAGGGCCATTCGCGTAATCCCGCCCTGTCTCATAATAACGCCGCGCCGAGTCGCGTCCCTCAGCACCCTTACGCGTCTTCAAAAAGAGCCGCGCCATATTGTAGTAGGCGTAGTAGCTACGCGGGTTGGACTGAATCGCCTGCATCAGCGTCTTTTCCGCCGCCGCGTTCTCGCCCTTTTCCATCTCAAGTGCCGCGCGCAAGTTGAGCGCCGCCGCATCATTGGGCTTTTCCTGAAGGAGTTCCGTAATCGTCAATTGCGCCGAGTCATATTCGCCCATCCGCAAATCTTCCATCACAAGCCCAATGCGGGCGCGGCGGTCTTTCGGATTTTTCGCAAGAATCTTATGGAGGGCATCTAATTTCGCCTGCCGCGTCGCCGTCTCACGCACTTTCGCGGACTCTCCAGGCTTGAGGTTGCCCGTCGCCACAGGCGCCCCCTTGCCCTTTTCTGCCGCGAGTTTCGCTTCCAATTGCCGCGTATCCGAGACGGCGACGGACTTCGCATTGCGCCGCGCCTGGTCCATTAGAAGCGAATCAATTGCCGCGCTCACATATGCACGCTTATTGCGCACTGTTGCGAATTCGCTCGTTGCCGCGCGTTCGGGGTTTTCGGCTTCCACACGGTCAAGTTCGGCAAGTGCCTTGCGGTATTCAGCCACCGCCTCGTCAACTTTGCCCTCCTCCGCATAGTCCGCCGCCGCGTCAATCAAAAGTGACGCGGGTTCCATCAGCGTAGAAAGCCGCAGTTTCTCGTCCTCATCGGACCCAAACGGCCACCACGCCGCCTGCACGCCTTGCGCAATTAGGAGCGCACCTATAAAAAAGAGTATTCTAGCCATTTCACCTTCTATTATACCAAATTCTCCGCCCCTTTGGTAGAGGTAGACATCGTTCTACGAGCCTTGCCTTTCTTTTTCTCCCTACTTTTTAAGGGCACTTCCCGAGAAGCTTGCGAGGACTCTTGCCCTATCAACAAATAACGGCTCTTTAGTTCTCGACTTTCACCTAGCAGGAGATTCCGAAAGAATGCCTCAAGATACCCCCAATCACGCTTTACGCCACGCGCATAATCCGCATAATTCGCACGTACAAGGGCATTACGAAAGTACCACGAGTTCTCACTAAACATATTATTCGTTACGCGAAATCCCAGAAAGCATAGGTACTTTATCGCAAAAACGGCCATCGTGCGCTTGTTCCCTTCCATAAAAGGGTGTACCTGCCAAATTTGCGCAATAAACCGTGCAAAGTGAGAAATTATCTCTTCAAGTGGCTTATTCCCATATTCATAAGCTTGCTCATCCTGGAAATCCCTCACAAGCGAAGGCATGAGCGTGTCTTTTGAGCCATAGGTGACGGAATCTTCGCGCAGCACCCATTCGTACTTCATTATATTAACACTACGCAACTTACCTGCCGTAGGCAATATACAATCAAACAACTTCTTGTGAATAGACAAGAAATATTCGGGCGTAAACTCAAAGCCGCGCTCATTAATAACGGCGACGATTCGCTCGGAAACCTTATCAGGTTCCTCAAAATGGGTGTCACGCGGCGCTGTTTCATCCTTCGCCGCATAATAATCACGGATGCGTCGCCGCGCTTGAGATTGCGTTATGCGCCCTTCAATATGTTCCTTGGCTGTCTCAACGAGAAAAGGCGAGGGGGTTAAACCATCTACTTTCTGCAAACCAATAGCCGTCGCCCAGGCCTCAGCACGTTCGCGCCGCCCAGGTTCTTTCGCCTCCAAGTAGCCAGAGAGCTCATTCAATATAGGGTCATCATAAGGCATACACTTTTTCTGCCACTATTATACCAAATTCTCTGCCCATTGATAACCCCAAAAACGAAAGGGGCGCAGATTTCTGCGCCCCTTGCTGTTTACTCGTTCTCAACAAGCTCGTGGGCGAGCTGCACATAGTCCGTGCGCCCTTCCTTGATAAACTTGATGGCGGAAGACGGATGGCAATTCATCACGCCCGTCAGCAAGTAAGGGACATCGTACCCCCAAACCGCGCCGCCCTTCTTTACATCGAGCATATACTTCTCAATAAATTCAAGAATTGGCAAGGCGGAGTACTTCGGATTCTTCAGGAAACTGAGGAGCTGTTCCGAGAAGCAGTTGCCTGCGCCGCGCCCCATCCCGTTCACTGTCACATCGAGGTAATCCACGCCCCAGCGGCACGCCTCAATCGTGTTCGCGAAGGCGAGTTGCTGGTTGTTGTGCCCATGAAAGCCGACCTTCTTGCCGCCCATCGCTTCCACATACTTCTTAGAGTAGGTGGCAATCTGCTCAGGGTAAAAGTTGCCGAAAGAGTCCACGAGATAGAGAACATCCGCAGGTGATGCGGCAAGCATCTTCAACCCCGCGTCCAATTCGTTGCCAATGACTTTCGAGACCGCCATAAGATTGCAGGTCACCTCATAACCCTTCGCCTTCGCGTCCTCTATCATATCAATCGCAAGCGGAATCTGATGCACATAGCAAGCAACACGGATTGTATCCACCACCGAATCTTTCTTCGGAAGGATATCCGTCTTGTAATCGCACCGCCCAGCGTCCGCCATAATGGCAATCTTCATCGGCGAATCGTTCGTGTCGCCCACGATAGCACGGATGTCCTCCTCGCTTGCAAACTTCCACTTGCCGAAAGCCTTCGGATCAAACATCTTCTTGGACGCCCGGTAGCCAAACTCCATATAATCAACACCCGCCGCGATATTCGCGCGGTAAAGGGCTTTCACGAAATCATCCGTAAAGCCGAAGTTGTTGACTAAGCCCCCGTCACGCAAGGTCGCATCAAAGACCTTGATGTCAGGGCAATAACTCATTAGAGTTCTTTCTTTGCTCATCTTCTTTTCCTCTTTATCTATAGGCATACCCTCCTCACTCGAGGAGTTAATACGCCGCGCTGAGACGGTACGACCATCAACAGGCTTCGCCGCGCCGCGGGGGATAAGCCATCCGCGTCCTTCCGCAATCGCGCCAGGTATCCTGCCGTTTGCACAGAAATCACGGACGCGCCGCGTTGAAACGCGCCATCCTTCCGCAGCCTCAGCCGCCGTTATATATCCTTCCGTCGTCATCACGCGTAAAAGTATACCATATTTCGGGGTGAGAATGCAAGCGAAATCTTTCACAAGCGGAAGGATATTCTCTCTACCCCCTTCCATCCACCCCCTATCCCCACCTCCCAAAAGTCACAAACTGCCGAATTCGGCTTGATTTTTAACCCGCGATATGCAAGCACGACCGCCGCGCCGCGTGCGTCCAAGAGGTTAGGTGCGTGGTCAGAAATGACCACGATGTTTCCTGAACA
>CAVLAC010000020.1:0-1594 GCA_963661055.1 bacterium | reverse complement strand
ACCGCCATCTCTTACTTCGTGACTTTGATTGTGTAGAATGCTCTATCGCCACCCGTGACTGTAATATTGGGGGCCCATTGCCGACCATTACCAATTGTCTTAGCACCAGCCTTAAGGTCGTTCAAAGACCTACCCTCATACAATTGGTAGGCAAGCCCAGGTTTTGTAGCGGAAGTCTTAAGCACGGGGCTTTCAGGCGAAAGCGTAACCTCTGCCCCCTCATCCACACTCAAGGTCTCTTTCACAATCTCCTCCTTCACCGTCGCCTTGGTAAGGTCAATGACTCCATCAACCGCATTCGGGACATCAAGAAAGCTTGTAATATCATATTCGCCGCGTACAACCTGAACTGCCGCGCCATTAGGCGTGACCTTCGCCTCAGGCGACACCTTCACCGTCACCTTCGCTGCATCAACCCCCTCAGGGATTGTCACAATAACATCCTTCTCATTTTGGGGCGTAGATATCAACATAGATGAAAGGCTATCGCAATTAAGAAAAGCATTATTGCTAATGCTCGTGACAGTGCTTGGTATCGTTACTGTGGTAAGGCGACGACATCCTAGAAAAGCGCAATCTCCAATACGAGCCACACCTTCAGGGATTAGAATCGAACTAAGATTCCAACAACCATAGAAAGCATAATCGCCAATACTTCTCACACTTATAGGAATCTCAACTGACTTTAGGGACTTAAAGCCAACCAAATATCTTGCTGGAATATCCGTGCCCTTCCCAATGAATTTAATCGAGGTCACTTTGTCAGCAATATTAGCAAATATAGGCTCTAATGTCTCTCCAATAATTGGCATTGTAACAGAGGTAAGACGACTACAATCTCGAAACGCATCTATTCCAATATCTTTTACGCTTTCAGGAATGGTTATTGTCTCTAAGCTACTACATTTATAGAACGCGCATTCCCCGATATTCGTCACTCCGTTATGGATTGTTATTGATGACAAATTGGTGCAGCCCGAAAACACATCGCGCCCTATTCTCTCCACGCTACTTGGAATCATTATCGATGCTAAACTACTGCAATTTCCAAATGCAGCCATTTCAATACTCGCAACTCCATTAGGAATTACGACTTCTTTAAGACTACTACACTCACAAAATGTACATTCCTCAATCCTTATTAACCCCGAAGGAAGATTTATGGAAGTGAGACTACTACAACCACCAAAAGCATTTTCTCCAATATATGTCACGCCGTCAGGAATAACCATTCTTGTCAGACTACAACAGCCAACAAAGGATCCCTCACCAATACTTGTCACACTATCAGGCAAAATTACTGATATTAGGTTGCCACAATCATCAAATGCACATTCTGAAATGCATGGCACATACTCAGGGATGTTTATTGTTGTAAGGCTTCTACAACTAGCAAACGCACCTTCTCCAATCCATTCTAGGCTACTAAGAATTGTCCTTTCTATATAAAAGCTACTACTTGGATAAGAAGACCCGCCATCTACTATAGGCATATCGCTCCCCGAAGTAGTGCCTCCTCCAGAAGCAACCCCAGTAGTACCTCCTCCAGAAGCAACCCCAGTAGAACCTGATGATTCAACATCTTCATAAGAAG
>CAVLAC010000019.1:0-23472 GCA_963661055.1 bacterium | reverse complement strand
AGCGTCTCAATGGCATTGAGAAGGTCAGGGGTTCGACTCCCCTTATCTCCACCAGGATATCATCCATCTGGATCGGGCTATCAACCGACTGCCCGAACGGTAAGGAAAGAAAAGGATAAGAAAAATGCCTAAAATGAAAACAAAGAAGTGCGCCGTCAAGCGCATGAAAATGTCGGCCAAGGGCAAGGTTCTGCGTTCGCAGGGCGGCAAGAGCCACTTGAATGGCTACAAGTCGCGTGCACGTAAACGCAATCTCCGCGGCACGACAGTAACGGATCATACAGTCGAAAAGACCATGCAACGCATGTTGCAGGGCAATTAAGGAGATAACATACCATGCGTGTAACTAATGCACCTGCTTCTCGTGAACGCCGCCGCCGCCGCCTTGAACTGGCGAAGGGCTTTTATGGCGCTCGCTCTAAACTCTTTCGTACAGCGACGGAAGCCGTTGACCGTGCGATGCGTTTGGCGACGGAACACCGTAAGCTCGCTAAGCGTAATTTCCGTCAACTTTGGATTGCCCGTATCAACGCGGCAACGCGCCTTGAGGGTGTCTCCTACTCAAAGTTCATTGCGGGTCTCACCAAGGCTGGCGTGATCATCAATCGCAAGATGCTAAGCGAAATTGCGATTCAGGATCCCGCGGGCTTCAAGACTCTCGTTGAAATTGCGAAGAAGGCCTGAACTTAAAAAGGAAAGTATATACATGCCGACAATTAACCAGTTGATTCGCAAGGGGCGTCATCCTCTTGCCTCGCATTCGAAATCGCCCGCGCTGAAGGCGTGCCCTCAGCGCCGTGGTGTCTGTCTCGTCGTCAAGACGATGACGCCTAAGAAGCCGAACTCGGCTCTTCGTAAGGTTGCCCGTGTGCGCCTGACGACGGGCGTGGAAGTTACGGCGTACATTCCTGGCGAAGGTCACAACCTTCAGGAACACAGCGTCGTGCTCGTTCGCGGCGGTCGTGTGAAGGACCTTCCAGGTGTCCGTTACCATATCATCCGTGGTAAGCTTGACTCGCTCGGTGTCTCTGGACGTAATCGTAGCCGTTCGAAGTACGGTATGAAGCGCCAGAAGAAAGAGGAGAAGTAAGCTATGTCAAGAAGAGCAAAGAAGATTGAGAAGCGTGTAACGCTCGATCCCAAGTTTAACTCTGAGCTCGTCGCGCACATGATCCGTGTGATTATGCGTGATGGCAAGAAGACAGCGGCTGAGAAGATTGTCTATGGCGCTATCGCGAAGATTCAGGAAGCGATGGCTAAGGACGCGGCGAAGTTCACGAAAGAAGAGAAGGTCTATAGCGATCCTCTCGAAGTGCTCGCCACCGCCATTGACAATATGAAGCCTCAGGTTGAGGTTAAGACGCGTCGCGTGGGCGGCACGACTTATCCCGTCCCAGTGCCGATTGCCGCGAATCGTCAGCTCTCGCTCGCGCTTCGTTGGACGACGCAGTACGCGAGTGCCCGTCATGGTATGGGTATGCCGGCTGCTGTCGCGGCGGAAGTCATTGACGCGTTCCAGGGTCAGGGCAACGTCATCAAGAAGCGTGACGATGTCCATAAGATGGCTCAGGCTAACAAGGCGTTTGCCCACTATGCGTGGGGCAACAACGCGGGCTAAGGGACTTCCGAAAGCTTTTCCTAGATTAAAGAAGGTCGCGGTAGTAGCCCGCGACCTTTTGATTTTGTCTTTTAGAAGTTACCTCTTCGCTTACTGCTCCTGCTTCTCGAGATTGCGTAGCCTAAGCTGTCCGCACGCGGCATTCGCGTCCTTCCCGCGCGAACGCCGTAGCATTGTCTGCACCCCCGCCTTCATCAAAACATCGAGGAACATGAGGAGCGTCGCCTCACTCGGGATCTTGAAGTCGGGACGGTGCGAGACAGGCGAGAGCGGAATCAGGTTCACCTTCGCCATAGGGACGCGGCGGACTTGCCGCGCCAATTCCTCGGCGCACTCTCGCGAATCATTCACCCCCGCAATGACCGTATACTCGAAAGTGATAATGCGTTTCGTCTGCCGCGTATAGTTGGCGCAGGCTTCGAGCAGTTCGTCGATGGGCCAGCGCTTATTGACGGGCATAAGCTCGGAGCGCAATTCGTCATTCGGCGCGTGAAGGGAAACGGAAAGCTCGAATTGGATGCCTTCCGCCGCGAGCTTGGCAAAGCCTGGTACGACTCCGCAGGTGGAAAGCGTAATGTGCCGCGCCCCGAGGTTGGGACCTTTGCCCGCGTTGATGAGCTTGAGAGCCCGCATCGTCTCGTCGTAGTTAGCGAAGGGCTCACCCATCCCCATAACGACGATATTGGTAATCTCGCCGAACTTGCGTCCTGCCAGATACTCGGCGACAATCTCGTCCGCCGTCAGCGAACGCACAACGCCGCGCGAACCCGAGGCACAGAAGGCGCACCCCATCCCGCACCCGATTTGGGTGGAAATGCATTGTGTAAAGCGCTCGCGGGCGGGGATGAGCACCGTCTCGACGCAATTGCCGTCCGCGTACTTGAGTAGCAACTTGCGGGTACCGTCCGTAGAAGTCGAGACATCCACGAGTTCGGTAGGGGTGAGAGGGAACTCCTTCGTGAGGATTTCACGGAAATCCTTCGGCAGAGTGGTCGCCTCTTGCCAATCGGTGATATAGTCGCGATAGAGAGCCTGCAAGATCTGATCGGCGCGGAACGGACGCAGTCCGCGCGCCGCCAGAATAGGCTTCCATTCGTCTGGTAGTATACTCCAAGCTTTTGTCATGGAGAATATTATACCAAAAATTGGCTCTCTTGGGTTGTTTTGTGTTTGAGAGTGTGTTATAATATTTAGTGTACAAAATGTAGAAAGGCTTTTGGCTCTATGAGTATGAACAGACGAGAGTTCCTAAAAGGAACGGCTTGGATGGGTGTGGCGGCCGCCGCGGCGGGGTGCACTTCCACGCGGCTTTTTGATTTTGCCTCGGGCGCACCGATGGCGGGCTTTCGCTGTGCGCCGATGAAGCGCGTGCGCGTCGGCATTGTCGGGCTTGGCGGGCGCGGGCAGGGCCCGCTCAATCGCCTGCCACAGATTCCGGGTATGGAAGTGACGGCGGTCTGCGATCTCGTGGAGGAGAAGGCGAAAGCCGCCGCGGCACTTCTCACGGAAAAGTTTGGCTACAAAGCGGGGCAGTGCAAGGTGTATGTGGGCGCTGAGGCGTATAAGGCGGTTTGCGAGGCGGCGGATGTGGATGTCGTCTATTCGACGACCCCGTGGGCGCTGCATACGCCCATCGCGCTTTACGCGATGTCCTGCGGCAAGCACATCCTGACCGAAGTGCCCGCCGCAATGACGAATGACGAATGCTGGGCGCAGGTGGAGATGGCGGAAAAGATGCGCGTACACTGTATGCAGCTCGAGAACTGCTGCTATGGTGAGATGGAACTCCTCGCGCTTAATATGTGCCGCCAGGGACTCTTGGGCGACCTTATGCACGGTGAGGCGGCGTACATTCACGACTTGAGCTTCCTTGCCGCCAGCAATGAGGGCGACTACGAATGGTGGCGTGCGGAATGGAACTTGACCCATAAGGGCAACCAGTATCCGACCCACGGTCTCGGCCCCGTCTGCCAGTATATGGGCATCAATCGCGGCGACCAATTTGATTACCTCACCTCAATGGAAAATAAGCAGGCGCGGTATGAACTGATTGCGGCGGCGAAGGGCACGGGCAAATTCCACGGACGCAAGTTTGATATGGGCGACTTGAATATGACGCTCATCCGCACGAAGTTGGGGCGCACAATTCTCCTCGCTCACGATGTCTCGAGCGCTCGTCCCTATACGCGCTATAACACCATCGCGGGCACGAAAGGAATCTTTAAGGACTATCCGTACCGCCTCGCGATTGAAAAGTCGCTGGGCGATGGCGGTGCCCACAGCTATATGACGGCGGAAGAAGCCGAGAAGTACCGCACGGACTATATGCACCCCTTGTGGCGCGCGGCAGGTGAAATTAGCCAGAAGGTAGGCGGACACGGCGGTATGGACTTCTTGATGGACCTTCGCTGGTGCTACTGCTTGCAGAATGGCTTGCCGCTTGATATGGATGTCTATGACCTTGCGTCGTGGTGCTCGATGTGCGAACTCACCGAGAAGTCGGTGCGGGGACGCTCCAAGTCGGTGGACTGCATCGACTTCACGCGCGGCGCATGGAAGACGCGCGAGCCCCTCGGGATATTGCGTTTCAACCAAGATTGGCTCGACTTTAAGGAGGTCAAAGCCGATAAAACGGCACTCACAGTTTAATCACTAACTCTAAAGAGAATAGGAAACATACTAAAATGAAAAAGAATTCTGTATTTGAAGCGGTTAAGCGCGGCTTTACCCTCGTGGAACTACTCGTCGTAGTCGCCATCTTGGGCGTACTCGCCACAATCGCCATCCAGAACATCAATGAGCACCTCGATAATGCGAATAAAACGGCGGCCAAGTCGTCCGTGGACTCGATTGATGGTGCCGTCCTCAGCTACAAGATTAAGCACGGCAAGCTGCCGAGCGACCTGCGCGACCTTATTAAGGATGAGGGCGAGGACGGTCCGATTCTGAAGGGCGGCGAGGGTGCGCTGTATGATCCGTGGAACAACGAGTACAAGCTCGAGAAGAACGGACGCAAGTATGCGGTCGTCTGCGCGGGTATGGACGGCGAGTTTGGCACGGATGACGACATCCGTAGCGACAAGACGGATAAGAAGACTAAATAAGAACCTCTCTCATGCGTCGCGGCTTTACGCTGATTGAACTTCTCGTTGTCATCGGCATTTTGGCGGCGATGATGGGGGTGGCGACAGTCTCCTTCACGGCGGGGCGCGGCGCTTTTCGGCTGAAGGGTGCCGCGCGCGATGTTTTCGCCGCGATTCGTAAGGCACGCTCCACGGCACTCGTTACTCAAAAGCCCTGCATCATTACCTACTCGGTAGACACGGTTGGCGACACCTGCCGCGCTAATGTGGAAATCTCGGGCACGGAACTTATGAAGGATACGGGTGCCCAAGAGGCTTGGACTCTTTCGGGGGAGCGCGTCATAATTGGCGGCGATGAACTGGAGTCTGCCACCGAAACCGAGGATGGCGCGGCACTTTCGCCTGAGAAGGGGCATACGGCGACGGAAATGCTGTTCCCCTCTATCTCTAAGGAAGTAATGGAAGGAGTCCGTCTCAAGGTTATCTCTGGCAATGATGAATTGCCCCAGAGCGAGGGACAGGAGGAAATGCGCAAGGCGCGAGTTTCTATCTACTCCAATGTTGACTACCTGCTGGGCAAATACAAGAAGGCGAAAGAAGAGGAAAAAGCCGCGAAAGTAGAGGAAGAGGAAGCGACGGATTCTAAAAGCGCGGCAGTTGTGAATGATTATCAAGAGCCCGTGAGTTTTGTGTGGCAGGTAAACGGACGCTGTGAGCCCCATCGCGTCTATGTCTACACAGACGGCACAAAGCCTGAGGACGGACTCCTCATTACCGTCGACCGCTTTGGGGCGGTGAAAGTGATTTCGCCTGGCGAGGAGGAGGATTAGCCTTATGCGGCGCGGCTTTACACTTCTCGAGGTGCTGATTGCCACCATTATCCTTGGCTTGGGGATGGCGGGGCTACTCGTTTCGCTTTCCCAAGCCCAAGAGCTAATGCTTTCCGCGACGCGCTTTCAGGCAACTCAAGAAGTAATGGATATGGGGGATATGGCGTATCCGCTCGCGGACGTCCAAGATCCCGACATTGATTTGGATGTGCCTGAGACACGCGCCTCGGCACTCTGGGATAAGATTTCAAAAATCCACCTCACCCGTGAACAAGAAGAGAAGTATAAGGGCTACACTTGGGAGCGGGAGTGCCTGAATAAGAATGATAAGGACGAAATAGAGCGCCTCGGCGGAATCTATGCCGTGCGGATAACTGTGCGCTGGGGCGACCGCTATCGGGGGCACGGTGAGAAGGAAAGTTATGTGACCTTCTGGCGAAAGGAGGCGGAATGATGAAACGCCGCGCCTTTACGATGGTCGAAATGCTCCTTGCGACACTGCTTTTGGGCATTCTGACGACTTTTGCCGTCCTTACCTTTAATATGGTCACTACCGCCTGGCAGGTGTCGGGCGAGTATATGGATAAGAATCAGCGGGCGGACTATGCGCTCCGCCAAGTTGTCGCGGGTCTGCGCAGTATGTATTATCCCCACGATGGCAAGCAGGATGAGCGCTATGGCTTTATTCTCCAAGATAATGGTGACGGAGAGGACGCGAAGAGTTCGGATGTTATTGAGTGGTCGAAGACAGGTTCTGCCCTCATCGGGAGTGAGAATGCCGTCGGAGACACCGTCCACCGCGTGCAAGTGCTCGTTCTTGAGGAAGGGAATACCGACTATCGCGAACCAATATCCGTCACGGGGCTCTATGCGCGGCAGTGTCCGGACGCGGCACTTCGTCCCCAAGATAGCGATACAGACTACACCTTTGCCAATGAAGATATGTACCAGCCCGTCCTGATTGCGGACGGTGTCGCGGGCTTCAACTGCCGCGTTTTGAAGAGCAATGAAAAGGTAGAAGCGAAGAATGATGAATCGCTTTTCGAGGATGAGTGGGCGGAATCGAATAGTGTGCCGTATAAGGTTGAGTTAACTTTTAGAATCCTTGACCCTGAGGGCAAGAGTTACCGCACTCACACCGCGCCACTTATGCGAATTGTGCGTATTCCCGTCTACGAACAGAGCCAAGACGGAGCCGAAACGCCCACATCGTCCTCGAAGGCGAAAGCGGCGGCGGGCGCGGCACATGGTGGTGGTCGCCGCGGCGGTGGCGGACAAGGTGGCGGGGGCACGCCGCCACCAGCGGGAGGAGGCCCTCGATGAAGAATCGTCGCGGCAGTGCCCTCGTTATGGCTATTTGGATTATCGCCGTCCTTTCGGTGATTGTCATTTCTTTCGTCTACGAAGCGCGGCAACAGAGCGGCATTAACCTCTATGTGCTTTCGCGTAATCGGGTGGACCGCTTTGTGGACGCGGGGCGCATCCTCGCGGAAGTCGTCCTTACGAAGTATTCGGATGCCCCTGATTGGACGGAAGACCAGGATACGGCGAAACTTCTGGAGGATGACCGCTGGATAGTTGAGAAGCAGGAACTAAAGTCCGCGTCAAAATGCACGATTGGCCCCATCGTTCTTGACCCTGAGAATCCCGAGGGCGGCACAGTGAAAGTCGAGATATCTGCCGTAAACTCGGGCGATAAGGGTATTATTGATATAAATGAGCTTTGCAAGGCGGGCGATGACTCTAAGTATATGGAGCGGTGGTGGATGCTCTTTCGCTCCCACAATATCCCTGAGGAACTTTCCACGCCTAAGGATGGTGTCATCAAGCTTTGGGATATCCTTATTGCCTCTTGGGACGATTGGCGTGATGAGGACGACACGGTCACTGCGATTGACGGCGAAGAATGTGGCGCGGAAAATAAGTGGTACGAGGATATCGAGGAGAAGTTTGTGGGTACGGACGAAGAGAAGAACGAGCTCAAACGCCGTCCGCGCCAAGGACGAATCCCCGATGTGAAGGAACTTGAGTATGTGCGCGGCTTTAGAGACTACCCCCAAGTGCTCACAGGCGGGGTGATTAACCCGTGGGAACGCGAAGAAGATCAAATAACCGTGACGGGGCTTCTTGATATGTTCTCTACTGAGGGCGGCAAGAAAATCAATGTTAACACTTGCGAAAACGCGTCCGCTCTCGTGTCGATTCCAGGCATCTACCGCAATCCCGAGCAGGATGATGCCCTTGAGGAGGCGCAGGAAGTCGCCCAAGCCATAATTGCCGCGCGCGGCATTATGCCAGATAGATCAGATGTAGATGTGACGCGCACAAGTTGGCCCTTTACGGACTTCTCGGATCTCTGCAATCGCGCGATTCAGGTCGATTCGGCTGTCGATATTTCGTCGGAAGCCTCTGAATATCTCTCGTTCTCGATAGATAAAGAGTCCGTCTTCAAGATTAAGATAACAGGTGAATCGGGCGGGATGACCCACACCGTGGAGGCGGAAGCCTATCTGAAGGACTCGTCCGTACGGTATATTCGTTGGCAAGAGGACTAAGAGATGGAGCGGCTCGATAAATTACTTCTGACGCGCTACCCCGATTTCTCCCGTTCACGCATAGAAGGGCTGATTAAGGCGGGGTTTGTCAAAGTAAACGGTACGCCTGCCGCGAAAGCAGGCGCGAAAGTCGCCGAGACTGATACAATTGAAGTCGAGATTCCGCCGCCTGTTCCCGCCATTCCTGAACCCGAGGATATTCCCCTTGATGTTGTCTATGAAGATGAGGATATTCTCGTCATCAATAAGGCGGCAGGGATGGTGGTACACCCTGCGCCTGGACACTTCACGGGCACGCTTGTGAATGCACTCCTTCATCACTGCCCGTCTCTTTCGGGGATAGGTGGGGTGGCGCGCCCAGGGATTGTCCATCGCCTCGACCAAGATACGAGCGGACTCCTCGTGGTCGCGAAGTCCGAGAAGGCTATGGCGGGGCTGGTGAAAGCCTTCTCGGGGCACACCAATATCGAAAAGACATACCTCGCCATTTGCCACGGACGCCCCCGACTCGATGCAGGGCGCATTGTGAATCTTATCGGCCGCCATCCCGTTGACCGCAAGCGTATGGCGATAGTTGAGCGAAATGGCAAGGAAGCGATTACTAATTGGCAGTTATTGGGCACTACGGACGCTCTTGGCAGCCCTATCTCGCGCATTTCGTGCCGCATTGAGACAGGGCGGACGCATCAGATACGCGTCCATATGGCATCTTTGGGGTGTCCTGTAATTGGGGATGCGGTCTATGGGAAGAGTGCCTTAGATAAACGCCTAACGCCGCGTCCGTTGCGGCAAATGCTCCACGCTTGGCGCCTCGCCCTGCGCCATCCAGTAACAGGCGCGGCACTTTCCTTTGAAGCCCCCATTCCTCCTGACCTCGTTCCATACCTCGCCTAAGCTTCAAAAAGGACGCGATTCGGCGTGAAAAGGGTCGCGGTTCGGCGTGAGAAAGGTAGTGTCCTAGGAAGATGAAGGAAAAGTGTCGGGAAGGTTTGCAAAAAGCTTCGGGAAGGTTTTGTAAAAGTGTCGGGAAGCTTTTTAAAAACCTTCCCGACACTTTCCCTTCCTCGCCCTATCGCGAGACCTTCCTGAAGGCAATGCGCGACCTTCCTGATGCTAATGCCCGCCTCTTCTCTTAGGCTACTGCGTGAGATGTTGCCCTTATAAAAAGAAAGCGAGTCCCTTTCGAGACTCACTTTGGAGGTGGGAAGCGGAGTTGAACCGCTGTAAGCGGATTTGCAGTCCGCGACCTAACCGCTCGGCCATCCCACCTGTGCATTTTTGCTTAAAAGAAAGATCTAATGGTGGCGAGATAAGGATTCGAACCTTAGAAGGCGTAAGCCAGCAGATTTACAGTCTGCCCTCGTTGACCGCTTGAGTATCTCGCCAACAAAGTGGACAATATTATACCATATTTTGTGACTCGAAGTCAATGGGGTATTTCGCGTTAAGACAAAATCTGCGAAATCCGTACCTTTTGGGTCGGAAATATGTTATAATGGTCTTATGATGAATGTGAAAAGTGTTTCTTTGATGGGCGGAGCCGTCGGTTGCTTCGCGGAGCAGGTTGCCCAAGCGGCGCGTCCGTTTGGTGTGACTAAGTATGGCGAGGCGGCGCGGCTCTTTACTTTGCGCGGCAAGGGCGGGCTCGAGATGCAGGTCACGGACTGCGGTGGCAAGGTGGTGCGTCTCTTCGCGCCCGACAAGGTGGGCACTCTTGTCGATGTGACCGTCGGCTTTGATGATGTCTCGGGCTGGGAGAAGACGGACGCTTACTTTGGGGCGATTATCGGACGCTATGCGAACCGCATTGCGGGCGCGGCATTTGAGCTGGATGGCAAGGCGTATAAGCTCGCGGCGAATGACGCGGGGCACAATGCCTGTTTGCACGGCGGCACACGCGGATGGGATGCGTATGTTTGGGCGGCGGAACCTTTTA
The DNA here is from genome assembly GCA_963661055.1 of bacterium. GTDB lineage: Bacteria > Verrucomicrobiota > Kiritimatiellia > RFP12 > UBA1067 > UBA1067. The sequence goes on along the minus strand of CAVLAC010000019.1, from coordinate 13,450 downwards.
CCAACGGAGATGATGTCGGCATTGTCTTTACGCGCACTTCGCCTGATGGTGAGGAGAACTTCCCAGGCACGGTTCAAGTTAAGGTCGTTTATACGATTACGCCCGATAACACTTGGCGCATTGAATATGCCGCGACGACGGATAAGCCGACATACATTGGGATGACTCAGCATACCTACTTCAATTTGGAAGGCAAGGGGACGATGCTCAATCACGAAATGCAGATTGCCGCGTCCAACTACCTCGCAATTGACGCGAATCTCGCGCCTGTCGGAGTGCCGCGCTCGGTGGAGGGGACTCCGTTTGACTTCCGCGAGTTTTACACGATTGGTGAGCGCATTGACGCGGCAGAACCGAGCCTTCAGAATGGTGCGGGTTATGACCACAACTGGTGTTTGGATGGTGAGGGCTTCCGTAAGGCACTCACGCTGAAGACGGCGGCGCGGGCACTCGAAGTCTGGACTGACCAGCCGGGCATTCAGGTTTACGCGGGCAACTTCATTAGCGATGATTGGACGATGAAGGACGGACTCCCCATGGCGCGGCGCGGACATGTTGCGCTCGAGACTCAGCACTATCCGAATACGCCGAACCGTCCTGATTTCCCGTCCGCCGTATTGCGTCCAGGCGAGACCTACCAGTCGAAGACGGAATATCGCTTTAAGGCACTTTAAGAAACCACATAAGAAAGGACTACTAACAATGGCACGATTCACACTCCCGAGAGACATCTATCACGGAGAGAATGCACTCGAGGCACTCAAGAAGTTTGAGGGCAAACGGGCGATGGTTTGCGTGGGCGGCGGCTCAATGAAGCGTTTTGGCTTCCTTGATAAGGTTGTCGCCTATTTGAAAGAGGCGGGTATGGAAGTTCAGCTCTTTGAGGGCATTGAACCTGATCCCTCGGTTGAGACCGTCATGAAGGGCGCGGAAGCTATGCTCGCCTTTAAACCCGATTGGATTGTCGCCATTGGCGGCGGCTCGCCCATTGACGCGGCAAAGGCGATGTGGATTAAGTACGAATATCCCGAAACCACCTTCGAGGATATGTGCAAGGTCTTCGGACTCCCCAAACTGCGTACAAAAGCACATTTCTGCGCCATTTCGTCCACCTCGGGCACGGCGACGGAAGTGACGGCATTCTCGATTATTACGGATTATGCCAAGGGCATCAAGTATCCGATTGCGGACTTCGAGATTACGCCAGATGTGGCGATTGTCGATCCCGCGCTCGCCGAGACAATGCCCCAAAAGCTCGTCGCCCACACGGGAATGGATGCGCTTACTCACGCGATTGAGGCGTATGTCTCGACGGCGAATTGTGCGTATACGGATCCGCTTGCCATTTTCGCGATTAAGTCCATTCAGAAGGATTTGATTCCGAGCTATAATGGCGATATGACGGCGCGGCATAAGATGCACGACGCGCAGTGCTTGGCGGGTATGGCGTTCTCGAATGCACTCCTTGGTATTGTCCATTCGATGGCGCACAAGACAGGCGCGGCATTTGCGGACTATGGCGCACACATCATCCACGGCGCGGCAAACGCGATGTACCTCCCGAAAGTCATTGCCTTCAACGCGAAGAATCCAGAAGCGCTCAAGCGTTATGGGGTCATTGTGGACTTCATGGGGCTTGGCGGGGCGAATGATCAGGAGAAGGTCGCGAATCTCATCGCGTTCTTGCGCAGCATGAATGACGCGCTCAAGATTCCGCACGCCATTGGCACTTATGGGGCGGATAGCTATCCGTGCGAGAAGGGCTTTGTTCCTGAGGAAGTCTTCAAGGAACGCCTCCACGATATTGCTGTGAACGCAATTGCGGACGCTTGCACCTTGTCGAATCCGCGTCAGCCCACGGTTGAGGAAATGGAAAAGCTGCTCACCTGCTGCTACTACGATACCGAGGTTGATTTCTAAGGAGGATATGCAAAAGCGTATAATCCTCCTTGGGGCAACGGGCTCCATCGGACGCAGTACCGCGGCAGTTGTGCGTGAGCACCCGAACGACTTTAAAATCGTCGCTGTCGCGGCACTTCATTCGAAAGAGGCGTGCGAAGCCCTCGCCACTGAGTTTGGGGCGAGGGCGTATACGGGAACGGACGCGGCACTTCGTGCGGTTGCCGAAAATGACGCGGATATCTGCCTCGTCGCCACAGTGGGCTTGAGCGGACTCGAACCCACCCTCGCGGCAATTGAGAAGGGGATGGATATTGCCCTTGCCACAAAAGAAGTGATGGTTATGGCGGGGGAGCTCGTCACAACTGCCGCGCGAAAGAAGGGCGTGAAGTTTTTGCCAGTCGATAGCGAGCACTCCGCCATCTTTCAGTGCTTGCAGGGTGGGGACGGTACGGTTGATCGCCTTATTCTTACCGCCTCGGGAGGTCCGTTCCTCGATGCGCCCGCCGATTTGGAGTCCGTCACTGTGGAGCAAGCCCTGAATCATCCGCGTTGGAAGATGGGCCCCAAGGTGACCATTGATTCCTCTACGATGATGAATAAGGGTTTTGAGGTATTGGAAGCGCGGTGGCTCTTTGATGTACCCGTCGAGAAAATCGATGTGGTGGTGCACCCCGAGAGCATTGTCCATTCGCTCGTCACCTTCCCCGATGGGGCAACGCTCGCCCAGCTTTCTCCGCCCGATATGAAAGTGGCGATACAGTACGCGCTTTCCGTACCTAGGCGGCTACCTTCCGTACGGGAGAAACTTGATCTCGCGGCACTTGGGAAGCTAACCTTCCGTGCGCCCGACCCAGAGCGTTTCCCGTGTCTAAGGCTTGTGAAAGAAGCCTGTCAGCGTGGCGGATGCGCTACTGCCATTCTCGCGGCGGCGGATGAGTGGGCGGTTGCCAAGTTCTTGGCGCGGCAGATTGGCTATATGGGAATAGTCCGTGCCGTTGAGGCGGCGCTGGAGGGTGTGCCTAATCGCGCCTGTGATTCGGTCGCGGCGGTTGAGGAGGCGGCACGGGAAACGGCGGCATTCTTGGACGCGAAGTACGGTTTGGCCTAGGTTCTTTACATTTGATGAAAGGCGAAAATTGCGACTCTTACACTTGTGTAAACGCGGCAAAACTGCTAGTTAAGTGTTTTCGGGCGTAAGATGTCGCTTTTGGCAAGTTAGAAATGTGCGAGTGCACTGGCACGCAAAGTGCTTTGTAAAAGACGGAGAAATTATGTCTATGAACGGATTTAATGAAAAGTGGACGGCCGAGCGTGAACGGAAAGCGTTCCTTGCGCTCGCGGATGGGACGATTTTCCACGGTGTGGCATTTGGTGCCGCAGTTGACAAGGTGGGCGAGGTCGTCTTTAATACGGGTATGAGTGGGTATCAGGAGATTTTGACGGACCCCTCCTACGCTGGACAATTCGTCACTCTTACCACCGCTGAAGTTGGTGATTATGGCATAAACCCCGAAGATGTTGAATCTCGGGCGCTTTTTTTATCGGGACTCGTCATCAATGATTTGACCGAGCCTTCCAATTGGCGCTCGACAAAGAGCCTTGATGAGTATCTCAAAGAGGCGGGTGTGCCAGGAATTCGTGCGGTCGATACGCGGCACTTGACCTTACACCTTCGGGAACACGGCAACCAAAAGGCGTATTTGCACGTTTCGGATGAGGCGATTTCGGAAGAGGAAGGCGTCCGCCGCGCCCAAGCGTGGGAAGGGCTTGACGGACAAGACTACGCGGCGAAAGTGACATGCGAGAAGCCGTATGTGTTTCAGCGGGGCGCAAGGGACTGCGCCCCCTACCAAGCGGAACGGGACTGCGCCCCCTACCGTGTGGTGTGTTATGACTTTGGCGTAAAGACAAACATTCTGCGGTCACTTGCCGCGTTTGCGACGGTGGAAGTCGTGCCCGCGAAGACTCCTGCGGAGGAAGTCTTGGCTCGAAAGCCTGATGGCGTATTTCTCTCGAATGGCCCTGCCGACCCTGCGGCGGTTACTTACGCGATTGAGAATGTGAAGGCACTCCTCGGGAAAGTTCCACTTATGGGTATTTGCCTCGGGCATCAACTCCTTTCTCTTGCGTGCGGAGCAAAGACGGGGCGGCTCAAATTTGGACATCACGGTTGCAACCACCCTGTGCGTAATCTCGCGACAGGCAAGGTGGAAATTACGAGTCAGAACCACAACTTCGCGGTGCTCCAAGAGTCGATCCCGAGTTGTCTTGAGGTCACGCACATTAACCTCAATGATAATACAGTCGAGGGCGTGCGGCATATGACGCAGCCCGCCTTTTCGGTGCAGTACCATCCTGAGTCGTGTCCGGGTCCGCACGATAGCGGCTACCTCTTCGCGGCGTTCAAAGGGATGATGAGTGCGTTCAAGAAGTAAGAAAGGAATTTTGATGATGAAAAAGCAAGTTAAGTATGTATTTATCACAGGCGGCGTCGTAAGTTCCCTCGGGAAGGGTATTACGAGCGCCTCGTTGGCACTCCTCCTGAAGAGCCGGGGCTATAAGGTCTTTATGCAGAAGCTAGACCCCTATCTCAATGTTGACCCCGGCACGATGAGTCCGTATCAACATGGTGAGGTGTTTGTGACGGACGATGGAGCCGAGACGGACCTTGACCTTGGGCACTACGAACGCTTCGCGGGGGTGACCTGCTCGAAGGCTTCGAACTATACCTCGGGGCGCATCTATTCCGCTGTTCTCGCACGCGAAAGGGCGGGCGGATATCTCGGCGGCACGGTGCAAGTCATTCCGCATATCACGGACGAGATTAAAGCCGCGATTCATTCGGCGGGCGAGCACGATTGCGACATTGTCCTTTGTGAAATTGGCGGTGTCTCGGGCGATATTGAGTCCCTGCCGTTCTTGGAAGCGGCGCGGCAGTTCCGTTTTGAGGAAGGGGTTGAAAATACCTGCTTCGTGCATTTGACGCTCGTACCTTACCTTAAGGCAGCGGGTGAACTCAAGACGAAGCCCTCGCAACATTCGGTCGGACAGCTCCGCGCGATTGGTATTATCCCTGATATTCTCGTGTGCCGTACGGAAATGTCGATTCCGAGTGAGCATCTCGCTAAGCTCGCGATGTTCTGCAATGTCCGTCCCGAGCGCGTGATTGAGGAAAAGGATGTGACGGACTCCGTCTACGCGGTGCCGCGTGAATTGCGCAAGCAACACCTTGATGAGGAAGTCTTGAAGCAACTCCACCTCGATATTTGGCCGATTCGCCACACGGTCTGGGATACGCTCGTGAAGAAAGCGACATGTCCGAAATATGAGACGACAATTGCTTTGGTGGGCAAGTACATCTCGATTCGTGATGCCTATAAGAGTGTGCATGAAGCCCTGCAACACGCGGGTATGGCGCACAATGCAAAGGTGCATGTTCTTTGCTTGGAGGCGGAAGATGTGGAGAAGAATCCGCGCCTTTTGAACGGCGTAAACGGCATTCTCGTGCCGGGCGGTTTTGGTAGTCGCGGCATTCCTGGCAAAATCGCGGCGATTCGCTATGCCCGCGAGAAGAAGATTCCGTTCCTCGGCATCTGCCTTGGTATGCAGTGTACGGTCATTGAATATGCGCGGGATGTCCTCGGTTGGAAGGACGCGAACTCAACCGAGTTTGACGCGACGACGACCCATCCTGTCATTGACCTTATGGAAGAGCAGAAGGGCGTGACGCAGAAGGGCGGCACAATGCGCCTTGGCGCGTATCCCTGCACCCTCAAGAAGGGCTCCCTCGCGGCAAAACTCTATAAGACGACTGAGATTTCGGAGCGCCATCGCCATCGCTATGAATTCGCCTATGATACGTCCATGCGTGAGGCGATTGAAAAGGCGGGGCTCGTCGTTAGCGGACGCTCCCCCGACGGGAAGCTCGTCGAAGTCGTGGAGTTGCCGACGCATCCGTACTTCATCGCGGGGCAGTTCCACCCTGAGTTCAAGTCGCGTCCGACCGCGCCACATCCGCTCTTCGATGGACTTGTGGGCGCGGCACTTAAGTGCGGCAAGTCGAAGAAGGTGAAGTAAGGAGGGGCGCAGATGAAGCGGACGGATATTCGTAAGATATTGATTATTGGCGCGGGGCCCATTGTCATTGGACAGGGATGCGAGTTTGACTACTCGGGGGTTCAGGCGGTAAAAGCGCTTAAAAAGGAGGGCTACTTCGTCATTCTCGCGAATTCGAATCCCGCGACAGTGATGACGGACCCCGACCGCGCCGACCGCACCTACATTGAGCCGCTGACCGTGGACGCGCTCCACGAGATTATCCGCCGCGAGCGTCCCGACGCGATTTTGCCGACTCTGGGCGGACAGACTGCGCTCAATCTCGCGATGGAACTTGATAAAGCGGGGATTTTGCGCCGCTATCGCGTGGAACTTATTGGTGCTCAGGCAGACGCCATTGCGCGTGCCGAAGACCGCCAACTCTTCAAGAACGCTATGCGCGAGTTGGGACTCGATATGCCGCGCTCGGGCAGTGCCCACACGCTCGATGAAGCGCGTGCCGTCGCCCAGACAATTGGCTCGTGGCCACTAATCATCCGTCCAGGCTTTACCCTCGGCGGTACAGGTGGTGGTATTGCCCATACGCCTGAAGAATTTGACGCGATTTGCTCGCGTGGTTTGGAGGCTTCCCTCAACAGCGAAGTCTTGATTGAGGAATCGCTCATTGGCTGGAAAGAGTTTGAGATGGAAGTTATGCGCGATAAGGCGGGCAATGCCGTAATCGTCTGCTCCATCGAGAATATGGACCCGATGGGCGTGCATACAGGCGACTCCATTACGGTCGCGCCAATTCAGACGCTGACGGACCGCGAATATCAAGAAATGCGCGACGACTCGATTCGGGTGCTTGAGAAGATTGGTATTGCGACAGGCGGGTCGAATGTGCAGTGGGCAGTTGACCCGCGCACAGGGCGGCGCATTATTATTGAGATGAATCCGCGTGTTTCGCGCTCTTCGGCACTCGCTTCGAAGGCGACGGGCTTTCCCATTGCGAAAATTGCCGCGCTTTTGGCGGTCGGGTATACGCTCGATGAGCTCCCGAATGACATTACCCGCAAGACCCCTGCGGCATTTGAGCCCGCGCTCGATTATGTCGTTGTAAAAGTGCCGCGCTTCGCCTTTGAGAAGTTCCCAGGCGCGGATATTGCCCTCGGCACCCAGATGAAGGCGGTCGGCGAGGTGATGGCGATTGGTCGCACCTTTAAGCAGGCGTATCTCAAGGCGGTGCGCTCACTTGAAGCACCCTTGCGCTACCACGATGCCTCCACTTATGATCCGTGGTTCAAGCGGGAACTCGCTGAACTTTCGGCTTTTAAGGTGTTTTTGGGCACTTTCGTGGGCAAAGACCTTCCGACGGATGTCTTACAGCAGGCGAAAGTTATGGGCTTCTCGGATAAAGAAATTGCGGAAGCGACGCGGCAGACCGAGGATGAGATCCGTGCCCAGCGTCTCGCCCAAGGTTTGCACCCCGAGTTCCGTGCGGTCGATACTTGCGCAGGCGAATTTGAGGCGGTTACGCCTTACTTCTATAGCTCCTACGGATGGGAGAAGTCGTCCGTTGCCGACACGGTCTCGCACGATAAGAAGAAGATTATGGTGCTTGGTGGTGGACCCAACCGCATTGGGCAGGGCATTGAGTTCGATTGGTGCTGTTGCCACGCGGCATTTGCGCTCAAGAGTCGCGGCTATGAAGTCGTGATGGTCAACTCGAATCCTGAGACGGTGTCGACGGACTACGATACATCCGACCGCCTTTACTTTGAGCCCCTCACATTCGAGGATGTGATGGAAATCTATGATCGTGAGAAGTGCGATGGCGTTATCGTGCAGTATGGCGGGCAGACTCCTCTCAATCTCGCCCAGCGGCTCAAGAAGGCGGGTGCGACCATCGTGGGCACATCGCCTGATGATATTGACCGCGCCGAAGACCGTGACTTCTTTAAGAAACTCGTCTCGGATGTCGGGATGAAGCAACCGCCGAGCGGGATTGCGCATTCCGTCGCCGATGCGCGGCAGATTGCACGCGAAATTGGCTATCCAGTCCTTGTGCGCCCGAGCTTTGTTCTGGGTGGACGTGGCATGGCGATTGTTTCGAGCGAATCGGAACTTGATAAGTATGTGAACGAGGCTGTTGCGGCGGCGGAAGGCAAGCCAATTCTCATTGATAAGTTCCTTGAACACGCCGTGGAACTGGATGTGGACTGTGTTTCGGATGGACATACCACGGTGGTCGGTGCCATTCTTGAGCATGTCGAGGCGGCGGGATGCCACTCGGGCGATGCGGCGGCGGTTACGCCTCCGCGTTCCCTGAAGCCTGAGGTGGTAGAGGAAGTCATCCGTTATGCGCGGCTTTTTGCCCGTAAGCTTCATGTGGTGGGGCTTATGAACTTGCAGCTCGCCGTGCGTGAGGACGGAATCTGGATGATTGAGGTCAATCCGCGTGCGTCACGGACTGTTCCCTTCGTCTCGAAGGCGATTGGCGTACAGCTCGCGGATATTGCCGCGCGGTGTATGGTGGGCGAGAAGCTCGCGGATATTGGCTTTACAAAGGAAGTGTTGCCTCCGTATACCTGTGTAAAGGAAGCGGTCTTCCCATTCGCGAAATTCCCAGGCGCGGAAGTTGCGCTCACCCCCGAGATGAAGTCGACGGGTGAAGTTATGGCGATTGATCCCGATCCTGAGATTGCTTACTTTAAGAGCCAAACGGCGGCGGGCAGTCCCTTGCCAAAGAGCGGAGCCATTTTCGTCTCCTTGCGCGATGAAGATAAGGCGGTGGGCGTTGCGCTCACGAAGGAACTTGCCGCGATGGGCTATGAGATTTACGCAACACGCGGCACTTCTACAGAACTTTGGAAGGCGGGCGTGGAATCGAAGGCAGTCTTCCGCATTTCGCGCGGTCGCCCGAATGCGCTCGACCTCCTGCGGCGCGGCAGTATCCGTTGGATTGTGAACACCGTTGAGACGGGGCGCGAGGCGAATGAGGATAATGCCCATTTGCGGAGCGCGGCAATTCGTGCGGGAGTTCCGCTCACGACGACACTCGCGGGGTATCGCGCGGCAGTTGCGGGCTTGGCGGAAGATGGTCCGCTCGGTGAAGTCGCCGTGTGCACCCTTCAAGAGTACCACGCCGAACTTCACGGCTAAAGGATTAAGCCCTTATTTTACGGAATGTGAGAGGACTTCGCACCCCGTCTTTGTGATGAGGATGAGGTCCTCGATGCGTACGCCGAGTTTGCCCTCGAGGTAAACGCCAGGTTCAATGGTGACAATCGTTCCCTCTGTGAGGGGTTTAGACTGACCTTGACGAAGCGTAGGGGCTTCGTGGATCTCAAGCCCAACACCGTGCCCGAGGGCGTGTCCGAAGGCTTTGCCATAGCCATTTTTCTTGAGGAAGTTGCGTGCTACGGCATCTAATTCTTCGCAGGTTATGTCGGGTTTCGCGGCGGCGATGGCGCGTTCATTCGCCTCTAAAACGAGGTTGTAGACTTCGCGATAGAGTTTCGAGGGCTTCTTGGGGAGAATATTGCGCGTCATATCCGAGCAGTATCCGTCGAGTTTCACGCCCATATCGACGAGAATGGGCTTTTTGCCATCCCAAGCTGTATCATCGGGCATATGGTGGCATTCTGCCGCGTTTTTGCCAATGCAGACAATCGTTGGGAATGCTTCGCCATCGCCGAGGTCAATCATAAGATGTTTGATGACACGCGCCATATCTCGCTCGGTCATACCGGGACGGAACTTGCGCTGTGCCCGATACCAAATCTTATCGTTGAGCGCGGCGGCGGCACGAATCTTGTCTTGTTCGCAAGGGAACTTCGTCTCACGCAGGGTGGAAAAGAAGTCCGAGATATTCTTCAAGGTTTCTAGATTAGGGAAATAAGTTTCAAACATTTTCCATGTTGTGTGAGGGATAGAGCCCTCGTAGCCAACATTTTTGGCTTTAGCTGAGATGCATTTTTCTTTAGAAAATGCCGCGCTCTCGTCTAGCTTTATCCAAGGTGCCGTGCGCCGTATCATAGGGCCATAGCGGAAGTCCGTATAAAGCGTGGTCGTGCCTTTATCTGTAACGAGGAGTGTCGCGCTATCACATTCGATACCCGTGAGGGAACGGATGTTGGCTTCGTTTTGGATGACGGCGAGGTCAACCTTGTATTTGCGCATGAGGTCGACGAGGATTTCAACTCGTATTGCGAATGGATTCTTTGTCATTGGTTATTGTCTATATTTAGGGGTGGAAGATATGCATTTTCTTTGATTTTGACGCTCTCAGAGCCGAAGACATAGTCTGTCGCGAGAGAATCGAAAGTAGCTTCGTCCGTTTTGACGCTCGTTGCGCCATTGGCACTTGAGGCGAGGGCACTTCTGCCCGCTTGGACACGTACCTCGCGCTGAGCATTGAGCGATTTGACGATATAGGACGTGAATGCGAAAAGAGCACTCAGCACAAGGGCAAGCGCAAACATCCCGAAGGCGAGTTCGACGAGGGCTTGGGCGCGGCACTTTTTAGTGTCCATGGCTTGTCCCCCCGCTGTAGCTCGTCCCCGAGCTCGGTCTCACGCAGGACGAAGCATTGTAATTTAGCCAATTACTGCCTCTTTCATGAAAGGACGGCGTCTCCCATGTGCGCAATTGTTCGCAGTACCAGCAGCTCCCGACGGCATAGGGTCCGCGCTCAAGATAGAGGGCGAGATGCTTTTGCTGATGGATGACCCAATCATAATCGGCAGTCGCGAGGTCGCTTCCATTCGCGGCATCGACAGGGATGAGTCGCACATCACTGAAGGAGGGTAAGATAAAGTAGTTAGAATCCGTCACAGGTGCGTCGCCTGAAAGTGAGCCGAAGGGCTTGGCGGCGGCGGTCCAAACGCAAGTATTCGTCGCGTCATTTACAGTGGAAGGAACATCCCCCTTAACGCGGCAGATGGCGGAACAGCCACGCACATTATAGATGGGCTTTATCTCTCCATCCAGCGGAAACTCCGCCGCGTCTTCGTCACCCGCGAGGCGGCGTCCGTCGAACCACTTGCCCCAATAGCGTTTATCGTAGCAGAACCAAACTTGCGTGTCATTTGTGAGAAGGGGTGGAGGCTGGAGTTCATCGATATGGAGCGCCCCCTCGTCATAGTCACGAAGTGCCGCGCGAATTTCGTCGAAAGAGAGGATATCGGTGAGGGCTGTTTGGCGTGGTTCAATATGCAGGGAGAATATCTCGCAATTAGCGCAATTAGCTTCGCGATAGGCGTTCTCAAAGGGATTGCTCCACGCCGTGTGGTTGGAGAAGTTTCGGAGCGCCCCCTCATTATTGAAATGGAACCAGCACCAGTTATGCGCGGCAATGGCGTAGTAGAAGTCGCGCAGGAAGAGGAGGTGTCCGCCGACGGTGTCGAAATATTCAATATTATCCGCCCCGACGGAGAGTCCTTCATTTACGAGCGAGAGCCATCCTTGCAAATAGTCATCCCACGCGCCTTCCCACGGGGCAGGGTAGATGTCGGGGGCACTGCGGTATTTGTCGGCAATTTCCGAGATGTGTGACTCAAGGATTTCGGAGTACTCTTTACGGACGGGGAGGTCATATTTCTCTTTTGCCGCGCGGTTCGCTTCTCGGAGGGCATTAAACGGACCCAGCAAGGCGAGGCGCGACTGCTCTTTGACAATTCTCTCACACGCGTTTGAGTCACCCTTAATCGCGGCTTTGATGTGGTCGAGGTTGAGCTTGCCAATCTCATTAAGGAGGTGACCTTGTTCACGCGCGGCGGCGAGGGTTGCCGCGTCACCTGCATTCTCAAGCCGATTCTTGGCGCGCACCCCGAGGAAGGAGTCCACATTGCTGAGTGCGAGGACGCAAATGACAATGAGCGCGAGGAGGAGGTAAAGGGCGACTTGTCCAGAGCGTGCTTTCATCGTTTATCTGCCTTGGAAGTCCATATAGAAGGGGGCGTGGGACTCAATTGCCGCCGCACCATCCATTGCCCAATCATCTTCCGTCGTCATACGAAGTGCCGCGCTGAGAGAGGATAGACCGTCCGTAAGCCGCATGCTCGTAGTGCCCCAACGCGCATACTCCAAAATGCCGCGTGCATAGGCGGGATTTTCGGACGCGAGATAGGCAGGGACGAAGTAGGTTTCGTCGCCCTCGTAGTCCGTCGGCCAAAGGCGCTTGCCCGCGACAGGAATCATCGCGACCTGCGCGGACTTTAGGCACATATAGTTATTAAGCCCAACAGTCCGCGCCCGCACGGCTCGTGCGGCGGCGTGGTCGAGGAATATGCGTGCGGAGAGCATCTCCGAGAAGGTCAATGCTACGAGCAAGATTCCTGTGACGATAAGGACGGCAATGACCGTCTCAATCATCGCCTGAGCGCGGCGCATTAGTCCTCGCCGAGCTGCTTAATGGTATTCTCGTTGATGGCTTCGACCTTTTGCTTGGCGGTATCACCCTCTTGTTCGGAGAGTGCCTGCGCCGCACCGCTCGCCTTGCGTCCAATCGCGCGGCTTAGGTAGGTGAATACGGCGATAAGCGTAATGGCAATGAGGGCGACAATGATGATGTATTCGACCATCGTCTGTCCGCGCTTGAGTGCTTTCTTCATAGTTGCGTTCCTTTACTGAGTTACTGTACCAAAGACTTTACGGATATTCCGAGCGAACGAGGCTACTAGAACGCTGTGCCTTCGCCTTCGCGGCAGAAACGAGATAGCCCATTGCCGAAACGACAACGAGTAGCGCGGCGAGCGCGAGCACATACTCCAAAAGAGCCTGTCCGAGAGACATCCGTACCTTCATAGCTAATATTATAGCATATTTTGCGCAGAAAAGGCGTAATTATATTCAGTTGTTAAATGCAACCACGGATTTCACGGATTGGGTATGGCGAGCAGTCCCTTGCCCGCTATACCGCTTTTCAACTTCAACTTATGACTTTGGCATATACTTTCAAGCCCAAATATGGTATAATCTTAGGCGTTCGGACGGTGGATTGAGCAAATGCGTCCGAGCCTATAGACCGAGGGAATGCTTAAGCGGACAAAGTGCCGCGCTCCGCCTTTTAGGTCGCTGATGATTTAGCGTCAACGCTAACAAGTCGTTCTGCAGAAATACTGGTACTATTTCAAAATCCGGACGACAAGAGAGCAGAGATGCGCCCAATAGGCGCATTGTCTCTTTGTGTATTCGGATTGGCCTGTACCAGGGCTACTGCAGAGTGCATGAGAAGATAATGCGCTCTTTTTATGCATGTGAGGGGGTCTCCGCGACTGGAGGTGCATAAATGAAAGATTACAGGCATGTCTTGTGTGTCGGCTGAAACAAGCCAAAAGATTAAGAATATGAGCATCGTGTGTGCTCTTCTTGTTGTTATAATACATGTCTCATGGCCTAAGGAAAGTATTTGTTTAACTTGGCTTATCGATGAGCTTGTGGCTGGAGGTATTGCGCGAATAGCCGTTCCATTCTTCTTTGTCGTTTCAGGATACTTCCTCGCGGCACA
>CAVLAC010000018.1:0-23528 GCA_963661055.1 bacterium | reverse complement strand
AGCCACTTCTTCATTCCGTCCGATTCAAACTGGAAAAGCCCCGTCGTTTCGCCGCGCCCGAAGAGTTCATAGGTGAGTTTATCATCATCTGGAATCTTGTCGGGGTCGAGAAAGCCGTCTTCCCCCCGCAACGCCTCGGGGACGCGCGGATTGTTCGCGCCCAGCAAATTAACGCACTCCTTCTCGACGGTCAGGGTCTTCAAGCCGAGAAAGTCCATCTTCAGAAGCCCGACAGGCTCCACGAAGTGTCCGTCATACTGCGTCGTCAAGAGCTTCTCACCCGAATCTGCCGCCGAATCATCCTTCTTTCCGCTACGGTCAGGGGTGGGCATAACGGGCAGCGTCTCAATCAACGGATCGCGCGAGATGATAATACCGCAGGCGTGGACACCAGGTTGGCGAATGGAGCCTTCCAAGTGTTGCGCACGTTCCATTAGGCGATGGATAATTGGGTCTTTAGAATTAAAAGCCTCAACAAGCCCTGGCGAATAGTCCTTATTCGGCTCCCCGTTTTTACTCGTCTTCGACATCGCCGCCTTAAAACTAATCTTCGGCGTATCGGGGACGAGCGAGGCGAGTTTATTCGTGTCGGCGAGGGGATAGTCCATCACGCGCCCAACATCCTTAATCGCCGACTTTGCCGCCATCTGTCCAAATGTAACAATATGCGCCACATGGTCCGCGCCATATTTGCGCGTCACATAATCGAGCACCTTCTCGCGTCCCGCGTCATCAAAGTCGACATCAATATCAGGCATCGAAATACGGTCGGGATTCAGGAAGCGTTCGAAGAGGAGGTCAAACTTAATCGGGTCGACATTCGTAATCCCGAGCGCATAGGCGACCGCCGAACCCGCCGCAGAACCACGGCCAGGCCCCACCCAAACACCGCACTCCTCGCGCGCGGCACGGATGTAGTCATGTACAATCAAGAAGTAGCCTGGAAAGCCCATCGTACGGACCGTATCGAGTTCCATCTGCACGCGCTCTTGGATTTCTTGTGAGAGTGGATCGCCCCAACGCTTCTTTGCACCTGCCCAGACGAGGGACGCAAGATACTCCGCCTCAAACTGAATACGAATGACCTTATCGTAGCCGCCCAACTTCTCGACACGTCCGTCGGGATACATCCCCTTCAGCGTTTCCTCATCATACTTCTTGCGCGTATCTTCCTCAGTGCCGAAGCTGAGAGGAATATCAAAACGCGGCATAATGGGGTCAGAGTTGAGATTATATTCCTCAATGCGCTCAGCGACCTCGAGAGTGTTCGAAATAAGCTCAGGATTCTCGGCAAAAAGCGCCTTCATATCCTCCGCCGTCTTGAACCACTCCTCGCCTGTGTAAATCATCCGTCCAGAATCCGTGAGTTTGCGACCCGTCGATAGCGCAAGAAGGACATCGTGGGAATCGTCGTCATCCTTATTCAAGAAATGGACATCGTTCGTCGCAATGACGCGGATATCGAGTTTCTTGCCAAGCTCCAACATCCCCTTCACGACTTTGCACTGCCGCTCATAGAGGTCAGCAAAACTCTCGCGGGCACTCATCGGGACATCAGGCCCTGCCTTCTTAGCGGGATGTAGCATTACCTCCAGCGAATAATCGTCGCCGAAAAGTTCCTTGTACCAACGCGCCACACGCTCCGCCTCGGCAAAGTTATTCGTTTCCAAGGCGTGGGCGACCTCTCCCGCAATGCACGCGGCAGAGCAGTGGAGTCCCTCATGATATTTCTCCAAAAGCGCGTGG
This sequence comes from bacterium, assembly GCA_963661055.1. Taxonomy (GTDB): domain Bacteria; phylum Verrucomicrobiota; class Kiritimatiellia; order RFP12; family UBA1067; genus UBA1067. The sequence goes on along the minus strand of CAVLAC010000018.1, from coordinate 21,782 downwards.
TCTATGCGCGGATTGTGATAAAAGCCTTCCGTATGAGCAATGGAAATAAGCTTTACAAGATTGTGGTAGCCCACCAAGTTCTTCGCGTGGAGGCAAAGGTGGAAACGCCGCTCATTCTTATCCCGCGACTTGTGGTCGCCCGTCGAAGTGACATAGGTCTCACAACCGAGAATCGGCTTTACATGCACCCCCGCGAGGTCGCCGTAAATCTTCTCTTTCTTCGAGCGACACTCATCATAGAAGTTCTTAAGTGCAAAAAGGTTGCCGTGGTCCGTCACCGCCAAGGCGGGCATACCGAGTTCCCGCGCCTTCTTTACGAGAGGCACGATTTGGCACTGTCCGTCCAATAACGAATAGGTCGTATGCAGGTGTAAATGGACAAAATCACTCTTAGTTTCGCTCATGATTCAAATCGATTTTAAATGGATAGAGGTTCGTGGGCCTTGCGCTCAATCGCGCCTGGAATATGCGCCTTCAGGCGGTACTTAGCGACGGTGCGGCGGGCCACAGGAAAGCCCTCCTTGTTCAAAAGTGTCGCGAGGCGTTCGTCGGAAAGCGGGCTCATCTTATCTTCCGCCGCGACAAGTGCCATCAAGCGCTCAATAACCGCTTCTTTCACAATGGTCTCGCCATCATCCCGCACGAGCCCCTGCGTAAAGAAGCGCTTAAGTTCAATTGTGCCGCGTGGGGTGGAAGCATACTTATCGCGCACCGTTCGCGACACGGTCGTATGGTGCACACCCACTTTCGCGGCGATTTCTTGCATCGTAAGCGGCTTGAGCCCCTTGAGCCCCTGCGTAAAGAAAGCGGGCTGTGCGTCAAATATCGCCTGCGCAATCGCCGCGATGGTCTCTTGCCGCCGCTCAATCGCGTCAATTATGCCCTCCGCCGCGGCAATTCGTGTACGGATGTAGTCCTTCGTCTCTTTATCCGTACGCGGGTCGGCAAGGAGCTTCTGGTACTTGGTGGAGATGTGAATCTCGGGGACGGACCGCTCATCCACCCGCGCGATCCACTTGCCGCCAATATTCACCGCGTGCACCTCGGGGTTAACATAGGCAATGTCGTGCCCCGCACGGCGATAGGCACGCCCTGGACGCGGATCCAGCGTGCGAAGTGCCGCGATCGCGGCAGTATATTGCGCGGCAGTTATGCCAAGGGACTTCTCAATAACTTCCGTCTTGCCCGAGGCAATATCCATAAGATGGTCTTTAATCAGAGCTTCGACTGTCTTTTGAGAAGGCGAGCCGTCTAATTTGTCGATTTGCGCCAAAAGGCACTCCTTTATGGAGGTCGCCCCGCACCCCGCTGGATCAAGTTGGGTTATTTCGTGAAGGACGCTCCGAATCTTCGCCTCGCTCTCGCCTGTCGTCATCTCAATATCGGGAAGCGACCCCGCGAAGAGTCCGTTATTGTCGAGTTCGCCAATTAAGATTTCCGCGAGCGTGCGGTCCTCAGGCGGGATCTCAGAGTAGCCAAGTTGGTTTATGAGGTGCTCTTCAAGCGTCTCTTCCTGAGTTTGGGAGTCAAAGAACTTCTGCCGCCGCTCGAGAGCATCCACATCCGCCGTGTAAGTCGTATCGGGAATATCGTCATCCTCAGTATAGTCGCTCGCGTAGGAGTTTTCTTCCGCCTCACAGAGGTCTTCTTGGTGGGAGACGGTCTCCCGCTCCATTGGCGAGCTGACATCCTCAATTATGGGATTTGTCGCCATCTCCTGGAAGACTTCCGCACGCAATTCAGGCAGGCTCAAGGAGAGCAAGTGCAGACTCTTGCGCATCTGAGGCGCAATGGTCTGCGTCTGCGCAATTTTCTGCCGTAGCTCCCCACCTATCGCCATGCCGCCGCCTACTGCTCCTCCGTAACTCGGATAATTTCCTTGACGCTCGTGATGCCCGCGAACACTTTCGCCCAGCCATCCTCGCGCAAGGTCTTCATCCCCTTCTTAATCGCCAAATCACGAATCTCGGAGGCATTCTTGCGCTGGACAATCGCCTGTTCGATTTCCTCATCGACCTCCAGCACCTCAAAGAGTGCGCGGCGTCCCTTGTAGCCCGTGCGCGAACACTTGTCACATCCGCACGGCTCAAACACCGTCTCCTTCTCGGGCGGATAGCTGAGCGTATAATACTTCTTATCAAGGGGCACTTCCTTGCGGCAAATCGGGCACAGGCGACGGCAAAGGCGTTGCCCCATAACCCCCGCCACAGCGGACGCAATCAAGAACGGCTCAACCCCCATATCCGTCAAGCGCGGGAAGGCGCCCGCCGCGTCATTTGTATGGAGCGTCGAGAACACCATATGACCCGTGAGAGAGGCGTTAATCGCGATTTCCGCCGTCTCGCGGTCACGAATTTCGCCCACCATAATGATGTCGGGGTCTTGACGCAAGAAGGCACGCAACGCCCGCGCGAAAGTCATTCCAATCGAGGCTTGCATTTGCACTTGGTTGATGCCCGCCATATGATATTCAATCGGGTCTTCCGCCGTCATAATGCGCACATCCATCGTGTTGACTTCGTGCAAGAATGAATAAAGCGAGGTTGACTTACCCGAACCCGTAGGACCTGTCACAAGAAAGATTCCGTTCGGACGGTGAATAATCTTATCGACGACCGCGAAGTCACGTTTATTGAAGCCCAAGTCAGCCATCTTAACGAAGTTGCCGCTCTTCGCAAGCAAACGAAGCGACACCGACTCACCATACGCGGCAGGCATCGTCGAAACACGAATGTCGATATCCTGTCCGCCAATGCGAATGCCAATACGACCATCCATCGGCAAGCGCTTCTCAGCAATATCGAGGCTCGCCATAACCTTAATACGCGAAATAATGGCGGACTTTAGCCGATTAAGTTGCGGCGGAACATCCACCTTATGGAGCATACCATCAATGCGGTAACGGATGCGTAATTCGGTTTCCTGCGGCTCAATATGAATATCTGTCGCGCCTTGGCGATCGGCTTCCGCAATGATTTGATTGACGAACTTGACGATGCTCGCCTCCTCGCCCATCTCATTGACATTGATGGTCGTTAGAGTCCCCGCGTCATCATCCACATTGTAGCGTCCATCGCCAATCATCTTCTCAATGGCGTCCGCGCCGACACCATAGAACTTCTTGATGGCTTTATCAACCGTCTCCTTCGTCGCGAGAACAACGCGAATTGGCACATGCGCGACGAGGCGAAGTCCGTCCGCCGCCGCAGTGTTAAACGGATCGCTCGTCGCCACCGTGAGCGACTGTTCATCCGCCCGCCACGGCAAAACGCCATATTGATAAACAGCACTCGCGGGAAGCCGCGTCAGCGCCTCGGGTGTCGGCGGCTTTTCCTCGAGATTCACCGTCTCATAGCCGAGAACACCGCCAACAGCTTTCAGAAAGTCCGCCTCACGCGCCCCGCCAAACTTAACCGCCGCTTCCGCAAGCCCCATTCCTGGACTCAGCGCACGCTGCGAGGTAATGTGCGCGAGTTGCTCCTCGGAGTACAGTCCCGTACTCCGCAAAATAGCGACAGCGAATGGAGATTGCGAGTCCATAAAAAGCGTCCCTCCTTTATTTATTAGCGGTCAACGCGCGCCGAGCCACCACCCACGAGCTTCTCGACATCCGCCTTCGTAGCCATCGAGGTATCGCCAGGCGTAGTCATCGCGAGTGCACCATGTGCCGCGCCGTATTCAACCGCCTTCGCACCATCATCGAATGTCATAAGCCCATAGATGAGCCCCGAGGCAAACGAATCGCCGCCACCGACACGGTCATAAATCTCGAGCCCTGGACGCTGAATCGATTGATTCAGCTTACCCTTATACCAGCAAAGGGCACTCCAATCGTTGATTGTCGCGCTCTTCACCGCCCGCAGTGTCGTCGCGACCGCCTTGAAGTTCGGGTACATCGCCCGCGCACTATCAATCATCCGTGCGAAGGAGTCGACAGGCAACTCCGTCAAGTTCGCGTCCACGCCCTCAACCTTAAGACCGAGTGCCGCAGTGAAGTCTTCCTCATTGCCAATCATGACATCCACATACTTGGCAATCTCACGATTGACTTCCTGCGCCTTGGACTGTCCGCCAATGGACTTCCAGAGCGAGGCACGGTAGTTAAGGTCATAGCTCGTCACGGTGCCATACTTCTTCGCCGCCTTGAGTGCCTCAATGCAAACTTCCGCCGAAGTCTCGGAAAGTGCCGCGAAAATGCCGCCCGTATGGAACCAACGAACCCCTTCCTTGCCGAAAAGCGTCTCCCAGTCAATATCGCCAGGCTTCAGCGCGGCAATTGCCGTGTGTCCACGGTCGGCGCACGAGCGTGCCCCACGGCATCCGTAGCCGCGCTCGACGAAGTTGAGTCCGTTGCGAACGCCGCGCCCAATGCCGTCATAGGGTAGCCACTTCACATGCGAGACATCGACGCCACCTTGGAGCATAAAGTCCTCGACGAGGCGTCCAACGGGATTCTCAGCAAATGCCGTCACCGCCGTCGTGCGCAAGCCAAAGCATCGCCGAAGCCCACGCACAACATTATATTCGCCGCCGCCTTCCCAGACACGGAACTCCCGCGTCGTGTGAATGCGTCCGTCGCCCGGGTCAAACCGGAGCATAATTTCGCCCAAACTTGCCGCGTCCCAGCGGCAGTCCTCAGCCTTTTTCAACTGTATCGTTTCCATAGAAACCTTTCTTTCCTAAATCTTCTACCTATATGATACCATATTTTGCCCCTAATTGAAACAGTAAATTACTATTAGGGACACTTTATCAGCTCTTTTTCGACTGCTCTTTGGCACGCCATTCCTTCATAGACATACCATAAAGCTGCCGAAAACGCCGCGTGAGGCTAGGCAAATTGCCAAAGCCACTGCTCGCGGCAATATGGGTTATAGGGGCTTTCGTATTGCGCAAAAGACGCGTCAGTTCCGCGAACCGCCGCTCATCAATCGCCTGCGCCACCGTGCGATTCTCAAGTTCACTAAACCGCAACTCCAAAAGCCGCTGTGAGACCCCTAGCTCGTGCGCCACATCCCGCGCCTTGAGCCCTTCCGTCGCAAAGCGGTCAATATGCAAGAGAGCGCGGCGAATGAGTTGCGCGGCAGGTGTCGTAAACGAAGTCGACTCACGCGGCACTACCTGCTTATAATTCCATGTAAGCAAGTTCGTGTCGGTGGGCTTATGCATCATCATCTTCTCGAGATGTGCCGCGATAAGTTCACCTTCCTGCGCCGTCACATAATGAATACTAGAAAGTGTCGGCACAGCATTGAGGCAAAGAATCTCATCATCGTCCACACCGAGAATCGCCACTTGGCGCGGCACATTGAGATTCGCGCCATTGCACGCCGCCAGTACCCGCGTCGCTATCAAGTCATTCGCGGCAAATATGGCGCACGGACTCGGCAAGGACCCCAGCCACTTGATGAGGGCGGACTCATTATCGAGCGTCGTATCTTTCGAGGGCGTAAAGACATGACACCGCTTGCCTTCCCGCCGAATGGCTGTAGTAAAGCCCTTTAGGCGGCGAATGGACCAAGTTTCCTTCAAAAAGGTCGGCACAAAGCCAAAGGAACGGAAATCTCCCGCCGAGAGCAGGTGCTCCGCCGCGAGTTCCCCAATGCCCTCATCATCCATATGCACGAGGTGCACATAGCGTCCGCGCTTCACTTCCTTGGGGCAAACGGACTCCATAGACACAATCGGGATTTTCGCCTCGATGAGCTTCTTCCAAAGGTCGCTACCGAGTTTCTGAAAGAGGATGAAGCCATCCACGCCATCTTTTTGCGCATTCGCGATGGTCTCGGCAGAGAAATGGTCCTCTGTCTCAATAAGCTTAATGCGCCAGTTGCGTCCGTGCCGCAAAAAGCGCAACACGCCCTCCAGACGTGCACGCCCGACGGCGTTGTACATTCTTACAGCGACAACGACATTGAATACGCGCGCTGGACTTTTAGGATTCCTCATTATCATAAGAGGATTATACCAAAATCCGCGCCCAGTTGCTATATTTTCTTGAAGTGGAAGTGCCGCGCAACGAGGATGAGGAGTGCCCCCGCCACATAGAATCCCGCAAGCGACCCAATCCCCGCCGCCATTGAGACATGCTCTTTCATAAGCCCCAAAACCGTTGGGGACATCGAACCAAAGATGAACGCAATGCACATCATAATCCCGCACCCCGAAGCATGATAGCGCGGATTTATCACATCCAAGAACGCCGCCATCAAGTTCGAATCATAGATGCCGCGAAAGAATCCGAAAAGTCCCATCGCCACACAGCAACAGACAAAGGAACTCGTCCCCGCCATCCAAAGAATGAACGGAATCGCCCCCGAAAGCCCGAGGATGTTCACTTCCATACGAATCGACGGACGCGACTTCACGAACCTATCACTGAAGCGACTGCCGAGCATAATGCCCGCCGCCGCGCCGAGATAGTGCCAAAGAACGGCATTAAGTCCCGCCGCGCCCTTCGAAATTCCGAAGGTCTCGCCAAGATAATCAGGCATCCAAATCTTGAACCCGACATCCACATAGACCATCATACCAAGTCCACCCGCAAGACAAAGTGCCGCGGGATTCGCCACCACGGCTTTCAACGCCTCGCTCAAACGCGGCTTATCACTCACCGCACCCGCCGCGACTTCGGGCTTTGTGTTCTTGAGGAAGAAAAGAAGAATGACCGCCCAGACGAGCCCAACCCCACCAAAGAGACGGAACGCCCACCGCCACCCTTCCGCACTCCAGCCCGCGAGCCATCCCGCGAGACCGCCGCACCCAACAATGCCCACATAGAGCCCAAGTTGCAGGATGGACATCGCCGTTGCCCGCGACTCTTTATGGAGTTGCGAGACAAGTGAGGTTGCTGAAGGATAGTAAAAGGTCTGTCCAAAACCATTCAGGATGCCATAAGTGACGACAAGAAGTCCAATGGACGCCACAAAGCCCGAGAGGAAGATGCCCAAACAGAAGACGGCAACACCAATCGTCACCATCCACTTGCGGGAGAAGAGATCCGCCGTCAAACCCGCGAACGGAACGCAGATTCCGTAGACAAGCGTAAAGACGGTGCCCACGAGACCCGCCGAAACGGCATCCGCCCCCGTGGAGGACATAATAGACGCGAGGGACGGACCATATATCTGCCGCGTACCCTGTTGCAAGAAGAACGCGACCCATAAAAGCCCGAGAGCCGTCCATTTATAACGATTTACCTGCGTCTGCATGTCTCTTCTCCTCTTCTAATTGCCTCTCTTAGCCTGGCAAACAAAGCCCGCCATCAATCATCAGCGTCGCGCCTGTAATGTAGCGCCCCGCGTCCGACGCAAGCAAAAGTGCCGCGCCCGCCGCGTCCTCAGGCTCCGCCGCGACATGCGCGGGAATAGCCCGAAGTACCTGCTCATTATAAACAGGGTTCGCGAGCGCCTCCTTATTGCGGTCCGTCGCAAATACGCCTGGACACAGGTTGTTCACCGTTATGCCCTCGGAGGCGACTTGCCGCGCAATAGAACGGACGAGATTCTCCTGCGCCGACTTCGAAGCCGAGTAAATCGTCATCTCAGGGTGCGGACGCCGCTCCTGCACGCTACCAACCGTGATGAGCCGTCCCCAACCCTGCGCTTTCATACGCGGATAGCACAGCTGGAACATCCGTAAGGTCGCGTGGAAGTTAACCTGCATCTGAAGAAGCGCCTCATCACGCGGCACTTCTGTCCACGGACGCCGAAATTGGACGGACGCATTGCAGACGAGGATGTCAGGTGTTTGGGGTAATTCCTTGATGAGTTTATCCACGGCTTCAGGATCGCCCAAATCTGCCGCGACTTTTGCCGCGCTCGGGTCAAACTTCTGAACGAGGCTATGCGCCTCATCAAGTGCCGCCGACTCGCGTGAGCCGTGCACAATCAAGTGTGCCCCCGCTTCCGCAAGCCCAAGGGCAATGGCGCGGCCAATGCCGCGCGCAGAGCCCGTGACGAGAGCCGTCCGCCCCGCCAAAGAAAACTTATCCTTAAGCATTAGAAGTAGCCGCCTTTCGCCGTAATCTGGTCGATGGTCTCGCCCTTAGCGACCCACGAGAAGATCTTCTTCTCATTGGCAACAATCTCTTCCGCCCGCATAAGAACATCATATGCGACGGCACGCGGAATGACCACAACGCCATCAATATCGCCAAAAACGACATCGCCAGGCTTAATGAAGCACTTGCCAATCTTAATCGGGATTTGGTAGTGCGTAATCTGGCAACGCGAAAGCGACCCATTCGGCATACGGTGCTTGTAGAAAATCGGGAATGGCTTTTCGAGAATCTGCTTCGTATCACGAATATTCCCGTCAATCGCCGCCGCTTTCACGCCCTTGCCATACGCCGTCGCCGTCATAACGCCGCCCCAGAGGGTCGCATCCACATCCCCCGAGGTATCCCACAAGACGAAATGGTTCTTGCCCATCTCATCGAGCATCTGCCCACGGTAGCTCATCTCGCCCGTAATCTTGCAACAGGGCGCGGACTTCACCGTGAACGCAAATCCCGCGACGACATCCGAATCGCGTAACGGATGTATCTCGCAAGGGAGCGCCTGGTCGAGATAGCAGAACTCGCGCAGGACATCCGACACACATCCCGCGTACAGCTTCTCATAGCGTGCGAGGAGCTCGTCATCCGGAATCGGGAACGGAGGCAATTCCACCGTCTCGCGTTCACGGATGAGCTTCTCAAGCTTCATCATCTTCGCTTCTTTTTGCAGTTGACTTTCTTCAGCCATGACTTTATTATCCTTTCCTATAAAATTAGCTCCAGCGGCGGTCGTTCGACCACTCCTTATCCCACTCATTGGTCGGCGCCCACGGTGCAGGGAAATCGGGGCACGCCTTTTCAGAGATAAGCTTCTCATTAAGTTCGTCAATGCCCAACCCAGGCGCATCAGGCACCTTGATGAACCCACCCGCATACGAAAGCGCGGGCTGAACGAGGTCACCCCACCACGGCACATCAACGGAATGCAGTTCGAGCGCCATAAAGTTACGCGTCGCCGCCGCGACATGAACGGCCGCAAGGCAAGCAATCGGCGACTCAGCCATATGGATGTTCATCTGAACACCATAGTCCTCAGCCATATCACCAACCTTCTTCGTCTCGGCAATGCCGCCACAGGTGAGCAAATCAGGGTGCACCACCGCGAGCGCGTGGGATTCCAAGAGCGGCTTGAAATCTTCCTTGAGATAAATATCCTCGCCTGTGCCAAGCGGTGTCACCGTTGCCGCGTGGAGTTGCTTCCACTGTTCAACATTGCGCCACGGGAGCACATCTTCCGCCCACGAAAGGTGATATTTCTCAAGGCGGCGCAGAAGTTGTACGCAATCCTCATACGGAATATGTCCAAGGTGGTCAATGGCAATGGGCACTTCCCAACCAATGACATCACGCACATCTGCCATATACTTTTCAAGGTAATCAAGCCCCTTCTCCGTGAGATGAAGGCCTGTATGCCCATGTGCCGTCGTGAAAAGCTCAAACGCTTCGCCGCGCATCGAACGTGGGTCAATCGAGCCGTGCGGAGTCTGCACAACATGCTTCATCTTGCGCATATACTCAAGATACCCCAGCGGCGCAATGAGCGCGTCTTTGACATCTGAGAGGAGTTCAATGCCCAAATCCATCTTCAGGAAGGTAAAGCCCATCGCCATACGCGCCTGAAGTGCCGCGCCCATATCGCGTCCGCCGCCTTCGGAGTCCGTATCGCAATAGCAACGGATCTCATCCCGCCACTTACCACCGAGGAGCTGCCACACAGGTACACCCCACGCCTTGCCGCACAAATCCCAGCACGCGAGCTCAATGGCGCACACGCCACCCGCCTGCCGCGAATCGCCACCAAATTGCTTAATACGACGGAAAATCTTCTCGACATTACACGGATTCTCCCCCAAGATACGACTCTTGAGCATAGCCGCGTAAGTGCGGGAACTCGCGTCACGCACTTCGCCATAGCCAATCAGCCCCTGATTCGTGTACAACTTCAAAAGCGTACAACGCTTAGGCGCACCATCAATATCCGCAAAGCGCATATCTGTTATGCGCAATGTCGCAGGATTTATCTTATTTATGTTCATTTCAAGTATCCTCAACAACCAGGAGGAGCACCCCTCCCTAATCTCTGATTAATATTATACATTATCCGCCTTTGCTTTTGCCGCAACACTTTATATTCTCCACGCGCAATAAAGACGACTCTTTTATTCTTTAAAAAGATATTTGTGCATATCGGGCAATACGCCCGCAAGCGAATAATCAAAGGCCTTGAAGCCTAATTCAAACGCTGGCGAATCTGGCTTTAAGCGAAAATCATAGTTGCGCGCGTCAAAAAATTTAGGGTCAGCATTGCGCCCATTAATCTCTTTCCCGCTGGCTACCCATTGCTTCCAATCAAGACCATCCCATTTTGCCTCGCCATGTGGGTCATACCAGACATTATTTGCCCATACCCCTTCAACGCCCCTTACGCCAGAAGAAGCCAAATCGCCCTTCTCAGTTATAATAATATTCGCAACTACATCAAGTGAACTACGAACATTAAAGACATTAGCCCGAATCGTTCGTATTGCCCCATTCTGTTCATTCCACGCAAAGATATTATTACGGAGAATGTTCCCTGCTCCATAATGCTGATGGAAGCCTCCATCATGTGTATTATAAACAAGGTTGCGCTCGAACACAATTCCTTCTGTGCCTTCATCTGCATAAAGTCCCCAACCACCATAAGTACGCGAGGAAACATTGAAAATCACATTATCCGTTACGCGTGTTCCAAAGGCCGTTCCAAGCGTATAGACTCCTCCCATATCCGAAAGAGCCTTCTTACCAAGATCGTGAATGCGATTAAATTTCACAATATTGCGCATAGCAGCTGTCGGCATATAGGCCCACTGCCATCCAATAGAAACCCCAGTATAAAAGAAGTCTGCTATCTCACAATGTTCTATACGACTGTCAGAGGCGTGTCCAATTACAACGCCAGTTCCCATCGGATTATAATTTCCGCCATTACGAATAATACAATTCTCTGCAACATTAAAAGCATTTGCCATTGGATGATACTTGAATATCTCGCGTCTGGCAACAGGAAACTTTTCTTCTTTGGCAATTCGCACCGCTTCTGAACCGAACCAAACACCCCCTGCACCTAAGTCCTCAAAGACGCAACGCTCTATGCGATTAGAGAAACAGCCATCGCGCAACCGCAATCCGATATTGCCAGTATGGCGAATAAAGCATCTAGACAATTCAAAGTTTCTCGCGCCAGTCGCATCAAAAAGTGCATCGAATGCATTTGCTGCCTGTCCTGGAAAGAATGTAAGAGGGCCCTTCCCTCCCATAATAGGTGTCGCGTCACTTGCTGTAAATGAAAGATTCTCGAACTTAATATAATCAACATATTCTTCCTTTGAAGGATTCCCCTTCACAACAATCAACTTTGAAAGTTTTGAAAGTGGAGCAAGTGCTTTTAATGTTTCCACAGTTTCATCTTTCAGAGGACGGTATAAAATCTTTTTAGCCGCCCAATCATAAAACCATTCACCTGGTTCTGTAAATGCACCTCTAAGATTAAGAAAACGATATATCGCCTCTCCTGTCCATGCCTGATGCCAATTCCACTTACGTATACCTTCTGTGTAAATACGCCCATCTTGCCAAGCCGCGATAGGTGTGCCAATAGCATTCCATTTCTGGTGAAGTCTTAAATGAACATAAGGAATATCCTCTGTTGATGTTGCATCTAACATCTCTCGAACTTGATTCTCAACTACCGTTAAATGTTCTCTTGTCCGTAGAACTTTCCCCTCCGCATCCTTCTCAACAATCTCTTGTCCACATTCGCCTGGCACAAGCCAATTCGGATATTTAGGAAACGGCGCGTTGTTTGCGCGCCGTCCATTTATCCATAACATTTCAAACCAAATAGGATTGCCATCTCGGTCGAGTGGAGCCTCCGTTTCAAACCATCCTCGACCAGTATCTCGCCAATGCGTAAGGAGTGCCCCACCAGAGATTTCGCTCGACTCACCTGCTCCTCGCCAAACTACAGGAGCCTCTTCAGTCCCTGAATCCTCAGGCGCAAAAACAAGAGGCTCATTTAATGTATAGAAGCCAGGCTTTACTTCTACTGTCCACGCTGATGTGTCACCACTTAATTTAGCGGAACGTATAGTCTCGAGTGCTTGTTGCGGTGAAAGCCCGTTTGGAGAAACAGTAAGAGTTTTGTTGCCAAGGAGTTTGCCAATAATCATTAATTGTGATACGCGGAAAACGGTTCCTTGGTACTTAGGATCTGCCAACTCTGTTTGCGGGTCTTTAAGTTGGCTTGAGAGGATCGACCTGTCGGGTTCTTTATCTAAAAGCGTGAGTTCGACTTTATGAACTCCATCAACACCGTCATAAAGCGTCACGGAACCTGTGCGAATGTAAGTAGAAGACTTATCAAAGGCGACAACATCCGCGACGGGTTTCCCATCTATCTTGGCGGACATAATCCCCCCGTTCGGCTGGTAGCACATTCTAAGCCGCAAAACGGAACCTGAGAAAGAAAACTTCAGAGAGCTCCCAGGTTTTGTTGCCACATATGTACCCGCACGCTCAGGGTCAGGTTGCCAATCGCCATTCAAAATATCCGTTGTAACAGGGTAAACTCTCGCCTCTTCCCAATTGTCGGGGACAAATGGAGAAGCCTGCAAGCGATCCTTATGATTCTTGGGCTTTATGTTATTTAATTCGGCAAATGCCTTTTTGACTGCTTCGAGATAAAGGGCGTGCCCTTCCGGACGTGGGTGCACACCGTCATTTGCAAACAAAATCCGCTTATCATTCGCCATCATCTCCTTTACTTTCTTGTCAAACTCAGGGTCCTCCTTGGGCACAGCGGTTGCAAAATAACCACGCGAAACAACAAGTTCATCCTTTTTATAAAGTTCTACAGCTGGCACGCCTAGTGAGATAGATGGGATACCATAGTGTTCGGCAATCTGTTCCATCGCGCTAGCACTACGATTATAATTGCCATTTGCATATTCTTTGAAAATGCCACCAGCAACCGTATAACAGAATACAATGTCCGTTGTCGCGTCCTTCTTCCATATCTGACGCACGATACCTTCCATCTGCCGCCAAATGTTCTTAGGCGGCTTATCACCATCATTCACGGCAAATTCTACAAAAACAAGATCGGGATTCTTCGTAAGGACATCATTTGCTAAACGAAATGCACCAAAATCTGAACCTGTGCCACCAATTGACGCGGCAACTTCAGTAATTTGTGCATTGGGATATTGCTCTTTGAGCCAATCCGTCGTTAAATTACGCCATCCATTCATAGCCGTAATCGACCCGCCAAAGTAGGCGACCGTAACTGGCTTGCCAACGCGGCACTTTTCTAAGAAATTGCCAATTCCGTCACGCGTATGGACAACACGAACATCTTTAGATTGTTTATACACAGGATAAACCTTTGCTTCAGTCGGAGCATTTCCCGCACGGGGAGGTAAACGACCATCATGTTGAGGCACAACAACACACTTACCATACCAACCAGGCGCCATTTCCTTGCCATTAAGAATATAGCGTTTTGCGACGAGTACGCCTTCCTTGCCACTATTTATGACTCGCTTGGCAGGGTCGCATTTCGGATCCGTTGCACGCAACTCGCCTACTGTTTGATTAAAGCCGTTGATGTCAACCCTGCCTGGAGCCTTGCCCCAAAAGACAATGCCGCGATCTGGGTTAAGAACATTCGCCGCTTCACAAACAAGTGTACCCATCTGCACATACCAATCGCGATATTGGTTGCCCGCAACTGCGAGGTGCACATTGCCAGGTTGAGTTTGACGAAAGTCTACCCCTGGTGTCATAATTGGGACATTCTCAATCCGCGCTTTAGTCTTAGACGCGACAACGAGCGTCAACGGATAGCCTTTCTGCTTAGTCTGTTTCTCACCTGTAAAAAAGCCACCTCGAAATATCACATCACCCTTAATTTGAAGATTTGCACTCGTAGCTCCCCAGCACAAATTAGAAACAGGGCCTTCTTGAGTTACGGTTTCTTTGGGTTTTACGGGATAAACTGAACCCTTTGTAAAAACATAAGCTTCACCCGCCGCAAGGACACTTTGTCCTACGGAAAGCAACAAGCTTACGCCGACTAATATGATATACTTCATCTTTCTTTCCTTTCTTATTTGTTAATGTACTTTTTATAAAATGTTTTAAAATGTTTTACTAGGCAATCCGCAATTGCGCGGTGTCCTTCAGGTGCAGGATGCACAAATCCTTCTGAAAGCAAATTCACCGAAGGCAACGCCTCAAGTCCACTTACTTGCATAACATTTGGGCGATTAAGCTCTTTAACAACGCATGCTACAATCTTACGGAAGTTCTCGGCATCTGCAAGATGTTTCTCATCCCCAAGTGTTCGATAAACATCAATTGCAAGGATAAGCGCGTTTGGATGCGTCGCCGACACCTTATCAAGCAAATACCGTACTCGATTCTCGAACTCGGCAGGCTCCATATTGAGAATATTTATACCCATTTCAAGCGAAGCATAGTCAAAAGGTTGCGCGGCAAGATAATCCGCCATTTCTCGCTCAAGTCGACAACTTCCCGCAAAACCCAAATTGCGAAGGTCCGCACCCAACTTCGCCGCGACGAGGCTTGCATAAGCCATAGGTTGCTGAGTCGCGACACTACCATGCGTAATCGACGAACCATATGCAAGATAAATTCGGCGCGGCACTTCATTTTCTGTAGGAGGGCGAACATTCCCTTCAACGCCACGAATTCCCAATGCACCGTGCGGCAACACTATGCGAATTACATCAGGATCAAATCGCCCACCACAATCTTGATAGGCTCTGCGAAGATACTCTCGCCTAGGCGAGGGGGGGATTGTTATTGCCGTATCGCGTCCCAAAACAATCTTTTCTGTTTCAGGCCAGTCGGCAATATAGTCGCCATAATAAACATAACAAGTTGCACAGGATTCAGCCGTTTCTCCGCCCAGACGAACAACCGCTTTATCCCCTTCTAATACAAAACGAATCTCAACACCTGTATTCCCCGCATTCATCTTCTTCCCCTGATCACTCAATACAGAATTGACAGAGGAAGGTACGCGGCGAAACCGCTGAAGTCCGTCTTCATCAGCCACAAGCTCACATACATTGTGCAAAAGAACATTCTGATACACAACATCAGCCTTGCTTGGTAATGTTGCCAACAAGGCAAGCCCCCCGAATGCAACAAAGCTAACTATAGACTTCATCTCTTTAATCCTTACCGCACGAGCAACATAAGGCCGACCTTTTTAGTAGACCTACTCACTTTTAGCGTGCCGCCACCCGTAATGAAGTCTTCTGTATAGTTTCCAGCATATGTTCCCTCTCCATCACGCCAAAGATATTTCACCGTCAAAGTTTTTCCTTCGGGAATTTCTATCTTGCCAGTATCAGAAACGGTAAGCGTTCCATCTGTTGAAAACGGCGTAGCACCTGCAACATCAGAATCCAAAGTCAATTTGCCAGTTCCAGATATAATAACATTGGTACAATTAGCCCAGGTTGCACCCTTTAAGAGGGCAACTTCACCGCTACTTACAGTTAGTGAGCCAACCGTTGTTGAAGCGGTGTTCGTCATCGCGAGCTTACCCGTCCCAGCATAATGAAGCGAAGCTTCTCCTTGGAAGTTAAGATTAAACGCATTGTAGCTACCTGATCCAGTCAATTTAAGTGTAGCTGGCTTTTCTGACTTCACAATCATCTTTGAATCGCCTGCAGAAGACGAATAAGAAGTTCCCTCAGAGTTGGCACAATAGGCATCGTTAACTACTTGACTATAACCATTCAAATCTAGTGAGCCAGAATAATTATAAAAGAATCCAACATCGCCTGATTCAGCCAAAACATTCTCATTTTCACAAATAACTTTTATTCCGTTAATAAGTGCAAGCGCGCCCCATGTGTTATTTTGTGCCGACAAATGAACATCGCCTATACTATTAACATTCTGGGCATTCAAACGGAAATTACATTTCCCTTCTGAAATCGGTTGATCCTTTATCCAAAGCGAACCTCCCTTCGCGACTTGAAAGCCAGTAGAAACGGCTCGATAACTGGAAGGAGAATTCAAATGGGACGCAACTTCGCTTATCCCACCATTAACATAGAGAGAACCCGAAACGAGAATATACGGAGAGTTCGCGCCATTTGCCGCATTTGTCATTGCTCCAAGTTGAACAAATGTCTTTCCTGTTGGCGCAAGTTTCATATTTTCACCCTTCCCATATATAATTGCCGAGCAATTTGTCACGCAAGATGTCTCTGTTCGAACACCCGCGCTCGTAGTCAATGTAACGAGAGAGCCTTCGCCGCCAATACCGCCGCGTCCTGCGCAGACAAGAATATTCCCATCTGGCACAGTAAGCGTTCCTGCAAACTCAGAAGCCTTATCGGATGAGAAGATAAGAATATCTCCCGCCGTCCCTGTTCGCGTCAAAGTAACAGCCGAATGTCCCGCCCAACCTGAGCTTAATTCAACGAGAGATTTCTCATTAAATGCCCAAGTTTGCGCTCCTGCAACGCGCACTTTAATCTCAAACTTATTTGTACAGACTCCTGTGGTTGCGCTCGTTTCGTTAGTTAAACCACCTTTGCCAATTCGCAAGAGAGAATCTTCTGAATTACTCTTCAATGTGAAGTTGTTTCCCGCCGTTATTTTGAGCCCATAAATGTCAGCTGTCGAAGGGAATGTCGCGGACGATCCAGTGGCAAACACAAGAATCTCATTTCCATTTTTTAATTCGGGAGCCTTATTACCTTCCCAATTTCCCGCTGTCGAAACGGAATCGTCCGACCCGTTCCCCGTCCAAGTATAGGTCGTTATTGTATCAACAGGACGAGTGGTAACTGTAACCGCTGCTCCTGTCAAACGGCTATTTGTCAGTTTCGAAATTTCTTCCGCAGTATAATCATCAGGTGCAATATAAGACCCATCCACCTTTAGCATATTAACAACAAACTTCTCAATTTCCGACAATGTAATTTTGCCCTCGTCTGCAATTTCCATCGTGAGCCCAGTAGGATTAATAGCCGTCGTCTTTACTGTAATCGTACCTGCTTTACTTGCAGAAAGCGTTGTAAGATTATTAAATGTGGCATCACTCGCAATCACAACCTCACCATTTGTAACAGCAAGCCCACCCGAAGTGGTTGATTCACCATAAAAGGCAAAAGACGAGTCCGCTGTGCATGCATAAACAAATGAAAGTGCCCCATTTATACAAACTAAACCTGAATTGTTACTAGGATAATTGAATTAGTAACAGACAAAACAGCTTCATTATCACTCGTAAATGTATATTTGGGCTTTTTATATGCACTATTTGATTCATCATATGAACAAGAAACAAGCGTGAGCATAGGGATTGTCTGCGCATACCCATTTAGATTTATCGTGGAACTTGGAGTTGAACCCCAGCCGATCTTCACAGCACTTCCATCCAAAAGGATTTCTTCTTTATAAAATGTCACATTTTTCGATGCCGCACCTTCTACTAAAACACCCGAGAGAGAGCCATTTAATTTTATGTCAGACCATACATTTCGAATCCGAACATCTCCTGTAGCCGTCATTTTGCCAGTAAATGACTCAAATGAACCACTAAAGTAGACGCCGCCTTCTCCAGTATTACTAACAGAAATAGTGCCGCCTCCTGAAATTGTGCCCGTGAAAGTAAACGTTTTGCTCTTAGCGGGTTCGAGGTTTATTGTTAAAGTTGCCGAAGAGGAGATGTTTAAAGCTTCATTTTCGTAAGTAGTAAAGTTATCAGCATTAATCGTCGTGTCTGTCGTGATGTCTGTCGCGAAGACAGTCCCACAAATCAATACACACATAGCCATCAATGCAGCATTGATATGTATCTTTATGTTTTTCATAGTCTTGCTCCTTTCGTTTTGATTACAAAACAACCAATTTCCCTTGCCGCTTTGCAAGCGACAACTAGTTGAAAATCCAATGGAGGTCTTTATTCTACATCTACGCATTTTGATACCTCCTTGCCATTTTCATCGAGCCATGTCAAACGATAACGCCCACGAAAACCACGAAAAGCAATCTTGCCGTCTTTGTTTACATCAACGGAAAGATTTGTCCGCCACTCGTGATTGATAAGCCTATCAAGTTCTTCATACACAGGCTTCTTCTTCATATCAATCGTTAAGAGACCTGACACAAGTGGCTCGCCCGCAACAGCCGCACCATCAACCGTATTCCACCAGGTAATCCCCATCGTATTTGGATGAGAAAACCATGTACGATAAACATTATTGACAAGTACCGCCTGAATTTCGCGCGACTTCTCATCTTCACCAGGCGAAGCGATCGTCACCTCAGAAACATGAATCGGACGCCCCGTACGAGCAATAAGGTCAAGTTTCTCTCGAATAATCGATGGCGAGCCAATCCAGTTAACATTTGTTACACCTGCCGCGAGACGTGCACATTCATTCGTATCAAAGATGTGCATTTGACATCCGACGATATCAATCCGCGCCCCTTCTTTTGTCAGATCCTTCACCTGATCAAGTAAATCATCCGAGACATCCCAATCATTAATCGCTAATTTGGCACTCGGCGCGATGAATTCTTTCGCGTCAAGTAATGCATTCAAAGGATAGTCTCCTGGCATAAGCCCATAAATGCTAAACCAGTAATCTAACCCCGTACGCGATTTATTATAACGACGGAAATCATAAGCACTCTCATTAACAACATCCCAACTATCAACAACATCGCCGTAACGCGAAGCAACATCCTTGACGCGCTTGTGGAATAGCCTTGTAAGATTCTTCGCAAAAACAGGCGTTTGCTTCGCAAGCTCTTTCTCGTCAAGTTGGTCATATTTGTTACGCCAAGTTTGCTTCCACTTAGCAACATACCCAGTTGTCATATTACCCGCAGGTTCTTTACCATAGCACGAAGAATGCCGCGGAATTCCAATCTCATCAAAGACCCGCTTCTCATTCTCTGGACAATACCAGTCATATACCCAATAAGGTCTAGCATGACCCCAAATTAAGATATGCGCATGGACAGCAACATCGTTAGCCTTGAGAAAATCAATTACTGGACCAGGTGACGGACGCCTCCAAAATGTATCATCCATAGCAACTTGGCGCGATCTGTTATTCCAATATTCTTCAGTATCACGATAATTCCCGCCAAAACGGAAGTCTCCAGGCGTTGGTTCATGATCCGCCCAATAAAACGAGACGGTTGCCTGATTGAAGAGTCCTCCCTTCCCATACATTGATTTGTAGATGTTGTTATATTCAGTACTTCCAAGTTGGTTAAAGTTAAAGATATGTGCACCAAAACGGAACGCATGCGTCAACTGCTCAACTTTCACGACAGTACCTTCAGGCGCGGCAACTTGGAATACGGCATCCGCCTTGCGGTTCTGTTCGATATCCGCGTCAATTCGTGCTTGCTCCGCGTCATTCCAAATCTTCCAATAAGCCTCGGACATTACAGACTTATCGATACCATAAGCGACCGACACAACCAAAAACAAGGCTGTGCAACTAATCGCTTTCTGTATTACGGACATCATAGATACTCCTTCTCTCATTTTTCTGCTACATTATATCATAAACCTGTTTGGTCGGGCAACTCTATTCCTCGCAACATCTATTATGCAAAAATCGCAACGCCCCCTCCCACCCCTCCTAAAACACAGCAGAAGTAGGGTTAATCAGCGTTAACAACTTTCTGCACTTTTTCGACAAGCCCCACAAAATCCTCTTTGCCCTCAAGCGCGGCAGCGACATCAAATGCCGCGCTAAGTTCGGCAATCGCTTTCGCCGCCTTAGGATTCGTTTTGAGAAGATTCAACTTTTCTGCCGCGATTACACCATTGCGCAAGTCCAGAAACCGCCACGAAGGCTGGGCATTCGGATAAACAAGAAAAGTGTCGCCCGCGAGCCAAAAACGTCCCTCAGAATCAAAACTCGCGTCCGCAACAGGATTCACAGGCCAGCTATTGTACGCCCAGCGCAAAAAGCCATCAAACCCCGCAATAGCTGGATACACCCCTAGCCAAAACGCCTCACCAAGGCCCGAACTCGAGAATGTATTCGGACGTAGCGGCACACAACATACATAAAATGTAGTCTTATAGCCCTTCTCACGACGCGCTGGAAGCTCCGCCAAAAACTCGGGAGTTAACATCCTCTCCCTAAGTCCTTGACTGTAGTTATCTATCGTTATGCCCGTGAAATCAGAAGGCTTTCGATTGCCCGCCATCGCAATGCGCATACCAGGTGCCTTCTGCTGAATGAAGTCCGCAATAAACTTCACATCCTCGGGGCTACGCTCATCCATCGCTATATAAGTATCGGCAAACCATCCCTTCGACTTCAAATGCGCGGCAAAGTCCTCAAGAAACGCACCCCAGTAGTCCGTAAACTCGGGCGTATTCGGCTTGCAAACAACCTTCCGTACCTCACCTGATTCCGTCTTGTAGTCGCAAACATACCCCCACGGACACATCGTGTAGCAGGCAATATCAGTCCCAATCCCACAACTTCTCCCGAACGCCACATACTCATCAAACAGCGAATAATCAAACTCCCACGAACCGTCCGCCTTCTTTGTGCGCCCAATCATCGAATGATAAGCATCATAACACTGGTGATTCCACGGCTTATCCATTAGCGTCACCGTAAGAGCCTTCTGTCCAGCACCCGCGAGAAGTTCCCACAACGGACGCATCGCCGCATAATGCTCAGACGAAAATGGCTTCACTCCCGCTTGCCGCGCTACAGACCACGGATGCTGCCATAAGTCGAGAAAGTACTGCCAATCTTTTGCGGGCGGCAATACGCGGTCAAGAATGCGCAAGGTAACATCGCCTTCAATATAAACGCCTGACTGTGCATCAGGTGCAACCGAAACTTCAAGGACACGCGGACCTGCCGCCGCGCCCTCCCAAACGACGCGGTCATACACCTCAAGGCGTTGCAAACTGCGCGGCGCAGGCGAATACTTCACCGTCTCAAGTGACCCCAACCGAAATGCATACCCGCTACGCGTCACGCTCTCCGCCTCCACGCTATCAGGCAAGATGACTGCCCGTGTCTCGCCGCGCCAAAGCGTCAACTCAAACGCTAACCCCGACTGCGCACCCATTACAAGTGCCGCGCTTAACAAAACAAACCTACTCAACATTTTCATACTCACCATTATACCATATTTTCCCGCCGCACGGTAGCCTTTAGTCAAAGTTGAAGGTTCTATTTCATATTCTCTGTGACTCTGTGCCTCTCGGGTTAAAAACACCGCCTCCTCAGCCCCGAAGGGGCTATCTCAAAAACCTCTCTGCGAACTCTGCGTTCTCTGCGTGAGATAAAATAGATATGTATGGGCGAGCGCCGCGTAAGCCTTCAGCGTAGCGTTAGCGAAGCTTTTGTTGCCCCTCGGAGTTTATAACACATCTCAATTTTCAACGCAAAGTTCGCAAAGGTTTTAACGCAAAGGGGACGCAAAGACTTTGCGAACTTAGCGTCATTTTTGCTCTCTTTGCGTTTAAAACCTAATCCTGTAATCCTGTAAATCCGTGGATAAAACAAGTTTACAAGACGGTGGCGCCAATGCCAGAGCCGAAGATGGAGCAGCCTGAGAGGAGACCTCCCGTCGCGCCCGCGAGGAATGGCCACATGGCTTTCAGTGCCGCCTTGAGCATTCCCTTCCAGTC
>CAVLAC010000017.1:23261-23537 GCA_963661055.1 bacterium | reverse complement strand
CTCCTCTCGTGCAACCCCCGCCCCTCGCCGCCTGCAACGGGGCGCAAGGGACTGCGCCCCCTACCCCTGCTACGGCGGGCAAGGGACTGCCCGCCCTACCACCTTACGCTACTGTAGGGTTGGTAGGGGGCGGAGTCCCTTCCGCCCCGTATAAAGTAGCCTTGTAAAGTAAAAGAATCGGGTGAAACCGAAGCTAGGCGGCAGGTGAGGAGCGGGAGGGGAGCCCGCACGACGAACGGTAGCGAGACCGAGAACGCCCCTCAAGCGCGGAGGCGC
>CAVLAC010000017.1:0-23178 GCA_963661055.1 bacterium | reverse complement strand
TTGTCGAGCGGGGCGTGGACAAGCAAGACGCCCGCATCAGGGTGGGTTAGCACGATTGCCGCCCGCCGTGCCGCACATTGTCAGGCACAAACAGAACAGAAGCCTCTCTGCGCCTCTGCGTGAGATAAATCTCCCCACGCTCCTAAAAGGTCTGGGCGATTCTCGCGAAGCCTCTTAGCGTAGCGTTAGCGAAGCTTTTATTGCCCCTCGGAGTTTATAAACCATTCCGAAAGTGTCGAGCGGGGCGTTAATACTCGATGCCTTCGCGGGCGGGGGTGCCGTGGGTGAACGGATGTCGCACGGCTTTAATCTCTGAAAGATAGTCCGCGTACTGAGTCAACTCGCCCGCGTCGCGCCCCGTGAGGACAAGTTCCGTTCCGTTCGCTTTTGCCGCGCTTAGGACTTCGCGGCAAAGCGCGAGATCCGCCATAGGTGTTGTATAAACATAAGTAAACTCATCCAAGACGAGCAACTCAGGTGGTGTCGCGCTATGTAAACGCGCCAAGACATCCCTCAAAAGCGCATTATGCTCGGCACGCACCTCCTCCTGCTCGGCGGCGGAAAGCGTCCACCAGAATCCGCACGGCTTCTTAAGCCGCAGAACCTCAACCCCGAGGCTCTCGAGTTCGGCTATTTC
The DNA here is from genome assembly GCA_963661055.1 of bacterium. Taxonomy (GTDB): domain Bacteria; phylum Verrucomicrobiota; class Kiritimatiellia; order RFP12; family UBA1067; genus UBA1067. The sequence continues at coordinate 22,541 of CAVLAC010000017.1, read as the reverse complement.
GCCTGTCGCACCGCCCTTTAGGAATTGCACGAAGAGAACGCGGCGTCCGTGCCCCCGTGCTCGTGTGGCGAGCCCGACCGCTGCCGTTGTCTTGCCTTTGCCGTCGCCTGTATAGAGATGTATCATTGCGAAATCTCTTTTACATCGTTTTCTGTAAGCGGAATCATCCGTTGCAAGTCTTCGAGTGTTAGGCGATCCTTTAGACTCGTGCCACTCAGCTTGATTCTAAACGATTCACGCATAAGAACGGAAAGCTTGCGTACTGCCCACGGAATCGGCATTCCCGCTGGACGAATATTCGAGACGCAATTGCGGTCAGAATCGACGGATGTATTTCGCGCCATATAGGTGAAGTAGGCGCTCAAAGAATCCTTCGCACCAAGACCTGGCCGCTCGCCTAGGAGGACAATCGCCATACGCGCACCAATCGCGTCGGCTATCGCGTCCGCAATCTTGACGCGTCCGTAAGGGACGACGACGACGGGATAGAAAGAGAAAGTATCGCCCAGCTCTTCGCGCAAGCCTTTGGCGACGGCGACGGCGTGTGATTCGGCGGCGACGGCGGAAAGTCCGTCAGAAATAACGATAACGACATCCCTCTCGCCCCACTGCGCGGCACATTGCTTCAAATAGGCGGTTGATTCATCTGTAAGGAGGCGTCCGCGCTCAGGGTGAAGCAGGTAGTCGAGCTTATCCGTGATGAGCGAATGAACTTCGACACTCTCAAAGCCCGCTTCCTTAAGCTGTTCGTGAATAAGCTCGGGGTGAAAAGGCGCGTGCACCGCGTCCCTTGCACGGGCGTGTGCGAGGCGAAAGTCGAGGAGGTTAGCGGTCCGCAAGCTCCCACCCGCACGTCCCATCGCGATTCGGGCGGGGGTAAACTTGCGCAAGGCTTCCCATGGGTCAGCGCTCAAGTTCGTGTTCGTAACTGATAAGAGCATGGTTGCCTCCCTTATGCGAAATCAGGCGTTGCCGCACATCCACGAGACCCATATCCTCGAGCCACGCCTCAAACTCAGGCGCGGGACGCTTACCGAAGATCTGGCGGACATAATGGATATCGTGGTAGCTCGTCGTTTGATAGCCGAGCATAATGTCGTCGCCACCAGGAATTGCCATTTGGTAGGTGAGCCCAGCCGCCGCGAGACAAGTCATAAGGACATCCATATCATTCTGGTCGGCTTCGGAATGATTTGTATAGCAAATATCACAGCCCATCGGCAAGCCGAGGAGCTTCGCGCAGAAATGGTCCTCGAGCCCCGCACGGATAATTTCCTTGCCATCATAGAGATACTCAGGTCCAATGAATCCGACGACCGTATTCACCAAGAGGGGCTTGAACTTACGGGCGACAGCATAAGCCCGCGCTTCGCATGTTTGCATATCAACCCCCCAATCGCCGCGCCCCGAGAGCGCACTTCCCTGCCCTGTCTCAAAGTACATCACATTTTGCCCGACAGTGCCGCGCTTAAGCGAAAGTGCCGCGTCATATGCCTCGGCGAGGATGTTCAAGTTCACGCCGAAGACCTTATTCGCGATCTCTGTTCCCGCGATAGACTGGAAGACGAGGTCGACGGGAGCGCCCATACGCATAACCTCGAGCGCATTTGTCACATGCGAGAGCACGCAACTCTGGGTAGGGATGTGATACCGCTGGACGAGTTCGTCAATGAGTTCCAAGAGATTACGCATCATCGGCACAGAGTCCGTCGCGGGGTTAATGCCAATAACCGCGTCGCCGCATCCGTAGAGAAGCCCTTCCAACATCGACGCGGCAATGCCCTTCAAGTCGTCCGTCGCGTGATTGGGCTGTAAGCGCGTGGAGAGGCATCCCTTTGTGCCTATGGTATCGCGAAAAGCCGTTATTACGCGGCACTTTGAGGCGATGAGAATCAGGTCTTGATTGGCGCAAATCTTGGAAACTGCCGCGACCATCTCTGGCGTAAGACCTGGCGCGAGTGCCGTAAGCACTTTGTCGTCCGTCTCATAGCGCAAGAGCCAATCACGGAATTCGCCCACGGACATATTTTTCACGGGGGCGAACGCGGCGGCATCGTGCGAATCGACGATAAGCCGCGTCACCTCGTCCTTTTCATACGGGATGAGCGGCTCATTGAGGAACGCGGTCAGCGGCACATCGGCGAGCAACATCTGGGCGGCGACACGCTCTTCATCGCATGTCGCGGCGCACCCAGCTGTAATGTCGCCCGAACGCTTGGGGGAAGCCTTGCCCATCAGCTCCTTGAGGGAGTTGAAAGTCCAATGCTTACCCGCAACTTCTAATGTGACGCTTTCCATCGTTCCTTTACCTTACAGCGCAGGGATGTAGTTGAAGGCGTGTGCGCAAAGGTCCTTGAACCAGCCGCAGTGTGCAATGAGCCAATCGACGGGACCGAGTGCCTTGCCGTTGACATAGTCGGGAAGCCACAGCGCGATTTGCGGAAACACCATCACAAGCACAATTGCCACGATCATCAGGAACAAGAACGGCACAATTGAGGCGTAAATATCCTTAATCGTAATACAATCGGGGCTCATCGCGCGCATCATAAAGAGGTTATAGCCGAACGGAGGCGTAATGTAGGCGACTTGGCATGTAATCGTATAGAGAACGCCGAACCAGACGGAACTAAACCCGAGCTCTTTCACGAGCGGAATAAAGAGTGGTGCGACAATAATCAGCATCGCCGTATCATCGAGGAAGATACCCATAATGATGAAGGTGAGCTGCATAAGGAAGAGAATGCACCACGGCGAAAGCCCCAAGTCACTCGTAAAGAATTGCTTCAAGACATCCACAGCGTGAAGCGAATCGAAGACTGCCGAGAACGAAAGTGCCGCCATCATAATCCAGAGGAACATCGCCGAATTGTCGAGCGTTTCCTTTAGAGTGCGCGTAAACACTTTCAGCGTCAGGCGTTTCTTAAAGAGCGCAATCAAAAATGCCGCGAGGGCACCGACCGCCGAGCTTTCCTCAAGTGAGGTCAGTCCCGAGAAGAACGAACCAATGACGGAAAGTACGAGCAAAATCGGCAAAATACCCGCACGCAAGACGCGGAACTTTTCAGCCCAGCTGAAGTTGCGTTGCTCCTTGGGCAAGATAGGCCCGAGCTTCGGGTTCATACGGCAACGGATGATTACATAGCCGAAGAAGAGAATCGAGAGCACCATAGCGGGTCCCACACCCGCGAGCCACAAGTCCTTCACCTGCTCACGCGCAATCATTCCGTAAAGAACGAGCACGACCGAGGGCGGAAACAGAATGCCCAACGAGGAGCCCGCTTGAATCACGCCCGAGATCATCCGTTTGTCGTAATTACGCTTCAGGAGTTCAGGTAGTGCGACCGAGCAACCAATTGCCATACCCGCGACGGAAAGTCCGTTCATGCAAGAAATCATAACCATGACGAGCAAGGTGCCGACAGCCAAACCGCCGCGCAAACCGCCGAACCAGACATGGAACATATAATACATGTCATTGGCGATGCCCGACTCTGAAAGCATAAAGCCCATAAAGACGAACATCGGCAAGGTCAGCATCGGATACCAGTTAAAGAGCTTAATTGCCGCGTTAAAGCCATAGCCCAAAGCGCCGCGATCAATGAAGATGAGTGCGAAGACTACGCCAATAAAGCCCATTACACCAAATACGCGCTGACCCGTCAACATCAGGATCATCAGAAGCGAGAACATCAACGCGACGATGATGCCGGGGTACGAGAGTAAGTACTCCGTCAAACTCAATGATTCATACATACTACACCTCTAATCAATACGAGTAGCGAAACGAGAAATACACCCGCCCCGAGAAGGAACCAGGTCGGATTCGAAGTCAGCACCGCGAGCCCAAAGCCTGCCGCGGCAAGAAGAATGCCGACACCCAAAAAGACGAAATAAGGGAGCCAATAAGAATGGGACTCAGAAGGCTCGGCGGGTAGCGGAGCTTCCGCCAATGGCGCGACAGGTTTAGGAATACGCGGATCAAACACCTTAATGAGGTCGCGTCCCTTCGGGTCAGGGCCAAAGCCCGTTGTGCCAGGCGCACCATCCTGCGAAAGCAAAATCGCCTCGCCAATCATTACGAGTACGCCAAAACCTGGTATCAACGCCATTGCGCTATAAACAAACATCCACCAGCCCGACATATCTAGGTCGTGAAAGCGGCGGATGGTTGGCGGTATCGTAAAGATGGGTGCGCCAATCGCGAGGAAAGTTCCGATAAAGACAACGAGGAGTGGAAAGCCGCCCTCGGGAGTCACATGCGGAAGGCTCACCAGTAAAAGTGCCGCGCCGACGGCCCCAACGACCGCACAAATCGCCATAATCTTCCAATATTTTGCCCGCGCAAGGCGTCCGCCATAAAGCCGCGCATCTTCCGTGTCGGGATTGGGCAGAACGACATCTTTCTTGCACGCGGCGAGCAGAGACTTCACGAACTCCGCTGTCATTTGCAGGAACATAAAGAAGATACCAATCACCATCGCGATTTTAATGGGGGCCATATAAGGTGCCCAAACCGTGTGGTTAATTTGCTTCGCGATAATCGCGTAGGCACAACTCTCCCAGCCGCCTAAAAGCATAACGACGAGATAGAAGAGGACAAAGAATGAAGTCACCGTATCGACAATCGCTTTTGTGCGGGGCTTCCAATTCGCATAGAGAAAGTCCATTCGCACATGTGCGCCGCGCTGGAGCGTCCAGCCCGCACCGAGCAAGTAATAAGCGCCGACGGCAAACTGCGCCATTTCGAGTGCCCAAATGGTGTTAATATCCGTCTCCTGCACAATAACAGGGAACATCAACACCGCGAGTATCACCAAGAGGAGATACATAGCGGCAATGCCGAGCCCTCTTACGAGGGCTTCGACACCGCGCACATATTTAGCCAGCGCATTCATAATTAATAACGGTAGGGTTTGCCCGCTTTAGCCATGAGTGCATTGTACTTACGGAAGGTATCGACGACCGCCTTCGCACGCGGCGAAGATTTCGCGATTTCTTCCCAGAAAGCAACCGCCTTCTTCTCAACTTCCGCCCACTCCGCGTCAGGAATGGAGCAGAGTTTCAGCTTGCCGCCATTCACGCGCAAGTCGGCTTCGCCACCCCAATACCAGTACTGACGGTAATAGTGAGAGGAGTCCATCGAGAGCTTGAAGAGCGTCTTGAGGTCATCAGGAACTGCCGCCCAGCTGTTGGTGTTGGCAACATACGAGCCAATCCACGCGCCCGAGAGGGAGTTCGTCAAGAAGTACTTACAAGCGTCCGCCCAGCCGACGGTGTAGTCCTCGGTAATGCCCGACCACGCAACACCATCGAGCGTGCCCGTACGAAGCGCCATTTCAGCATCCTCATAAGGGAGCGTCACAGGCACCACGCCGAACTGCTGCAGGAAGCGTCCCGCCGTCGGGAAGGTGTAGACGCGAAGTCCCTTGAGGTCGTCCATATGCGCAATCGGTTTCTTCGTCGCGAAGTGGCACGGATCCCACGAGCCCGCCGAGAGCCAAGTCACCTTGCCGCCCGAGGCTTCTTTGTAGGAATCAGACCAAATCTTGTCGAGTCCGTACTGCGCAAACAAGACGGGTACATCGAGCGAGTAGCGCGTCGCAAATGGGAAGTAGCCACCGAACACGCGCACATCTGCTGCGGACGACATTGAGTCGTCATCGGACTGCACCGCGTCAATTGTGCCCGACTGCAAAGCACTGAAAAGTTCCGAAGTCGGCACGAGCTGGTCGGCGTAGTAAAGGTCAATGTGCATACGGTTACCCGCGACCTTGTTGAAGGCATCAATGGCGGGCTTACAGACATGCTGCGCGAGAGCCGTGCCTGCATAAGTCTGGAAACGCCACTTAATCATCTTCATCGTCTGCGGAATCGTTACGCCCTTATCAAGCGGACTGCGCTTGGAGTCTTTCGGCTCACAGCCCGTCAGAGCAGAGCCCGCCGCCATCCCGACGGCACCCATACAGGCGCCTTTCAGGAATTCACGCGTTGTCATCTTTTTCATTGCTTTTATCTCCGTATTTACCTGAGAACTTAGAAGGTGAAGGTTGCGTTTACGCCGCCCCAGCAAATCTGGTCTTTGTCGTTGCCCATATAGTCCAGATGGCGCAAGGTATGGCTCGGAATCCATGTGTAATTAATCTGTGCACCGAGCGAAAGGTAGTCCGTAACCGCATATGTCGCAGAAAGTCCCACGGTCTGGTCGGTGAGCTCAGTGCCGACGGATTCTTCCGTCACATATTTCGTCCATGCGTCCCCGCCAAAGCCCAACGAGGCGCTCGGCGTAAGTGTGAGGGAGTCTGTGAGTGCAAAGTCGTGGCTAACAGCGAACGAATAATAGCACTCACTCCTGTCGTTTCCCGCCGAATCAGAGTAGTTCCAATAAACGGTCGCGCTCGGTGTGAGGATGGGGTTCTCATACGCAACAGAGGCGTAAACATCTTGATCGGAAGAGCCGTTATTATTCGGGAAAGTATACCAGATGTGACCAACCTCAAAGCCGAGCCCAAAGAGCTCTACACCATAGGAAAGCGTGTAGTCGATTTCCTGTAGACCACAGCTCATACGGCTAGCGTCATCCGCGCGGCGTTTATGGGTCAAATCAAAGCTCGACCACACATTCGCCGAGACATAGCCAAAGTCGCCCGCGTCATATGTCAGCGAGACGCTCGGTTGCCACACGGGATTATCATTGCAGATAGTGCCGCGCCAGATATAGTCGCTCAGAACATCCACTGAGACGGAAACCGAGAGTGGCGATGACTCTTCTTTTTCCGCACCCTGCGGTTCGGCAGCTGTTTCTTCTGCACGCGCAACCATTGTGGCGCACAGCGCGGACACCGCCGCGAGACCTACGATTCGATTCATTTTTTCCTTAGTTCCTTTCTTAGGTTTGGTTAGAAATGTTATCCACAAAAGCGGACACACCCCTATAGCAAAAAGCGTGCCAAAGGCGCACAAGCCCTATATCTTGTATGAAAACACACTAAAGACTAACCTAAAGCGTCCGTATCTTTACACGGCGTGAAAAGATTAGTAATACAATGAAAAACCTTGCCGCGTCTTGAAAAAGCCTCAGCGCCGCTTCAGAAGCGTCCGTACCCGCCCGCCAAAGCAAATGAGGGCAAGCGTGGCATATGTAACGACGCCCGCGACCACGAGCACCCCGAGCGCGGCAATTTCCCCGATCCGCAAGCCGAGCGGAGCACACAAATTACGCAAAAACGGACGCAAAGCAAAGAGCACCGCCGCCATGCCAAGTGCCGCGAAGAGCATACGGACGATGTCTGGCACTTCCTTGAGAAGCCCGAGGTCGCCATTTTGTGCGTGCGCCTTATAGACGAGGAGTCCGCACCCAACTGCCGCGCAAAGAACCGTGGACGCGGCGAGCCCCACATGCCGCCACTCGATAGGCAGTAAGAAAACGGCGAGGATATTCAAGGTCGCGTTTAGGATAACCGTAATAACCGAGACGCGAAGCGGCGTTTTCATATCATTTTGAGCCTGAAACCACGGGACGAGCGTCTTCTGAAAGCCGAAGAAGCCGAGTCCGAGCGCATAAACGGCAAGCGCGCGCGAAACGCGGGTAGTGGCGATCGCGTCAAAGGCGTTGCCCTCATAAATGACGCGGGTAATTTCCGTCGCGAGCACACAGAGTCCTGCGGCGGCAGGGAGCATAATAAAGAGGAGGGAACGAAGAGACTGGCGGAAAACGTTCTGCGCCCCCGCCACATCATTACGGGCGAAACTCCCCGCGAAAGTGGGCAGAAGTACCGTCCCAAAGGCGACCCCTATAATGCCGAGGGGCAAATCCATTAACCGCTCCGCATAGCCTATGACACCCGCCGCCCAAGGCGCCGCGATTTGTCCGAGCACTTGGTCGAGCATATAGTTGATTTGCACAGCCCCCGCGCCCAGTGCCGCGATACAGGTATTGCGCCAAACGAGCGAGACTTGAGGCGTGCGCCATCCCTTGAAAGTAAAGCGAGGGGAAACGCCGCGCCGCGTCATACAAATGAACATAAACGCCATTTGTGCCGCGCCCGCAAGAAGAATGGCCCAGCAGACGAACTCCGTGCGGTCGGCAAGCGACCAATCACCAAAGAAAAGCAAGAAAGCGAGCGCGGCAATCCAGACCACATTGAGCATACTCGGCATAAATGCCGCCGCCTTGAAGCGTCCCATCGCATTCAAGACCCCCATACCAAATGCCGCGCCACAGATGAAGAGCATATAGGGGAGCAAAAGCCGCGTCAGGCGCAAAATTAGGGAGGTACGGACGCATGATTCGGAATCCGCCGCGAAACCCCACGGTGCAAACTGGAGTGCCGAGGTGAGCCCCAAGACGCAAAGGAGCACAATCGCGCCCATCATCAGGAATGCCATTGTGAGGACGGCACGCGCGAGGGCACGGGCTTTCTCAAGTCCTTCGCGCTCAAGTTCACCTTTGAAAACAGGGACAAATGCCGCAGTAAGTGCTCCTTCGCCAAAGAGCTTCCGCGCCATATTGGGAATCGCGAAAGCAAGCGTAAAGGCACTCTGCTCAATGCCCGCGCCAATGAGGCGCGATTGAAGCATTTCACGGACGAGCCCCAACACACGCGACAGCGAGGTTAGGGCTCCGACGGCAAATGTGCTTTTGAGAAAACTCACTTCTTCGCGGCTGCCTTCTTAGCTTCCGCCGCCGCTTTCGCCTGTTCCTTGGCGAGTGTATTCCATTCAGGAATCTTTTCCTTCAATTCCGCCCCTTCCTCAGGGAAGGATTTGATATACTGGTTCGCGAGCTTAATCGCTTCCGCCGCACGGAACTCCGCCATACCCTCAATCTCTTCCTTAATCTCCGTCTTGGAAGAGTCAATCGCCGAGAGAATGGACTCCGCCTCAGAAGCCTGCTCGCGCACAGCGTCCGTCGCGGACTTCGCTTCCGCCTTCTTGATGTCGGCTTTCAGCTTCTTGATGATGTTCTTCGTGGGCTTGCCCAAGACGAGGGCTTTCTCGAAGCTACGATATTTGCTCTTCTTGCCAAACTCAATGTCCCCAAGGAGCGTAAAGGGCTTGCCGACTTCGCCGAGCGCGTTCACGAGTGCCTCAGTGGCCGCACGATCGCTAGCATTGCCATAGAGCACCTTGCCGCGCTGGTTCAGAACGAGAAAGCCAAAGGTGGTTCCCGAGGTCGCGTCCGCCGTGTCGAGTCCCGCATAGACGGGGAAGGTAATCTTGAACTGCTTAATGAGCTTCTTTACCTCTTCTTTATCGCCCGAGACGGAACTCACGAAGACGCAGGGCTTAGATTTGTAGGCTTGCCACAATTCTTCCACGCGCGGCAAAACACCTTCGATGCTATTAAAGCTTGGATTCCAATAGAACACGCAAACGACGCGTCCGTAGAGGTCGGCTTCAGTATACTTCTCGCCCGAAATCCAGGCTTTATCGGTGAGGTTCTTCCAGTGAGTCGCGGCAAACAGATTCCCCGCGAGTGCGCAGACAAGCGAAAATAGCATCAGCTTCTTCATATCTAGTCTCCTAAAACAATTGCTTTCGTTAAATTGGCGGAGGGAGAGGGATTCGAACCCTCGATACGGAGATTAGTCCGTATGGCGATTTAGCAAACCGCTGCCTTCAGCCACTCGGCCATCCCTCCGCAGAGATTTATCGAAAGCGTACCACGATTGTTGGCATATATTATATCAAACTCTGGGCTCGCCGTCAATGAGTACTGTTGCGGGACGCCAAGTTTTTTTGTCGATGACCACGAGATCGGCAATGAAGCCCTTCTCAATTTTGCCGAGCGATTTGCCCCAGCCGTGCTCCAGAGCCTGATTCCACGAGGTGGTGCGTACGAGATCCTTGAGCGGAATCCCCGTCACTTCGTGGACATTGCGGAGTCCGTCGCCCATCCACAAGGTCGAGCCCGCCAAGTTGCCGCCCTTCACCAGCCGCGCCTCGCCCTTCTCAAGCCGCACATCGAGTCCGCCCATCTGGAACGAGTAGCCGTCGGGGCAATGCGAACAGCGAAGAGAGTCCGTTATCATCTGAATGAACGCGAGATTGCGCTTCGTGAAGATGAGACGGAGCATATCGGGGCAGAGGTGAATCTTGTCGCAGATAACTTCCGTCACTAAATCGTCAATCAAGAATCCAGCGCCGACCATACCAATCTCACGGTGATGGAGGGGCGTCATCTGATTGCAGAAGTGCGTCATATGCCGCAAGCCATTCTTGTAAGCGGGCATCAAGTCGGCGAGCTTCGCGGCAGTGTGCCCACAACTCGGCACAATCCCCGCCTTCAGGCAGTCTTTCGCGAATTGCACGCCGCCCGCCGTCTCCACGGCGTACGAAATCTGCACAACAGGGAAGACCTTCGCAATTTCCTTTACTTCCTTAAAGGAAGGCTTACGCACATAAGCGGGATTCTGTGCCCCACAGCACTTACTATTGATGAATGGTCCCTCGAGATGAATGCCCGGCACTTTGCAGAACGGTGACCCCGCTTCCACATACGCCCTCGCATTCGCGGCAGATTTCATCAACTCTTTATGAGAAACGGTTAGAGTAGTCGGGAAGAGTGTCGTCACGCCTTCCTGCAATTTCGCTTCCGCAAACTTGAAAATCGCCTCGGGTGCCGCGTCACAGAAGTCGTAAGTCGCCGAACCGTGGGTGTGTACATCGATGAAGCCCGGCATCACATATTTGCCGCGCACATCAATAAGCGTTGTCGCACCCTTCTCGCAGACCTTGCGCGTCGTAACGGACGCAATTTTCTTGCCCTCAATAACGATGGTCGCGTTCTTGAGGTCAATCCCTGGCGAAATTACATGCGCATTCTTGATAATCGTCTTTTGCATTGTCCTAACCTTTCTCCTTTTAGTAGACAAAGTGCCGCGGCGCATTCACTACCGCGGCACTTTCGTCCAGCTAAGCCTAACTTAGACTTCGATATCCCATCCGTTACGATAGAAATCGCGCTTAATGGACATTCCGCGGCAGTTGCCACCCGCGAAGTCCATCTTATACGGATCCCAGTCAAACGAGGCATCGAACTTGTAGCTCATATTGCAAAGCAAGCAGAGTGTCGCGCTGCGGCCACCGACTTCCGATGGAGAAATCGTGCAGTTACGCGTCGCCATACACTCGCAGAAGTTCTGCACCTGATTCGCGCTCTTGTAGAGCTGAACCTTAGCCTTAGCGAGGTCAAACTTCTTCTCGAGCTTATCAAGAGCCGTGGCGAGCGCGTCGTCCTTCTTGACGGTCGCGTCCGTACCATAGTCCTTGCCAATGCTTGCGGCAACGAGGCATTCGGGATTGAAGCTCGCGTCCTCGAGAGCCTTGCGCACTTCCTCCGTCGGCACAACCGCACCTGTACCCTGCCAAACCGCAATCTTGCCACGGTTAACCGCGACAATGCCGTTCGTGCCGTAGAAGACCGTTCCCCAAACGCCGAAGGGGCCGTGGTAGAGTTCCACATCGCCATAGGGCTTCTTGAAGATCATCTTCATACCGAACTGGCGGCGACCACCGTGGAAGAGGTTCGTCGAGTGCGGGAGTTCCGAGCAGATGATCTTAACAGGGCCAGACTTATCCATATCAAGACCCCACTGCGCAATATCGAGGTGATGGGCACCCCAGTCGCCGTTGTAGCCCGAGCCAAGGTCGTCATCGAAACGCCAGAACATCGGATAGAACTGGTTCACGCCACGCGGCGCGAGCTGATCCGAATACGGACGCCACGCGGCTGGGCCGAGCCACATATTCCAATCGACATCCGCATTCGGCGCACCTTCCGTCGCCGCGTTTTCAGGGACATCGAAGAAGCGCACGGGGTGGGTAGGACCGCCGAGCTTCTGTCCGCCGCGACCATAGTTCGCGTCCACATACTTCACATCGCCGATGAGCCCATTGCGGACAATCATGCAGGCGGTGCGGAATTCGCGCCAGCTACGCTGCATCGAGCCCGTCTGGAAGACGCGACCATACTTCTTCTGCGCGGCGATTACCTTGCGGGCTTCGTCAATCGAGAAGGTCAGCGGCTTTTCACAGTAGACATCCTTACCGTGCTTCATCGCTTCCACACAGATGTAGGCGTGCCAGTGGTCAGGCGTCGCAATACAGACCGCGTCAATTTCGGGGTCGGCAATCACATCGCGGAAGTCATAAACGACCTTGCATGCGCTCGTGCCATACGCCTTATTGACCTGCTCAGCACCTGCCGCCGCACGGACGCGATCGCAATCGCAAACCGCCACGATTTCCACATTCGAAGCATACTGCTTGTTGAGGAACTGCGGGATGAGCGCCGTGCGCATCTGAATGCCGTAGCCAATCATCGCGATACGGAACTTTTCGCCCGGCTTAAGGACGCGCGTCCCCATCTTGGAGGTCGCGCAGCCCGCGAGCGTCATTGCCGCCGCCGAACCAAAAAGGAAGCTACGGCGATTCAAAGAAACATTTGCTTTCATTAAAGATTATCCTTATTTGGGAATTAAACACGACCCTTGGACTTGAGGAAGTCGAAGGAAGGCTTGACCGCGTCGAGGGTGTCCTCGTGGCGCTCGCACTCGACGACATACCACTGCACATTGTCAGCGTCCGTCGCCTTGAAGAGGCGATCCCACTCAACGGGCTTCGCGCCAGGCTGACCGGGCTGACCGAGAATCGCGTCAAACTTCTTCACATCCTTGCCCATGCCATTTTCCTTGGCGTGGAGCGTGAAGGAGCGACCCGGGAACTTCGTGTACTGCACGCAGGGGTCAACGCCCGCGCAAGTCGACCAGCCGACATCCTGCTCCATCTGAACAGCCTTATCCGTGTGACCGAAGAAGTAGTCCCAGAACGAAGTGCCGTCCGTCATCTTGACGAAGTGCTCCCACATATGGTTATGAAGACCAATCTTGCAACCATACTTCGCGCAGTTTTCCGCCGCCGTATTGTAGTAGTCGCAGAGCACCTTGATGAAGTCATCAATTTCCTTCGAGGTCTTCTGCTTCTCGTCGCCCCACGTGCACCCTGGAGGCATATTGCCGCCACCGGGACAGCAGATGAAGTTGTTGCCATAGCCGAGGTTGAACTCGCAGGTCTCTTTGTACTTCTCAGGCGAGAAGGCGTCGCGACCGACATGGGTACCGCACGCGATAAGCCCATTATCATCGAGCATCTTCTTGATTTCGCACGGCTTGAAGTTGTAATAACCCGCGAACTCAACGCCCTCATAACCAATCGCCTTCACATCAGCGAGAGCCTTCGCGAGACCCACCTTCGTGATGTAATTGCGAATCGAGTAGAGTTGCAACGCAACCTTGCCCGGACGCGCCGCGCGGCACATCGATGTACAGCAACCCGGCACCGCGACAAGTGCCGCGCCTGCCCCAAGGCTACCAAGGAAGTCTCTTCTTGAGATATTCATTTCTGATTTATCCTTTCCTAGTTAGGTTAATTACAAAATTAGCTGAGTTTTGCCATCGTCATGACGGGCAAATCCGCCGTACGCGTCATCTTCATCGGGTCAGCCTTCATCTGAGCCTCGTCAAACGCGTACCCATCCTTGCCGAGCGGCCACACCTGCGGCGCCGTATTGAGAATCGTCGCACGGAACCCTTGAATGGTCGCGCCCATATTGCCCGTGTGGGACGAGTTAACCGCCTCATTCTCAATGACGAACGGGAACTTGAAGCCCTTCGCCATCAAAGTCGAGAGGAACTTCGTCCAATCGCACGAGTCGCTGCCGCCGAAGCCCGGCAAACGCGGCTCATAGTTCATACGCGCCCACTCATTCGCGGCAATCGGTACGCCCGCCTTCTTCGCGAGCGCGGCATCGACGACCTGCTCAGGATAGAGCCGTCCCCAATGAATGGCGTCCGTCGAATGCGGGAAGTTGCGCGTTCCCTTAATATGCACGCGGCGCAGACGCTTGAAGTCCATCGCCTCAATGACCTCCGAGGGGTCAATGTGCTGCCAAATATCGTGCGACGGGTCGTAGGTTTCCTGCAGGGCACTCGAAGCCTTGTCATCGAGAATCGCGTACATAAGCTTACGCGCCGCGAGACATCCTGGCAAGTTGTTGTAGGCATCAGGTGCCGTCGCGGGCTGCCAACCTTCCATCGGACAGTTCTCCACGCAGACCGTCACGCCCAAATCCTTCGCATAATGGAGAATCGGCGTAAAGACCTTCTGGAACTTCTCGAGGTTCTTCTCAAAGCCACGGTCGGTGCGCCCAAGAACATGATCATAGCCGACAAAAGTTCCGCACACCACATCATTTTCGTCACCGCCCAGAAGTGCCGCGATACGGATGAGCTTGAGGATGTGATCCTGGTTCTTAATCTGCTGAGCAGGGTCACCACCAATCAAGTTGTCGTATGCGCCCACACTGACGCGGAGTCCGAGTTCATTGCACTTCGCCACGACTTTCTTCGCCGCGTCGAGGTCGAAAGTCTCATAATCGAGGTGCGTCGCCGTGTGGTCGGTGCGGTCAGAATCGCGGCGGAACACGCAAAGCTCGAGTCCCTGCGCCCCCACGCTCTTCGCACGCTGCATCACATCGTCGAATGTCTCACCCGGGAAGGCGGAAGTCATCAGCCAAATCGGGTTATTACGATTAGCACCTTGAGTGCCCGCGAACGCTTGGCGGCCACCAAACGCGCCGACGGCCGCAAATGCGGCGGCGGACTTAAAGAATTCACGCCTGTTCATTAGAATTCGAATCCTTTCCGGATGTAGGGTTTAAGATAGGCATTCGGTTCCGCTTCCGCGAAGGATTGCGTCGCCGAATTCCAGTGAAATGTTCCTTCCGCTCCCGTCTTGCCAATGCGCTGCGCCACACAGCCGACGAGAATGCCTTCCATTTGAGGGATGGAGTAGTCGACATCCGAGTAGCAACGCGAATGGGTCTCAGCGAAGATAGGACCCTCGCCACGAATCGCGTCCAAAAACTCGATGTACTGTCCGTCAGCGGAAACTGCCGCGGCACCCGAGGAAGCCGCCGCGCCCGCCACCGAATCACCGCGATAGGGAATCGTGTGGGCAATCGCCTTGCACGCCTCGTGATCCTTGATGTTGGTGACTGTCTTTTCGCCCGTGAGAGCAATAAAGCTATCCCCGCCATAATCGTTCGTCGAGCAAAGAATGCCCTTCGTGCCAATCACAAGACACCCCGTATTCGGCACTTTGCCCTGCGCGGCAACGACCTGCGGCATAATTTCCGCACTCGGTTTCAAATCGCCATCGTACCACGTGAGCTTGACCTCGGGAAGTGTAACGCCAGGCCGCACCCGCGATTCACGCGCCGCGTAAGTCAAAACGACTTTCGACTTCATCGGGTAGGCAATATCCGTCTTATCTTCAATCTGCTTGAGCTCAACCTTGTTAACTGTCGTAAGTTCAAGCCCACGGAACGGCAGGTTCATCGTGTGGCACGCCATATCGCCAAACGCACCGCACCCAAAGTCAAAAAAGCCGCGCCAACTAAACGGATGGTACACATTCGCGCTCAAGTTCCACGGGTCATATCCCTTCTTGCCAGGCGCATAGGCTCCCTTGAACGGACGCTCCGCCGCCGTGGCGAGCCAAGTATTCCAGTTGAGCCCAGGCGGAATCTGATCTGCCGCGCCCTTGGTGGCTTCTGCCGCGCTCGCACCCTGCGGCCACACAGGACGATTCGTCCACACATGGACCTCGGTCACATCGCCGAGAATGCCCGAATTGAGCACTTCTACGCCGCGACGAAACCCTGGTAGCGAGCTCCCTTGGTTGCCCATCTGAGTGATGACACCATATTCCTTAGCGGTCTTATTGAAATAATCGAGTTCCCACAAGGTGCGCACAAGCGGCTTTTGCACATAGACATGGATGCCCTGCTTCATCGCCTGAATCGCGATAGGCGCGTGGGTGTGGTCCGTCGTCGAGACGGTCATCGCCTCAATGCCGAGCATTCCCGCATCCTCGAGGAGGTGGCGGTAGTCGGTATAGCACGGGGCTCCGCACATATCGAAGTCTACCCCGTCACGGATGAGTGCCCGCTGCGCATCGTGGCGCTTATAGTAGTCGCAATCGCAGAAGGCGACAATCTTCACAAGCCCCGACTTGAGCATCGGCACCCAGTCCGAGTAGCCCTTGCCCATAATGCCGACGACCGCGAGGCGAATGCGATTATCGCCGCCGCGCCCAATCGAGAAACAACCACCCGCCGCGCTCAGGGCACCAACGCCCGCCACGCCGCGCAGGAAGTTCCGTCTACTTGTATTTAATGTCATTGCCTACCTCCTCGCAATTACCTTAGTCTTAATCGGGCTGTCCCTGCCCATCCATCGTACGACCCGAGTGCCGCGATTCCTCCGCCAAAAAGGCGAGGCGATGTGACTCAAGCGCCTCATCCAAAATCGCCGTGCACTTCTCAGGGGACGGATTTGACCGCACCAAGTCCACAAACGCGGTCATAATCTCACGATCGCCGCCGCCGTGGTGCCCGTGTTGCTCAGGCTCAATCTTCGTCGCGTCGCCCAAGAATGGCTTGACTACGATTTGGGCATCATCCGCGACAATTTCGCCGCGCGTGCCATAGAAATGCATAATCCGCGTGCGCCGCTGAGAGTAGCTTTCCATCTCCAGCGTCACCGTAAGACCCCCATCATACAGCATCAACACCGTCTGATGGTCAACGGAATCGTTGCCGCACGCGTAAACACAGCGTCCGTACGGCGAAGTCTCAATCATCTTCAAGATGCCCGCGTCCGATTCATCCGCGAAGTGATAGCGCAAATCGGTGTGCTCATAGTAGAGCTTATAAGCATCGAACGGACAATTCTTACGGACGCTTTCTGGGCAGTCCTTACAGCGATCTGCCGCGCCCTCAGGCTTATTCTCAGGGCGGCACTCGATGAGCGAGCCAAAGCTGGAGACTTTCTCGCAGGTGCGACCACGCATCCACCACGCAATAAGGTCAAAGTCGTGGGTGCACTTATTGACGAGCATTCCCGTACCATTCTTTTCAATGGACCAGTTGCCGCGGCAGTAAGCATGCGCCGCCTTGCCATACGAGACTTCCACCAAGAGATGGACGCTTGTGAGCTTGCCAATGACCCCCGACTCAAGCACCTCATGAAGGCGCTTAAAGAGCGGAGTATAGCGCAAGACATACCCCGTCAGCACGAGCTTGCCCGAGGCAACTTGCGCCTCACGAATCTCAAGGCACTCCTTCCAATTACAGCCAATAGGCTTCTCAAGGAGGACATGATAGCCCGCCTTAAGTGCCTTGTAGCACGCGGCATAATGAAGGTGGTCAGGTAGCGCGATGATGACCGCATCTGCCTTAACACCCGATTCAAGCGCGGCTTCCCAACTCTTCCAAGTCGGATACCCCGCTCCCTCAGGGAACTTCGCCACAGGATCAGCGAGCCCCGCTATTTCCAAATCCTCGGCATGATCCAGCGCATACGCGGCGTAAGTACGTCCGCGTATACCATAGCCCAAGATTAAAACCTTAACTGCATTATTCATTGAGAACTAGTATACCAAATCGCGCCCCCAAAAGCAAGCACTATCAAACAGCTACGCTAACGCGTCACCCGAACCTCTCAGGTTTTCAAGACAGGATTAACAGGATTTACAAGATTGTAGTTTGGCTAGGACGCGCGCCGTCGCGTCCGTTTTATCTCACGCAGAGAACGCAGAGTTCGCAGAGAAGTGGAGGGCGGCAAGCCGTCCGTAATCGTTTGATATGCCGCCGCAAGTAGGAGTTGAAGTGTAGTATGCTGCTCACAAAGCGTTATGGTTTACTACAACTTCCACTGCGCCTACTGTGCCGCAGGCAATTTCATAGGGATTATACACAAAGTGCAACGCGCCTTCCACATAATAGAAGTTCTCTATAACCTTCACCTCTCCCTGAAGATTTGCCGCGCCGCCAATCTTTTGGATTGCGCCTTCACGAAGTTTCTTCTCAAGCGCTTTCCATTTGCTCTTAGGAACAAAATCCGCGACACTAAGAATGTGCCCCGTCTTACGACTAATCGTCCCCACAAATACGCGACTGTGGTTTCCGTTTCCGCCGTGATAATCTTCCATATTGGCACGGAAACTCACATAATTCGCGTCCATATAGAGAACCTGGAACTCTCGCTGAACGAACTGCGTTGTCATTGAGCTGGACAATTCGGACACGCCCGCAAACACCTCCAACTCTTCTGCTGTAGGCTTGCGCGTCGCCGCCTTCCGAAGATAGTCCACATACTCCTTCAATGTAATCACCGCCTCATCATCGAGGCTGCGATTATTATACTCTGGACGCAACACCCTACAACCATAAAAAACAACCGAAAGCGAGGCGCTCATTAGCACTATTGTCCTTATCTTCATATATTTAATCCTTTGATGCTTATATTATACCAAATAAGAAGGCGCATCAAAAGCCCTTGCCAAGATAGTTACAGCTGTTGTAATGAACTTTTACGCTTACATATGTTTTATACATCTATGGCACCGTAACAGTGCCATAGATGAACAAAAAACCATCACAAAATCACAATCAGAAATCAAGAGCCGCCGCCTCTTCAGCCTTCTCTTGATCGCGCGCCGCCTGCGCCGCTTTAGCCTTAACTGCATCCCCTGACTGCTTTGCATTCTTTTCTGCTATAGCACCCGTCAAAGTTACCTCCTTCAACTTACCATATTGAGTCTTTAGCTTAGGCCAGGATTTACGCCATGCCTCGATAACATCGTCTTTCATACCCTTTAAAAGTTTCTTCCCTGCCCGACTATTGAAACAGACTGAACCCTCAGAATCAACAATAACATCAGCTGGATTGTTTTTCCAGGTCGCATAACTCATTATTCTTTCTTTGTATGCTTCTTGATCAAACATGCTCAATCTATTAAGATTCTCTAGCGTGTCTGGCAAAATTTGTATCACACCATACAAGTCATTATATCTTGCCTCGATCCTTAATGCAGGCCCCTCAAGAATTATGCTATTTTTCTGAATGAATTTAATCACCGTATCCGTTGAAGAAGCAAGATCCGCAGAAGGCTCCCCTTTCTTTTGAGTAACCTTTAAATCCTTTCCAAACTGCTTCCTGTATTTTTCTATTAAGCTTTCGGGCGAAACAGGCCTTCCAAGAGAGAATGAAACAGAAACAAGTGTGTCCTCCACAAATCTAGGCCTTATCTGTACATCATCCACATAAAAAACTTGACAGGAGGTATCCTGATTCTGAGTACGAGCCCATTTTTCAATCCACTCCTTTGACATGCCCGCATAGAACACCTTATACAAATGCTGTCGTCCATTTTCACTAACTAATGGAGACCATTTATTTACTTCATCTGTAATAAGCGTGTTCTTCTCATCATTGTCCATCCCACTAAGGGTTGTTAGCGGCGACAAGCAACAAGAAGCCATAATAATAATCAACAACTTTCTCATAGGAAATCCTTTCATAGATAATAATACATAATGCCGATAGGGAGGAGAGCCTCCCTATCAGCCGTTATATTAGAATGCAAATGCTGAATCAAGTGCAGAAAGAGCAATAAACCCTCCAATAATAAAGATGACAGAAAACACTAAAGATCCAATCATCAGACCTTTCTGCCATTTGGGGCGTGTTTGCCACCACTCTTTGAAGTTTTCTGGGCTGCCATTATTCATCTTTTTATTCCTTTATTTATGCCCTACTTAGTTAACAAAGAATATTGACCGGGCACGCCAACATCCTTCGTTGACACCGCTACATTAACGGGATCAAAACGATTAGATTCATAAAAGCACTGCTTTAAGATTCCGTTCTCGCCCAATATTAGGGGAAGACTTGTAATGAAACTCTTATATAGCATTACTTCGCATCTTTCGACAAAAACGCTAAGGCATCTAAAACCTTGCTCGCCTTATCGAATTCTTTTTTGCCTAAAAGGTCGTCCAACAAACCTTGAAGCAAGATTGTCGCTTCAGGTTTTGGGATAATACACGGGGCAAGCTTTCCTCGCGCATTCGGATAGTTTTCGTTCCAATAAATGCCGACCGCCCTCTCTTTGTTTCCATTGTTCTTGTGTTCATAGAACCCATAAATCAGAGTTATTCCTTCCGATTCACTATCTATATTCTGATAGAACTGAGTCGGCAACTTAGCATTCTCTCCCGACCAGTACGATATTGTATCCATATTTACTTTGCTCCTCCGCGCCTCGACCAAACCCGAAGACACCCCCCGCTCCGACGCAGAAAAAGAGCGGCGTGCCTTCATAACCCGTTATACTGGAGGCATCGCCAAACGCCTTGAACAAACATGGAATAGAAGACACGCCACGCGACCTGCGCGTAACGCATCTCACATATTCGGCTTGTTCGGAAGATTGGCGATTTTCCAGTATAGCCAAATACGCAAGATTGCGTATGTTGTCGCGGCACCTTTTGGGACTCCGCGACTCCCTTCATCTACCGCTCTTTCGAGCGAGGTCAGTAAAGGTTTTTAGGTTCCACGAGTCGCCCCGCCTCACCCCGACAGAAAGGACTTTCATCCTCTCCTATGTCAAATCCACCAATAGTATACCATTATTCGGGCTTATAAGTCAATAGGGAAATTTGAGAATGTCGTTTTTTAACCACAGAAGGAGAGGAAAGAACATAATCTTGATACGGTTTAGACAGGATCAACAAGATTGTAGTCTGGCTTGGACGCGCGCCGTCGCGTCCGTATATATCTCACACAGCGTTCACAGAGATGTTTAACCGTGTAGAATTGTAGAACGGCGGGCAAGGGATTGCAGGCGGCGAGGGACTCCGCTCCTCTCGTGTAACCCCCGCACGAGCCGCCCACCTCTTCTCTGCGCCTCTGTGACTCTGTGTCTCTGTGTTAAAAACTGTGTCCCCTCAGCCCCGAAGGGGCTATCTAAAAACTCAAAGTCTCAATAAGTCTGGGCGAGTGGTGCGGAGCCTTCAGCGTAGCGTTAGCGAAACTTTTGTCGCCCCTCGGAGTTTATAGCCCCGTCAACACGGTCGCGCAGGGACGCGCGATCCTACCATTCGCTTCGCACTAAATGGAAGGCTCTTGAACTGAAGTGAGCTCTCTGCGAACTCTGCGCTTCCGCGTGAGATAAAACGAACGCCGCAAAGTCAATACACCCAACTATCAAGCCTTACAAATCACTCTTTAGACTAATCGCTTCTTCTATTGCTTGCCGTTCGCGATGCAATTCCAGTTGCAATTCCTCTACGGTTGGAAGTACCAGATGATATTTTACAGCAAACAAGTTGCGCTCGTGTTCATTCAGGGTGTATTTCACAATCGCGGAATCCGTATCTGACCCCAAGACAATCCCAATTGGAGGATTATCACCAGGATTCATCAACTCTCGTTCGTAATAATGCTTATAAAGCTGCATTTGCCCTATATCCTGAGGCGTGACCTTCCCAACTTTCAAATCAATAAGTATAAAGCATCTCGCGATATAGTTGTAGAAAACAAGGTCACAAGTATAAGTCTCGTCCCCGATCTTCAATTGCTTCTGCTCCGAAACCAATGCAAAACCACGCCCTAACTCCATTAAGAACATACGGATGTTCTTAATAAGTGCCGCCTCAAGATCTTTCTCCTGATAATCTTCGCGTTTAATACCACTGAACTCAAGTATGGCTGGGCTACGGACAATATCCTGCACCTGTGCCGACTCTTTCTTTATCAAAGCCTTCAAAGATTTAGGATCCGCTTTATTTCGCAAAAGCCTTTCATAATATAGAGAGGCTATCTGCCGCTGAAGAATACGGACGCTCCACCCCGACTTCACACATTCTTCAAGATAATACTGGCGTGCATCCTTATTTTCAATCTGAGCAAGTGTCCGATAATGAGACCAACTCAATTTGTCACACAGTGTGTGACGAATTGGGAAAGCCAAATAGACCATTCGCATATACCGAAGATTCACCTCCGTAAACCCAGCACCAAATTCCGCCGTCAATTGCTTTGCGAGGTGCTTAATTAGACCGTCGCCGTATTTAGCTTTGCTTTTGCCACCTTGCTTTTCAACGATCTCTCGTCCGACATTCCAATACGCCTCAAGCATTGCCGCGTTCGCGGCAACATAAATAGTAGTGCGCGACTTTGCAATAATCGCCCGCACTGACTTGTACAACTCTTTTTCCGTCAGTTCAACGACTTCAACTGTATCCTTTTTCATAAGGTTAAACTCCCTCTCGCTTACAACGGCATTTATTATACCATATTTCATTGAGCCTGTGGACTACTTTTTACTCTTGACGGTCATAAGCAAGATTGGGATTTATAAGCTCCAACGAGCGACAAAAGGCTACGCTAACGCTTCGCCTAATTGCTTCGCACGAGCCGCCCTCCATTTCTTCCGTGTGCCGCGAAGCGGCTTCCGTGTGGTCCGTGGTTAAAATCAAATCCGTGGCAATCCGTGAAATCCGTGGTGACAACAGCAAACACAACAAATCAAAAACCCAACTGTTACCCTACGGTTCAATCAATCGTCCGTCCCCTTGCCCTACGGACCGTAGGTCTGTAGAACCTTAGGTCTGTGTGGTCCGTAGGACA
>CAVLAC010000016.1:0-24901 GCA_963661055.1 bacterium | reverse complement strand
CAATTCCACTGTTGACCTTGACCTTAAACCTTGACCTAGTAGCTCCTTGATCTTTGACAATTGAAATTTTGATGGTCGCCCATCGGAGTTTATGAAAAGGCTCAGCGGGGTCTATTCAAGAGACATCACGGACGTGACCGCCCGTGCACCTGACAGTTTGAGCGCGGCGGAAACTTTGCACGCTGTGGGAGTAGGGGTTTGTAACCCAGAATTGCGCGAGGGTATTTACAGGTTTCTAATCGCTCGTACAAAATTTGGATAGTGCGTAGTTTTTGACACTTGCCGCGACAACGATAAAATTCCTATTGACTCTGGGGGGGGGGGGGTATGATATAATATTGTCAGGCTAAGAAAAAAGGTATTGCTTGGACAAATTGGATTGATGCTACTAGAAGAAGAGACAAAGATACGTGACACTTATGTTGTGGAGCGCTTCCTCGGTGAGGGAGCGTTTGCCGAGGTGTACCGTGTTAATCACAAGTTTCTTGGACGGCAAGCAATGAAAGTGTTTAAGCAGACTTGTGCAGATGCCAATGAAGTGACTAGGATGCTTGGTGAAGCCATCCTTCTTTCTCGTATTGGGCATCCGAATATTGTCCGTGTCTTTGACGCTAACACAGTGGAGACAAAACTTGGCACTTGTGGATTCTTCACGATGGAATATATTCCAGGTGGCACATTGGATAAGTTCTGGCATTCTTTTGGTTCGAAACGAGTTCCAGTTGAAACCACGATTGAACTTATGAAACAAGTCTGCCGCGGTTTGTGTGTGGCGCATAATGCGAACCCTCCGATTATTCATCGTGATATAAAGCCACAGAATATACTTGTTGGATATGAAGCGGACGGACTGCGTGCACGACTAAGTGATTTTGGACTTGCGAAGGAGGTTAATCCGCTTACTCTTCTTGCGACAGCCGCTGGTACGCTAGCCTATAAGCCGCCAGAGGTATTTAGGGGTAGACGGCATAGTGATTCACCTGCGGCAGATATATTTGCGCTTGGTGTGACGATGTATTTGCTTCTAACGGATGAGCTTCCGTTTCATGTTGACCCTGATCTTGGTTGGGGGCAAGATATTAAGAAATGGAAGATTCCTGATAAGCCGAGCGATTGGAATGTGCAAGTGAACTCCACGCTTGATCGTATTGTTATGAAGTGCATTGATTTCGATCCAGCGAAGCGATTTGAGAATGCGGGCGAGTTATTGGCAAGGCTAGAGAAATGGAAGCCTGAAGAGAAGACGGATAGTAAGGTCTCTATCAGTTCTTCGACAACGAAGAGTATGCTTAGTGAAGCTGGCGTGCTTGATGAAGAGGAGGGGCGGCGTATGGCAAAGATAGCGCGGCAATTTGCTCGTGAGGGACAATTAGGCATCGCAGCGGATAAAATGGAAGAAGCGTTTAACCAGTGTCCATCGCTTCGGTCTAAGTATGAAAGCCAAGTTCGTTTGTGGCGAATGGGAATCGCAATGTGAGGAGGAGGAATGGCGACTGTAAAACCTAAAGGAACAGATAAGCCTAAGGAGACAGATTTATTCGATTTCTTCGATATGGCAATGAAAAAGGAGCAAGATGAAGAGCCTTCTTACTGTTCAATTTGCGGGGCGTTAGTCGGACGCATCCCAGACAGACTACAAATAGAATATTTAAGCAAGGGCTATGTTCTTAAACCTGCCAAATCATTTCATTCATATCAGTGCAAGGGTTTGCGGGTTTGTTTTTGCGATGACTGCCTGACTGGCATAGGAGGCGTTGATATTATTTGTAAAGTAATAGAAGCAACGCCAGAGGAGCGCGCATGCATTGAACATGAGAGCAAAATTATTCTGGATGAACGTAAAAAAGAAAATCGTGAGAAACTTAAACTCTGGAGCGTTTGCATTGGAATATTGTTAACTATAATTGGAATTTGCTGTTTGATTTGGGATGTGGCAACGGTGCTTATTGTTACGGGTGTTGTTTTATTCTTTGTAACTCTTATTTATGCTCTTACAAATAATGTGGTACTATGGTAAGCTCTTCTATATTATCTCAAATATGTAATGAGGGTGTTTATCGTACGAACGCTTTCCATATGCTTGGATTGCCAACTGATGCGTCGACAAAAGCCATAAGGCGGCGCAAAGAAGATTTTGATTCGGCAAAAGAACTTGGAGCAGAGAGTTGGGAGCGAGAATTTCCGCATTGGCTTGGGCGATTAAATACGCCTACTTATCAGCAAGTAGCTGATGCTGTTACTGCTATAGAAGATCCGCGCAATCGAATGATTGCCGAATTGTTTTGGGTTTGGGCTATAGAAGATCATCCTGCCGCAATGGAAGCGTTCTTGTCGGGACACCGCGATAAGGCGTTAGAACTATGGCAGTCACTTGCACAATCATACGAGAGAAATCGAGTAATTGCGTTACATAATCTTGCCGTTGTGTATCATGCTTTGGCAATTGAAGAGGAGCTGTCAATAATAGAGGGCAAAGTCCGTCCTCTAAATAAAGGATTAGTAGAAGAGTATTGGCAGAAGAGCCTTTCTTATTGGAAAGAGTTAGTTGATAATGATGATTTTTGGGGTTTATATGAAGGACGAATGCGAGAATTTGACGACCCGCGTTTGACGAGTGGCTTTATTTATCGCATTCGGCAAGAATTGATTCTTGCGCTTAGTAATATAAATGCACAATTGGCATTATTATATATTCAACAAGGAAGCGTAAGTGACGCGCAAAGACTTGTAGGGTATATGTATACGCTCTGTACAAGTGATGAGAAAGTGCAGGTTCTTGAGACTTCATTGCAGTCACAAGAGAAGCATATCGAAAACATTATCCACGGATGTCAGAAGAAAGTTAAGGAAGATCCAGCGCAGGGAGCGGCATGCGTGGAAGAGATTTTAGGTGCATCTTCTAATGTTGTTCGTGCGGCAGAATGCTTTTTTGACGCGGAAAACAGCTGTAGATTACGAATTCTTTCAGATATATTTGAAGCCTGCAATGCCATTCTTGTCGCATATGGGAATAAGACAGAGAATTGGTATGTGTGCCTTAAGTTAAACAAGAGGCTATTGCCTTTAGCGTGTACACCTGAACTGCATAAGCGAGCAGAATCTAATCAGCAAGCTATACAGCAGAATCTTGATTCACAAATAGAGGATAGTATTTGTACTGTATGTGGAAAGAAGGATGGGCAGAAACGATTTTGGGGAGGTGTTGTTCGCATCCACAAGCAACCAGTAAAACTCTATGGGGATGTGCAGAGGAATTATAAGTCTTTTGGGTGTGTTTCCTATTCCACAATAGAGATTGGTGTTCCGTGTTGCGATAAATGTAAGCCACTGACCGACGAGCAACTTCTTGCAAGTAAGCAACTTGCTGGCGCACTTAAGAAGGGTTATCATATTGGCGAAAAGCCCTCGCAACGTAGTATGAGAAAAGTGTGGGGATTGCCTGGCGAAATAGGAGCTCTGCCAAAACAGGCAGTCGGATGTTTAGTTCCGATTGTGGTAATGGGAATTCTTATTACACTTGCAGGGTGTGCGCTTTTGAGGAATGGATTCTGAACTTAGAGTAGGCAATATGAATAGGGAGTGTTAAAAGTGATAGGTAATGAGAAGAGCTGTTTGATGAAGATGTGCACAGAGAATGTGTACAATGACAATGCTTTTCATTTGCTAGGTTTGCGCACGACAGCAACGCCGCGTCAGATTCGCCGTAGGCGTGAGGATTTTGAGTCCGCGAAGACACTCGGAAGGGATGCTTGGGAAAGCGAGTTTAAGTGTCTTATGGGGAATCGTCCGATTCCTACGCAGGAGGAGATAGAGGAAGCGTTTAATCGCCTAGAAGATCCTGAACGTCGTATTATCTCAGAGTTCTTTTGGATGTGGCCGCTAGATGACAACGATACCGCACTTGACGAAATTGCAAGGGGACGACGAGGCGCGGCACTTGATATTTGGGAACAAGTAGCGCTTGGTTTTGGTAAAAAGCGTATTATTGCGCAACACAACCTCGCCGTCGCTTATCAGTTTTATGCAATTGACGCTGAGCAGCAGGCGTTAAATGCAAATGACGGTTATATTCCAGATGAGTTTCGTCCGAAGATTCAAGCTTATTGGGATAAATCGTTCTCTTGTTGGGAAGAACTTGCTGATAATGACGAGTTCTGGGAAATTTTTGAGACGCGCATGCGAGAGTTTGACGATCCGCGACTTACAGGAAGGTTTATTAGACGATTTCGGGCAGAGTTCCCAGTGGCATTTGATAATATTAATGCGCAATTAGCCACGCAGTATGCGAAAAAGGAGTGTTTTGACGATGCGAAGCGGCATGTTGATTATATGTCGCGTACGATGAGAGGGCTAGATGATGTCCAAGAGAATATGAACATCATTTTTGCGCCTATGGAGCAAAGAGTTAGCTTACTTATTAAAGGATTTGATGAGAAAGTAAAAGCGGATCCCTCGCAGGGGTTGGAATGTGCGAAGAGATTTCTGGAAGAAACGAAGGAGATTTTGCGCATTGTTTCCGCTATTTTGAAAGATGACGAACGAATAAGAACGGATTTATTTACGCAGATTGTGAAAGCTTGCAATCATTATCTCGTGCAATATGGCAATAAAACAGTAGATTGGGAGAGTTGTCTAAAACCGCTTCAAGATTTGTTGAAGTTGGCGTGTACGCCTGAAAGCAAGAAACTTCTTGAGTCTAATATAGAAGTCGCAAAGAAAAACATAGAGGATGCTAAATTACAAAATATATGTTGGGTTTGCGGAAAAGATAAAGCCGATGCGAAATATACTCTGAATATGTATGGCGATGTCAGACATGAATGGGGAGTAATTAAATGGCGGCATGGAAAATTTGATGTTCCCGTATGTAGAAAATGCATGAAGGAGAAAGAGGAAGATGACGAGCGGCTTGACAGAGTGCCTGCTGGGATGTTGTTTGTTGTAGTTGCTCTCACCATTATCTTCGGCATTTGTAATAAGTCTATAGCATATGGGTTTGTCACTCTTGTTATCGGGTTGATTGCTACTGGTCTCGCTTCTCGTATTATTGTGGGCATAAAGAGTTGCGGTCGCTTTGTTGCACGGTGTAAGGAATATCCTCCTATAAAAGAATTGCGCGATGAGGGATGGAAGTTTGGTGAGAAACCTCCCACTAATTGATTATTTGAAAGGAACATAAGTATGAGTGGAAAACGAGATAAGAAACTGCGAAAAGCGGTTCGAACTGAAGCCAAAGCCCTTTTGGCTCGAGATCCGCGTTTGGGGCTCGCTTTTGACATAGAAAGCGTTCCAGTGGATATAATCTCAAAGGAGATAAAATCGACAGAGCCGCCATTGTCTCCAGAGGAGAAAGAACTGACTAAGCTTTATAAGACATTCGCAACAACTGTGTGGCGTATGCGGAATCTAATTATTGATACCGAGTCAGGAGAGCCCAAAGAGGAACTTAGTGAGCGGAATATTTCGAAACTTGCTAAGTATCTTGAGTCTCTTGATGGCGCTCTTGAAGATGCTCATGTACAAGTAAAAGGAGACTATACAGGAAAACCTTATGATGAAGGTGACGCTGTTAAAGTCATTACCTTTGAAGATCGGCAAGACTTGTCGCGAGATGAGTACATTGAAACGCTAACACCAACTGTCCGTTGGACAGATAAGAATGGTAAGCCGCGCCTTTTGCAACAAGCGGAGGTAGTCGTTGGCAAAGCCAAGCAGAACTAATTTTATAATAAGAAACAAGGAGAAAAATATGAGTCGTTCAACAATAGACTTTGGTATTGACCTTGGCACTACAAATAGTGCAATTGCCGTGCTAAAAGGTGTGAAAGCAGAAGTGATTAAGAGTAATCTTGATACTGACATAACCCCTTCGGCTGTTTATATTGGCAAGAATGGGAATGTTATTGTCGGTTCTCGTGCGAAAGCGAAATTGGAGGATGATCGATCCGCAGAAGACGCTTATATTGAGTTTAAGCGTCGAATGGGAGGAGACTCGGTTTATACATTTAAGTCTGCGAGGCTAAAGAAGTCTCCAGAAGAACTCTCGGCTGAAATTCTTAAGAGTTTGAAGGGGAATGTGCAGCAGCGGCTTGATGAGGATATTAAAGCTGCGGTGATTACAATTCCTGCGGCATTTGCACAGGGACAATGTGTGGCAACGAAGAGGGCGGCGGAACTTGCTGGCTTTACACAATGTCCGCTTTTGCAGGAGCCTGTTGCCGCGTCGCTTGCATATGGGTTTCAGGCGAATACTACCAAGCGTTCTTTCTGGCTTGTCTTTGATTTTGGCGGCGGTACTTTTGATGCCGCAGTTATGAAGGCTGAGGATGGTGATATCCAGGTCGTCAATCACGGCGGAGACACTTTCCTTGGTGGTGCAGATATTGACTGGGGTATTATTGAGAATATCATCATCCCTAACATTAGGGGTTCTTATAATCTCCCTGGTTTTAAGCGCGGGAATGTAGAATGGCGTAGTGCCTTCGCAAAGATTAAGCGTGCTGTTGAGGTCGCCAAGATTGGTTTGTCGCGTGAGAAAGAAACCTTTATTGACGGATGTGTCTTCCAGGATGCAGATGGCAATGATGTAGAACTTGATGGTTTTAAGTTGACACAAGACCAATTAGCGGGGATAGCCGAGCCTTTGATTGAACGCGCTGTTGAGAAGTGCATCGCGGTGCTTGCTGAGAAGAACTTGCAACCGAGCATGATTGAGAAGACAATTCTTGTTGGAGGACCTACTTTAGCACCCTATTTCCGCGACATTCTCTCGGACAAATTGGGAATCCCGCTTGACCATAGTGTAGATCCGTTAACGGTTGTCGCCCAAGGCGCGGCCGTATTTGCAGGTACACAGCGTTTGGACAAGTCTGCACGAAGTGGGGGCGAACAAGTCGCGGCGGGAACTTATAAGATTACGCTAAACTATCAGCCTATTGGTCCAGATGATGATCCTTCTGTGGTTGGTGAAGTGACACCTCCTGAGGGGAAGTCAATTGCTGGGTGCGCGATTGAATTTGTAAATCGCGTCACACATTGGTCAAGTGGTAAAATACATTTGAATTCTGAGGGCAAGTTCCATCTGCGTCTTCGTGCAGAAGCTGGAAGTCAGAATGTCTTTGATATTGTTCTCGTTGACTCAACGGGCACAAAGTTAAATGTGGACACTGCTGAGATACCTTACACAATTGGCGTAAGTATAAAAGCGCAAATTACTTGTAGTGACATTTCGGTAGAGAAAGCAAATAATGAGGTAGAAATCTTGGTGCCGAAGGGGACTGCCTATCCGTTTAAGAAGACAAATCGTAAGTTTACGACTACTGTTGAATTACAGAAGAATCAGCCAGGGAAGATAGTTATCCCTGTTCTTGAGGCAATTGGTGGCAATGCGGGGCGTCTTGGCGATCATAACCTTCATCTTGGTGATTTGGTTTTGACCTCAGACAATTTGCATCGCGATTTGCCACTTGGCAGTGAAATTGAAATTACGCTTTCGGCGAAAGAGCCTGGTTCAATTAAGATTGAGGCGTATGTTCCACTCCTTGATGAGGCGTTCTCTACGAAACTCGAATATGATCGCAGGGCAAAGACAAGCGTGAGCGATTTGAAAGCGGAGTTTGGCAAGGAAAAGTCTCGTGTGCGGGATATTGTAAAGCGTGCACACGCCGAAGGGTCTGAAAACGAGACAAGAATCAAGGGATTGCTCTCTGACATTGATTCTCGTTGGAGCTCGGCGGACACTGTTGAGGGTGCAAAACAAATTGAGATGCGCATTATTGAAGTGCGTGTTTTGCTAGACAACCTTGAAGAAGGCGCTAAATTCCCTGAAAAGGTTAAAGATATCAAGAATAGGATTAGTGAGACTGAAAGGCGTGCTTCGGAGATGAGTGCTACTCAGCGCGAGGAATTGAAGGCTATGAAATCGCGGCTCACTGAGATTGAAGCAAGCAAGGACATCGCCGCGCTAGAACGCTTCCAAGAGGAAGTTTTTGAGCTTTGGCGCGATGTACATATCAATAGCTTTGATTTTTTGGCTGGATTTCTCTCATTCCTCTATTCAACTCGCGAGAGGTTGCCTTCATCGCAAGAAGTAACGCGGCTTTTTGATCAGGGTGCTCGCGCTATGGAAATGAAAGATAAGGAAACTCTTCGCCGCTGTGTTATGCGTCTTTTGGCGCTCGCACCGCGGGATGTTGTTGAAGAAGTAAACCGTGGACATGGTTCGGGTATTACGATATGACAAATGAAGCTATAATTCTTCGTGCCTATGCCTTGCTTTCGCAAGGGCAATATGAGGCCGTAGAGAAGATGCTTAAAAGTGCACCTGAGGTGCTTAATACGCCCTCAGGCGCAGACCTTTTTGCGCGTCTTCGTTTTGAACAAGGCGCGGTTGATGAGGCGCGGCAGATTTGGGAGCATATCCATAAGATGTCTCCTGATTTTGAGCCCGCCGTAAGGGCACTTGATGCTTTTAAGAAATCGTCTAAAGTTGGTTCTTGGGCTTTCGGGTGTCTTTCGGGGGCAAAAGCGTGCCGCCATATTTTAATAATAGGGGTTGTTTTAATAGGGTTACTAATTTCTTCATATATGTTGCTCAGGCATTCTAATGCCAATCTACCTAAAGATTCTGCTGATGGTCAGGTGTTTACAAATGTCATTGAACGCGTAGAGACGAAGATAGAGAAGCAATATATAACCAACTTTGTTGACAGAGTACGAGTAGAGTTTGTTGATAGAGTTGTTACAAATATTGTGGAGAAAGTTGTTGAGGTGCCTTCACAAGTTGTTCTGACAAATACGATTGAGAATGTCGTATGGGTAACAAATCAAGTCGGGGCAATAGAGCGAGCGGAGACGGTTGTTGCTCAAGAGAAGCGATTGCCCTTAGAAGAAAGCGTCTCAAGTTTCGTTCTGTCGACACCTTATGTTGTTAAGGACGGAGATACTGTTAGTACATTGTCGGTAAAATACAAGTTTAGGATTCCTGATTTTGTGGCTTGCAACCCAAGGGTAGATATTAACCTTATTAGGGTAGGGCAAACCATCTTGTTCCCTGGAAATGTCAAAATAGAGGACGAGAATGGAGATTGATAAACTGTTAGAGATTTGCTGGTATATAGCGAATGCTGAGGCTAAACATCTTGGCGCTCGAGAAATATTGCCTTTGCATTTTCTGCTTGCGGTTATGAAGATAATAGACCCTAAGTTTCCTGAGATGCTAGATAAAATGAATATCGCATCTGACGAATGGGCAAGAATGTGTAAGGAGGCAGTGAATATCAGACATTTTATTGATGTTCTACCTAATAGCGTTACGAGAAGAAGACATAAACTGCGTGCACGGCTCACGAATGAGCAAGTCGCACCGCCGATTACACAAGACGGTCTATTACATAGATCTGCAGAGCTTAAGCGTGCCTTTCGAGATGCCTGTTTATTTGAAGAGGGGAAAGTGCTTCACTTAAAGACATTAGTTCAGTCATTATTTGAATTAGAACTTGTTTCACTAAATGATATAGCCTGACAGTTGGGGCGAGTAATTTTGGCTGGGGTGTATTTGGGCGCGGGAGGAAAGTGAGCGCGTTTGAAATTGGGTTTTCATATGTGCCGCGAAATATGATATAATATAACCATTCTGTAGAGGATTGTAAGATGGTAAATAAAGAGTCTCAACAGCATTCGATGAAGCGGCGGTGCTTTGTGCATAATTACAAGGGGCGGTCAATCTACCTGATTACTCTCGAAGTAGCAGAACGGAAACCTCTCTTGGGTCGGGTTGTTACGAGCTTGCGTCCGTCGCGCTTAATGAGCGCGTCGTCAGCGACTGTGGAGGCTGAGGTTCCGCTTTCGGTGAGTGGTTTGAGTGATGCTGAACTCAAGGCGGTGAATACTCCTCTTTTTGAGCCAAGTGTACTTGGACGGCGTGTTGCTGAAGAGTTTATGAAGATTGGCGAGCATGTGCCAGGCGTAAAGCCTCTTCTTGCGCAGGCGATGCCTGACCATTTTCACGGGATTCTCTTTATCACACGCGAGATTAATCGCTCGCTTGGCTCGATTATGGCTGGCTTTAAGGGTAAGTGTAGCCAAATCTCGCTCGCGCTAACGCGCGGCGCACCGAACCCGCAGGGGCTAACGCCCCGCGCACCGAACCCGCTCGCGCTTACGCGCGGCGCACCGAATTCGCAGGGGCTAACGCCTCGCGCGCCGAACCCAAGGGGCGTGTTAGGTGGCGCCCGCGTTAGCGGGTCGCTTTGGGAGTCTGGCTATCACGACCGTATTTTGACGAGTGAAGGGCAACTTGAGAAGATGGTTCGCTATGTGATTGACAACCCGCGTCGCGCGGCATTACGCCTCTTGCACCGTGAGCTGTTTACAGGTGTGAGGCGACTTTCTGTGGCGGGGCGGTCATTTGAGGCTTATGGTAATGGCTTCTTATTACAGCGCCCTGAAATTACCCAAGTGCAATGCTCGCGGCGTTTCTTTGGGTTTAAGCGCGTTGAGAAGCAGGGGCTAACGCCTGACGCGGCGAATGCCTATCGAGTTGTTCATAAGACATCCTTTGAAACGCCCGATTTTGCCAAGAAACGGGAGGCTCTTTTCGCGGCGGCGAAGAATGGCGCTGTGCTTTGCTCGCCGTGCATTAGCGATGGTGAGAAGGCGATTGCTTACGCGGCAGTTGACGCGGGCTATCCGCTTATCGTCTTGAGAAATGAGCCGTTTCCGCCGCGCTTTAAGCCCAATGGGTGGTTTTTCGATGCTTGCGCCGAAGGGCGGCTTCTGATACTCTACCCATTGGGGCTAACGCCCCGCTCACCGAACAAGACGATTAGCCGCGCTGAATGTTTGGCACTTAATGCGATTGTCGCTGATATTTGTGGCGCGACCAATTCTCGGTACTGGGAAATGTGTTTGCATTCGCGGGGAGAATAATGTATAATAGTAGGACTTCTAAAATGACAACTAAGGAACTACATATGTCTAACATACGAGTTATGATGGGTGCCGTTTTCGCGGCATTTACCGCTCTCGCAGGCTGTTCGCCTTCGACTTCGGCTAAATACGGGGATAATGAAATTCGTTTTTCTCCGAAGGATATGACCATCGAGGTCGTCCGTAAGGGCGCGACGGTGGTGAAGCCGTCCAAAATCGCGATGAAGATTGATGGCGAGTGTCTCTGCAAGGATGCGAAGGTCGTGAATGTGACGACACGCGAACTTACGGGCACGGTGAAGACTCCTGTCTATAAGAAAGCGTCCGTTAGCCTCGCGGGCAATGAGACATTTGTTGACTTTGGTGACTGGGGCGTGCGTCTTGTGGCGCGTCCGGATGGTGTCGCGTATCGTTTTGAGACGAAGAAGGCGGGCACGGTTACGGTTGATAGTGAGAAGTTTGATTTGACGCTTCCGGGTCGCGCGGCAGATTGCTGGTATATGGTCAGCAAGGCTTACGGATGCGAGGAAGTGATTCCTTCCGCAGGTAAGGCTGGCGACATCAAGCTCAAAGACAAAGAGTTCATCTATATGCCGTTCGTTTACTCGGTTAATGGGCAGACGGTCGCGATTACGGACTCTGATGTCGTCGACTATCCAGTTATTAACCTCGAGGTTGAGACGGACGCGGATGACGCGGACGCTTCCTTCGAGGCGGAGTTTGAAAAAGCCGCCAAGAAGACGCAGCATGTCGGTGGCTGGGGTGGCGAGATTCTCCCCTCGGGCGGTCGCTGGGTGAAGATTACGGAGCACCAGGACTATCTCGTGAAGACGGCGGGTACGCGCACTTTCCCGTGGCGCGTCTTTATGCTCGCGGATGATCCGACCAAGCTTTGTGAAGCGGATATCGTCTATGCGCTCGCGGCACCTGCGGCGGCGGGTAGCGACTTCTCGTGGGTGAAGCCGGGTAAGGTCGCGTGGGAATGGTGGAACTGCTTCGACAATGGAGCGGGCTGCAACACCAAGACCTATGAGCGCTTCATTGACTTCGCCGCGAGGACAGGCGTTGAATATGTCATCTTTGATGAAGGCTGGAGCGAAAAGCTCAACATTTGGAAGTTCCACCCAGATGTGGATGTTCCGCACCTCATCAAGTATGCGGACTCCAAGGGCGTTGGCATCATCCTTTGGATGGCGTGGGCGCAGGTTTATGGCGAAGAAGAGCGTGTGGCAGACTACTTCGGCAAGCTTGGCGCGAAGGGCTTCAAGGTTGACTTTATGGATCGCGGCGACGCGGAAATTGCGGTCTTCCTTGAGAAGTTTGCGGATGCGTGCGCTAAGCACAAGCTCCTCCTCGACTACCACGGCGTGTATCGTCCGGTTGGTCTCCACCGCAAGTACCCGAACATCCTCAACTACGAGGGCATTCACGGGCTCGAGCAGATGAAGTGGGCGAAGGAAGCTGGTATGATGGAAAATGATGTCCGTGCCTTCTTCTTGCGCCTTACGGCAGGTCCTATGGATTATACGCCTGGCGCGATGCTGAACCACGCGGTCGGCTCGGGCTACGATGGTAGCAAGGCGGGCATGTTCCCTGGTTCTGTTGGTACGCGTTGTCACCAGATGGCGATGATGTCCCTCTATGAGGCTCCGCTCCAAATGCTCTGCGATAGCCCGACGAACTACGAAAAGAATATGGAGTGCTTCAGCTTCATGGCGGCGACGCCTGTCGTTTGGGAAAATACGGTTGGTCTCGCGGGTTCTCCCGATACAGTCGCGGCGTGTGCGCGTAAGGCGTATGATGGCTCGTGGTACGCAGCGGGCATTGGTGTTTCGACGGCTCAGGAATATACGCTCGATACTTCCTTCCTCGGTGAGGGCAAGTGGAAGGCGGAAATTTTCCGTGATGCTGAGAATGCCGACAAGGACGCGACGGGCTATATCCATAGCGAGAAGGTTATTACGGTGGGCGACAAGATGCCGTTCCATCTCGCGCCTGGCGGCGGTTTCGTCGTGAAGTTCACGGCGGCGAAGTAAGAGAAGATAAGATTATGGCTCAACGAATTGACGGTAAAGTACTGGCGCAGAACCTACGGACGCAAATTGCCGCGGGAGTAGCGGATTTGAAGGCGCGGACGGGGAAAGTGCCAGGACTTGCCGTCATTCTCGTGGGGGATAACCCCGCGAGCGTGAGCTATGTGACGGCGAAAGAAAAAGCCTGTCACGAGGCGGGGATGCTCTCGCGGGAGATTCGCTTGCCTGAATCTACGACGGAGGAAGAGCTCCTCGCGCAGATTCGGGAGTTAAATAGCGACCCCGTCATTCACGGCATCCTCGTTCAATTACCTGTACCACGGCACATCCGTGAGAAGGCGGTCATTGACGCGATTGCGCCTGAGAAAGATGTGGATGGGTTTACTCCCGTCAATGTGGGGCGGATGATGATTGGCGAGCCGTGCTACTTGCCCTGCACGCCCCACGGCATTATTAAGCTTATTGAATTCGCGGGAATGAATCTCGCGGGCAAGCACGCGGTTGTTATTGGGCGCAGTAATATCGTCGGTAAGCCTGTCGCGGCACTTTTGGCGCGCAAGGAGACGAATGCGACGGTCACCTTGTGCCATACGGGAACGCCTGATATCGCATCATTTACGCGGCAAGCGGATGTCGTTGTTGTGGCGACGGGAAAGCCGAATACGCTGACGGGCGATATGCTCAAGCCGGGTGCGGTGGTGATTGATGTCGGGGTTAATCGTATTCCCGACGCGACGAAGCCGAAGGGATTCCGTCTCGTGGGTGACGCGGACTTCGCGAGTTGTGACGCGGTCGCTGGGGCGATTACGCCAGTTCCAGGCGGGGTTGGCCCTATGACGATTACGATGCTTCTTTGGAATACGCTTGAAAGCGCGAAGAGGGCGGTTGGAGAATGAAGCTCGTTTGGCTACTCGCGGCATTTCTCGCGCAACCCCTCGTGAGCGAGGATGTGCTTGAGCCGAGTGTCGCCAATGAGGTGGACCACGCGCTTGGGCGGGCGCCAACGAATGCTCCGCCCCTTAAAGTTGAGGGCGATATCCTCGGCACAAATGGGCTTACAAAGACGAAAATAGCCCTAAAACTCGTATCTTCACAGAATAGTGCAGGGCGTTGGATCGTGGGCACAAACGATGTGACGCGACTCGCGGTGGAAATTTTGGAGTCCCTCTGACGACGAAAAAAGGTGCGAAAGCCTACCGTTGTAGGGCTAAATGTGATATAATATAGGTATGAATTTGAAATTATCGAATATGAAAAGTGTGCTCGCGCTTGCCGTAGCAGTCCTCGGACTTCTCGGTGGAAGCGCGGCGTGGGCAGCTCCTGGCGGCAATCGCTATGCGACGGACGCGTATCCAGGCTTTGATTCGAGCGAGGATTTGCCGAAGCCCGAGAAGAAGACGACGGCGTGGTATATGCTCTTTTCGTCGCCCGCGAAGGAGAATGCCTCCGAGCAGCTCTCGTATGCGCGGTCTTGCGAGGCGGCGTATGAATGGCGTGCCGCGAAGAAGGCATATGACGCGCTCGTCACCTATTGGCCGACGGCACCAGAGGCGGTAAAGGCGCAACGCTCTCTCGCCGACCTCTACTATACGCACTACTTCGACTATGAGCAGGCGTTCGCGGAGTATAAGTACTTGCTCGACTTCTATTCTTCGCAGTGCGACTATGACGCGATTGTGCGGCGTATGTATGATGTCGCGCAGTTGATGCGGGCGGAAGGTAAGACGATTATGTTTTTCCGCTTCACGAACGCGACAGATGTGCGGCGTGCGTTTGAGGCGGTTGTGCGTGCCGCGCCAGGGGCTCCGTTTGCGCCGCAGGCGATGTTGACGGCGGGCGAATTGCGCGAAGAAGAGAATAACTATGATAAGGCGATTGAGGTCTATGAGACTGTGCGCAATATCTATCCCAACTCTAAGGAAGCGACGCAGGCTCTGCACGCCGAAGCCGCCGCGCGTATGCATGTTTTGAGGTCTCACGACTACAACCGTGCGCGGTGCCAAGATACGATTTGGTTCTTGAAGATGGCGCTTGATACGAAGCCTGATGAATCAGCACGGAATGATTATCTGATGTGGCTTACTGAGGCGACGGGCATTATCGAACGCGAGGCGTATCTCGCCGCGAAGTTCTATGATTCGCGCACCCGTACCCGCCGCAGTGCGATTCGCGCCTACGAGCGGTTCTTGGTGTGCTATCCCGCGAGTACCTACGCGGCGGAAGCTCAGGCGCGGCTTGATGAGCTGAAGGCGATGTCCGTCGCGGCACTCGTTGCGCCTGTTGTTGCGACGACGGAAGGTACGGAGGCGACTCCCGCCCCTGCGGAAGCCGAAACTGCCGCGCCTGCTCCTGAGGATACGCGCTCATTCTGGCAGAAGACTTGCGACTTCTTTGGGGCTTACACATGGCGGACGCGCGTCCCTGAGGATTGGCGCACCATCTTTGTGCCAACATTCCGTAATGAGAGCAATGTGACGGAACTTGGGGCGGTCGCTACGCGGCAGTTACTGCGTGAGATTCAGCGTGAGGGTTCGTTTAAGATTGCGTCCCAAGATGACTGTGCGCTCGAGATTCAGGGTGTTATCAAGCAAGTTTCAGCCTATCAGCTCACCTATAACCGCACTTCTGATCAGCGGCACCGCGAAACACAGGCGACGATGATGGCGGTTATCAGCGTCATTGATAAGAAGGCGGGCAAGGTGCTTATTAACAACCGTTCGTATGAGTCGATGACATCCTTCTTGTCGGATGACGACTCGCGCTCGCGTCTACGCGAAGCCTCGGGACGCTTAACAGAAGATTTAGCCATGCAAATCGTGGATGATTTGCTGATGTATGATTGGGAGAAATAACTATGAATGAAGTCCATGCAGTAATTGAGCTCAAGATTACGCCTCAGCGGGATAGCGGTTTCGGTAAGATTGCCGAGCGCGTCTCGAAATATGAGCAAGTGGAAGCGTGCTTCTTGATGTCGGGCGCGTATGACCTGCTCGTCTTTGTGAAGGGGTCGAGTTTGCAGGATGTCGCGCAATTCGTCGCTCAAGATCTCTCGACGATTGATGGCGTACTCTCGACGGCGACACACTTCATGCTCAAGACATATAAGGCGAAAGGCTTTCTGGACTTCCAGAGCGGTGACGAACGCCTCGCAGTGACCCCGTAAAGGAGACGGCTATGGCGGTTGATTTAGCGCAAAAGGCGCAGAACTTTATGAATCGCGGGCGGCAGGCGCTGGAGTCTGGGCGCTATGAGCTCGCGATGCAAATGCTAATGGAAGCCGTCAAAGTGGCTCCTGATGTATTGGAGGCGCGTAAGCTTCTGCGGACCGCGCAAATTGCGCACTTCAAGGAGTCCGGCAAGGCGGGGATTGGCGCGAAACTCGGCTATATGCTCGCGCGGCAGAAGATTATGGGGCTTGTGAAGAAGGGCAAGGGCGCGGAAGCGATGGCGGAAGCCGAGAACCTGCTCTGTCAGAACCCCCTCGACCCCGACAATATCGAAGCGGCTGTAAAAGCGGCGGAAGCGGCGGGCAAGACCGACCACGCGGCAATTACGGTTGAGGCGGCGTATGAATGCGGGCGCAAGGACCCTGCGCTTTTGGAGCGCGTCGCTAACTACTACCAAATGGCGAAAGATTGGGCGCGGGCACGCGATGCCTATTTGAAGCTTTCCCAACTTAAGCCAGGCGACCAGCGCATCCAGCAACTCTTGAAGAATACCGAAGCCCAAGCCACGATGAATGCGGGCTGGGAACAGACGGCGGGCAAGAAGGGTGGCTTCCAAGCCCTCATTGCGAATAAGGAGCAGGCGAAGCGCCTCGACCAAGCCAATAAGGCGGTTATTACGGGCGATGACGCGGACGCTCTCATCGCGGAAAAGATTGCCCAAATCGAGAAAGAGCCGAAGAACATGAACTTCCGCCGCGCTTTGGCGCGGTTGTATGTGCAAAATAAGCGGTATGCGGAAGCTATTGAGTGTCTTCAAGCGGCGATTGAGATGGCGGGTTCTATGGACCCCGAGCTCGACCGTATGCTTTCGCAGACCTATGTGCAGTACTTTGCCCAGCGCATAGAGGAACTGCGCGCGACAGGCGAGGAAGAAGAGGCGCAGAAGACGGAACAAGAGCGCGACCAGTTCATTCTTGATGACCTTGCCGCGCGTGTGGAGCGGTATCCGAATGACTTGCACTTGCGCTATGAGCTCGGCACGCAGTACTTCAAGTGGGGCTACTACGATGAGGCGCTCGAGAATCTTCAGCTCGCGCAGAAGAGTCCGAAAGACCGCCTTTGGGCACTCTACTACCTCGCGATGTGCTTCCTCCAGAAGGGGCAGACCGATATGGCGGTTATGCAGCTTGAGACGGCGCGGGACGCGATTCCGACGATGGATGACCTTAAGAAGAAGGTTGTTTACCAATTGGGACAGTGTGCCGAGCAGTCGGGCGACCTTGAGAAGGCGTACCAGTACTACAAGGATGTTTATGCGGCGGATGTGGGATTTGAAGATCTCTCTGAACGGATGCTCGCGGTTTCCCAAGCAATCAAGGCTAAGCAGTCTTGATTGGCAGCCCCAAGGAGAGTCGAACTCCTCTAACAAGCATGAAAAGCTTGTGTCCTAGCCGATAGACGATGGGGCCGTATCAACGAGACAATATTATATCATATTACGGGTTCCCCCGCAAGGGGAATTTTGTTCTTTTCTGCAATTTCTCTAAAAAAGGAGCTTTATGACCCCTCGCGAAGCGTGTATTGCCTTCAATATGACGGAAAATATTGGCTCGGTGGGCGTCGGCAAGCTCGCGGCAGTTTGTGGTGGGATTGTCAGCGCGTGGGAGAACTATCCGAAGAAAGTGGCGAGAGCGGGTGGCGAAGTGGACTGGGAGCGCGAAATCAAGAAGGCGGCGCAGTGTGGTGTACAGATTCTCACGCCCGTCGATGACGACTACCCCGCGATTCTGAAGGAGACTCAGGGGCGCCCCCTCGCGCTTTATGTCTCGGGCAATGTCGCCGCGCTCTCAAATCCCTGCCTCGCAATTGTCGGGACGCGGCGCACGACACCCTACGGACGCGACCAAGCCTTTAAGTTCGCGAAAGGAATTGCCGCGAATGGGTGGACGGTTGTCTCGGGGCTCGCCGAAGGAATTGACGCGGAAGCTCATCGCGGCGCTTTGGAGGCGGGTGGCACGACCATTGGCGTGCTCGGTTCGGCACTCGACAAGTTTTTCCCCGAGATAAATCGGGAACTCGCGCGGGAGATGGTGAAGAAGGGCGGCGCGGTTGTGAGTGAGTTCCCTTTCGGACGCGAACCCGACCGCCAAACATTCCCTCAGCGCAACCACATTGTTGCCGCGCTTGCGAGGGGTGTTATTGCCATTGAAGCCCCTATGAAGAGTGGCACGCTCATAACAACCTCTCTCGCGGCGGATTTAGGGCGTACGGTTATGGCTCTACCTGGGCGTGTCGATAGTCGCTCGAGCGCGGGGTGTCTCGCGCTGATTAGGGATGGCGCACGGCTCGTGAGGCATGCGGATGATGTCCTTGATGAGATGTCTAGCTTTATATCCTTTACTAAGCGCGCCGTAGAAAAAGAGAAGGCGGCGGAAGAGAAAGCTCAAAGCGGAGAAACTGCCGCGCCCGCGCCCACGCTTAAGTCGGTGTATAGCCTCGAAGAAGCCCTCATTATGAAGAATGTGGAAATGGAAGGCATTAGCATTGATGACCTCGTGAGGAAGACCCACTTGCCTGTAGCCAAAGTGAATCAGCTTTGTATGACCCTGCGGATGAAAGGGCGGGTGCGGTTTTTCCCTGGCAATCGCGTTGCTTTGCCGCGTGCAGATTAAGGAGGAAGAGTTATGCCTACACGCGAATTTCTAGCCCCTGACCGCAAACTTGTTGAAGAAGTCGCCGATTGGCTTCTGGGTGAACGGGGTTATGAGGGACGCATCCGTTATGAGGCGGGGAATGTGCCTTCGCTTGCGCATATCCTCCTCATTGTCCCTACGGCACAAAGCGGACGCAACCTGCGACTTGTTCTCGCGAAAAAAGCCGCCGCGAAAGGCTGGGGTGGCATTCTGCCACCGAAAGTGCAAATGGCTGATCTCCTTTTGCAACCGAAAGGCAAGCGGGTGGCGACGGAAGCGGAGGAACTCGCCGTTCTCGCAGACATCCTCGACCATACGGATGTGACGGAATTTGCCGCGCTTTTCCCGCGTCCGCCCGAAAAGAAGTCCCTTGATTGGGCACTAGACGCGGCACGGACCATTCTCGGCATCTACCCCGTGCTGGGCGAAAAGGGACTTCTCATGCGCGAAGTGGAGGCGGCGGAAGATGTGGAGCGCTGGAAAGATTTAGCACGGCTTGAGGAGCAGTTCCTCGGCGTTTTTGCCGCGCGGGATATCGTGCCACGGTGCCAAGCGAGGCGTTTGGCGGCACAAGTGGGGTGCGTCGAGCCGAATATTGATGAAATCGTCTTGCCTGCCGCGCTCGATATCCAAGGTGTTTTCGCAGACTACCTTACGCACTCTTCTTGTAAGGTGACTTTGCTCATTCAGGCGGATCCCAAATATGATGCGCAGTTTGACGAATGGGGGCACCCCCTCGCGGGATTTGCCGCGCCCCTTTCGCCGAGTGCCGTGAAGTCCGCCCCTACGCCTGTCGCGGAAGCGGACGATATTGCCACCTATTTTGCCGCGATACCGAAGACGGAAGCCCTGCCCGCGCTCGTTGTCTGCGACGCGGCACTTCATCCTGCTTTGGAAGGTGCGTTTCAGAATAAGTTTTCAGAGGATGAGCTCGTCTTGCGCAATCCGTCCCGCGACTCGCTCGCCCATTCGGCATTGGGGCGGCTTCTCATTGAACTTCTGCAACTCGCCGATCGCGGCGATTATGAGACATTTTCCGCCTTTATTCGCTCAGGCGATGTGGCGCGCTGGGCGGCGGCGACACTCGGACTTTCCACAGCCCAAATTGCCGCCGCAGTTGGCTGTCTTGATAAGGTCCAAAATAGCCATCTGCCGCGCTCGATAGAAGAGGTAGTTGAGGGGCTAAAAAACGATAAGCCTAGCGACACCGACAGTGAAGAGTATAAGAATTACAGCAACCTTCTGCAATTGACGAAGAGAATAAAGGAAGAATTGTCAGACCCTTTCATCTTTTTGAGTAAAATCTTTTCTTCGCTCATCTTGGACGAGAAAAGCCCCTCCGACCGCGAACTCGTGGCGGCGGCGGAAGCGGTCCGTGATTTGCGCAAGATGTGCGAGAGCGAGCTTATTCCTCCGCATCTACGGCGTCCGCTTTTCTTGCGCCTCCTCAAGAATGCGAGTTATATGCAAGAGCCGACGGCGGCAAATGTGCTCGTGGCGAACGGATGGCTCGAGGCGGCGTGGTGTCCCGAGGAAGAAATTGTCTTTGCGGGCTTCAATGAGGAGTGTGTGCCTGGCGATGTCGTGGGGCACGCGTTTATCCCCGATTCCTTGCGGCAGAGCTTGGGGCTTACGACGAATGCGTCACGGACTCTTCGTGATAAGTGTATTTTTGCTCAGGTCTTGCGGTGCCGTCCAGCGGGAGCGGTTACCTGCTATTTGCACCAACTCGGGGCAGATACGAGTGTCATCAAGCCTTCGCGGCTAATTTTTCCTTGCGTGACGGACGCTCAATTGCCCAAACTCGCGCGGCGGCTTTATGCGGTATCTCAGAGTTCGACAAACCGTCCCGCGAAGTCTTTGCCAGAGGCGTGGCGGCTCGCTTTGCCTTTCCCACCCAAAGGGATGGTGTATCGTGAAAGAGTTTCGCCTTCCTCAATTGATGGTTATCTGAGGTGTCCGTTTGAGTTCTATCTCAAGGAAGTCTTTGGCGAGCCTGTCGATGACCAGTATCGGGAACTTGATGCCCGAGACTTCGGGACGCTCTGCCATAGGGCACTAGAAGCCTTCGCCAAATCGTCCGTTAAGGATTCGATGGACGCAAAAGAAATCGCGGCATTTTTGCGTGGGGCTGTGGATTGCATTCTTGCCTCATTTGGGTCTTCGCTTCCTGCCATCATTGAGTTGCAGGGTGAGGCGGCGAAGGCGCGGCTAGAGGCATTTGCGCGGGAGCAAGCCGCTTGGCGTGCCGAGGGTTGGCGAATCGTA
Source organism: bacterium (assembly GCA_963661055.1). Taxonomy (GTDB): domain Bacteria; phylum Verrucomicrobiota; class Kiritimatiellia; order RFP12; family UBA1067; genus UBA1067. The sequence goes on along the minus strand of CAVLAC010000016.1, from coordinate 3,811 downwards.
TACGCGGAACAAAACCTTGTCGCTGCTTTCAAGGAGTGTCCGACCCGTATTCGGGGGCGTGTTGACCGCATTGACCAGAATGAGAAGACGGGGCAAATCGCGATAATTGACTATAAGACACGAAAGCGCGATATGGGTGAGGCGAAGAGTCTGCAGTTGCCGATTTATCGTGCTATGTTGGAGACTTCGCAATTGTTCCCATCCGAAGTCGCGCACGAATCCATCGCCCTTTATTGCATACTCGCTGAGCGCGCGGAGGATACTCGCTTTGACAGAGAGAACATTTGCCACAAGGGCTCGCGGTTAAAGGATGAAAGTGAACTTGTGGATGTTCTTAGGCGCATCGCCTTCGGAATATTCTATCCGCCGAATAAAGGCGATGTCTGGGACACTCTTTATGGCAATCTAATATGGCAGAATCCCGAGGAGGGGCTTGACTCCGCGTGGCTCGTAGATCAGAAACAGCGAATGGAGGCATACGAAGTATGGAAAGAATCGCACCCCTTACAGTAGTGGAAGCCTCGGCGGGTACGGGCAAGACTTACGCGCTCGTTACGCGACTTATAACACTCATTTTCTGTGGCGTAGAGCCCGAGAAGATTGTCGCCCTCACCTTTTCGCGTCTCGCGGCAGGCGAAATCTTTAATACTTTCATTGAACGCCTCTCAAAAGCGGCGGAAACCTCTGAAGGCGCGGCGAAGGAGAGCCTTGCCCTAAACTTTGGAAGGCAAATTTCACAGTCGGAATTTGCCGCGATGCTCCGCAGGGTTATAGCTCATCAGCATTTGTCACTTATTGGCACACTCGATAGCTTCCTTATGCGAGTTATTCGTATGGCACCTTTCGAATTGGGGCTTGGTGGCGAAATAACGGTTATGAGCGAATATCGCTCGCCCCTCGAACGCACCCGCCTCGTCGGGAATATGCTGATGCTCGATACTGAAGACGCGAAGGTAGTGTTCCGTAAAGCCTTTAGTGGTGTTTTCGCGGGTGCTGGGGCGCAGAGTTTTCTTGAGACATTTTCTAGGTTTATCTCGGATTGGCACGCTCGCTATCGTGACCATCCTGATAGTGCCGAGTGGGGTTCTGAAGAGCGTATTTGGGGTGCGAAGGCGGAGCCCCGCCCTGAGATTAAGCTGATAGACATTCGAAAAGAAGCAGTGAAGTTTGCTTTGTTGAAGGGGAAGAATAAGACAACGGATGACTTTATCAATGGCATTGCGAATTACAGCGGTGAGACCCCGCCACCACCAAAGAAAATCCCAGCAGCTCTTGCTAAAGACCCTCTGGTAAACGCCATCATCAAAAAGATGCATAACTATCGTATTGCGGAATACCTTCGTACGACGCGCGGCATTTACACGCTTATGGGGATATTTGAGAAGGTGTATGCATCTTCTATCCGTGCGAGAGGGCTCATTTCTTTTGATGATTTGCCGCGCCTTTTGATGGGGCTAAACGAAGAAACGCGCCTTGCGCTCGAGTATCGAATGGACGCTCGTTTTGACCACTGGGCGCTCGATGAGTTTCAGGATACGAGTCGCGGACAGTGGGATGCCATTAAGAACCTCATAGAGGAGAACAGCCTCCCTGACGGAAACAAGACCGTCTTTATTGTCGGCGACCGTAAGCAGTCCATATACGAATGGCGCGCGGGGGATGTCCGTATCTTGAGTGAGCAAGTGGAACTCGCGAAGAAGGCTCCTAATCGCCTACTGTCACTTGACGAGTCCCGTCGCTATCCGCAAGTGATATCTGATGCTGTAAATAAAATATTCGTTGAATCGGATATTTCCGACTTTTTTGATATGTACGATGCTCCCGTGAATGCACATTGGGAGTGTCGGAAGCACGAAAGTTATAATAAGGACGCCAAGGGCTTTATTGAGGTCTCAGAGGCTCCATCGGCTAAGGCGGAAGCTTTCTTTGAGCCTGTTGCCAATGCTTTGCGGGCGGTAAAGCCGTGGGAACGCGGCATTTCTGCGGCAATTCTTGTAAGAACGAATAAGTTTGGTTTGGAGTTGCTCGCTTATCTTAAGCAGAATGGTTTTGGTGACCATATTGTATTCGAGGGTGATATGCCCATCTTCGATTCGCCCGTTCTCGGGGCTTTCGCGGCACTTTTGAAACTCGCCGAGCACGCGGAAGATACCTACGCCTATGCCCAAATCAAGTATTCGCCGATCGCTAAGGCGTTGTACCCGAACGGACTCCCCCCGCCCGCTGAACTTAGCGCGGCACTTCTCGCCGACTTTACGCGCCTTGGGATGGTACGCAAGTTCCGTGCTGTTCGTGAGGCGCTTAAGGGCGTGACTGATTCGTGGGATGAAGGCTTCACCGAATCGCGTTTTGAGGACTTCATTAAGTGCGTGGCAGAGTTTGAGGATATGCGCGAGGCAAATATGCGCCTTTCGGACTTCATTGCCTTTGTGGAGCAGAAGAAAAGCCGCGACTTTGCGGACATGAGCAAGGTGCGCATTCTGACGATGCACCGTTCGAAGGGACTCGGTTTCGATTATGTCATTATTCCGTTCTATGAATATTGGCCGCTCGCAAGTGCTACCGACCCTGCCCCGCTTATGCAAGAAGACCCCGCGTGGATATTACAACATCCAGGTGTCTTAACTGCCGAATCGGACCCCGTCTTAAGTGCCGCAGAACGGCGACGGAAGCAGATTCAGGTTTATGATGCCCTTTGCCTTGATTATGTGGCAATGACGCGGACGCAAATGGCACTGACTCTCATTTTGCATCCCAAAACAGGTGACCAGAAGAAGGGCGGGAAGCCCAAACGGTTCAGCGACCTTGTCCGTAATGCAATTGGACTCGGGTCTGAAGGTAATCGTGGATGGTACTTGGAGAGGGAGCCGAAGAAAAAGAAGCCACCAGAAGAAACTGCCGCGCCCAGCTTTAAGCGTCCCGCGCGGCAAAACTTCGCGAAAGTGCGTCCAGGCGAGGCATTTCGGTCAGGTATCCGTGGCGATATGCTTTTTATGGAGACCTTTGGTGCGGCGGCAGAGCGCGGCACAGAGCTTCACGAAGAGTTCGCGAAGATTGAGTGGCTACCTGAAAGTGCCGCGAAGAGTCCGTTTGAGAAGGCGCTTGTCAAGCCTGAGGGCGTGGTTGAGCTTTGGCGTGAGCGGGCATATGAGTTGATAACGGACGGTACCTGGCAGTCTGGACAATTTGACCGCGTCGTTTTTGTGGGCGAGGGCGCGGCGAGAAGGGCAACCATCTACGACTTTAAGACAAATGCTATCCAAAAGGGCGAGACGAACGCGGCATTTGCCGAACGGATGACTCGCGACTACGCGACGCAAATGCGCACTTATCGTGCCGCGCTTGCCCGCCTCACAGGGCTCGCCCCCAGCGCCATAACCACCACCCTCCTCCTCCACGCCACCCAGTCAGTCGTGGCGGTAGATTGAAAGGCATAAGGGGGAGTGGGGTGTGCGGAGGCGAGGTAAATATGACTGCGGTGGTTTTGGTAAATGACCGCAGTGGTTTGTACAAATGACCGCAGTGGTTTTGGTAAATGACCGCAGTCATATTTTGGTGCCTTCCGCACACCTGCCTGTAATCGTTCGTTTCTGTTGTCACTACGGATTTCACGGATTGCCACGGAGATTGCTTTAGCCGTGTAGAAAACTGTAATTGTCTTTGCATAATCACCGCCAATTTGGTATACTATACTCAAGTAACTGATAGGTGTGCCGTATGAAGAGTATGAGACTAGTCGCATTTTTGGCTACCGCTCTGTGTTTGAGCGGGTGTTGCCTGTTTGGCACAGCGGAAGATACGCGTCCGCTTT
>CAVLAC010000015.1:0-25021 GCA_963661055.1 bacterium | reverse complement strand
GCGAGGGGCGGGGGTTGCACGAGAGGAGTGGAGCGGCTCGCCGCCGTAAGAGAGGTTTTCGCCCGCAACCAGTAACCTTGTCGAGGTAGGGCTGACTAAACGAAGTCACTTGTCTAAGCGCGAAAGGCGGTACGAGACCGCGCAACGACGGGTCGGGCAACACCCGCACGAGCCGCCAACAACTTCTCTGTGCCTCTGTGACTCTGTGCCTCTGTGTTAAAAACACATCTACAATTCTACAACTCTACACGGTTAAAATAAATCTGGTTCAATTACTCTTCGGTGGGGAGGGATTCTTCGAGGCCGCCGCCAAGGGATTTGTAGAGCGCGATGATGTCCGTTGAGATTTGACCACGGCTGATGACGAATTGTTCCGCCAAGGTCAAGAGCGAACGCTGGGCATCAATGACGGCTGTGAAGTCACGAAGGCCGTTGCGATAGAGGTCCTTCGAGATGGTGACCGCCTCTTCCGCCGCTTTCACAGCTCCGCGCAGAGCCTCATAGCGGTGATACTCCTGAGTATATGCCGCGTATGCGTCACGGACCTCTCCGTACGCCTTCTGCAGGGTTTCCTCATAATTCAGGAAGGCTTCGTCCATACGGGCTTCTTCCGCCTTCACATTGGCGTAGATGTTGCCGCCTTGGAAGATGGGCCAGCTGAAGGAAGGTCCGATGGTGCCATAGAAGTCGCCTTTATTCAGGAACTTCTGAATCTTGACGGACTCAAGCCCTATCGTCCCGTTGATAAAGAGCCGCGGATACCATTGCGACTTCGCGACACCGACATGAGCGACTTGTGCCGCGAGGTTGCGCTCGGCGACACGCACATCAGGACGCGCACGGATGCGGTCCGTCGGAACTGCCGCGAGGCGTGTGGGGGCGATGAGCCAATCGCGGTCGGGGCAATTCTTAAGCTCTTCGTGCAGGCTACCTGGCATTGTGCCCGTCAAAACAGCGAGCGAATTGAGGAGCGACTCCTCTTGGGCGAGAAGCGGAGGAATTGTCGCGTGCGTCTGGTCGACAATGTATTTCGACTGGCTCACGGCGAGTTCATCGCCGATACCTGAATCGAGGCGCGAGCGCAAAATGTCGTAGGTCTCGGTCTGCAAGACAAGATTCGTGCGGGCGACGGCAATGCGTTGCTGTGTGGTGCGAAGCTCGATATACTGGCGACCGACTTCGGCTGTGAGAGAGACCCAAGCATCGGCGAGCGACCAACCTGCCGCTTCAGCCTTTGCCCACGCTTCTTCCGTCGCGCGGCGGCTACCGCCGAAGATATCGATTTCCCACGAGGCATCGAATCCGCCGCGGAAGAGGTCGCTATGCACGAACTTGTCGCCCGTTGAGCGCCAATTGGAGTTTCCTGTGGAGGTATAGCGGTGATAATCGCCGCGTGTTGCTGAGCCCTGAAGGGAAATCTTCGGCAAATATGCCGCGTAAGAGCCAAGCAATTCCCAACGGCTCGCCTCAAGGCGTGTTGCCGCGCGCAAGAAGGAGAGGTTATTCGTAACCGCCTCATCGACGAGCCCCGACAAAACGGGGTCATCAAAGCGTGTCCACCACTGGCGAATATCGTTCGTGGAAAGAATCGCGCGGGAGTCAGCATCCGCTGACGCGGGCTCAAACTCTCCGATTGCCGTCTTGTTGGTGGTGGGGGCACCCGCGTCCGGTAGCGACCACTCAGGGATTGTGTAATTCGGTTCTTTGTAGTCAGGTCCCACGGAGGGAAGTGAGGCGCAGCCCGCGGCGATTACTGCCGCCGCGAGGGCTGTATAGGAAACAACTTGAACTTTTCTCATTTTGAACTCCGATCCTTAAGTTCGCGGCGGCGTGCCGCCGTAGCGGAGAGATAGGCGAAGAAGCGCTTCGCGTTTTCACGCCAAGTCTGGAAGAGCGCGTAGAGACCTGGCACCAACAAAATACCAAAGCCAACCGAGAACGCCATGCCCCAGAACTCAGTTGTACCGAGGTGGTTACGGCTCGCGGCACCTGCGCCTGTGGCGACCATCATCGGCAGCGTGCCGAGGAGCGTCGTGAGCGCCGTCATGAGGAGTGCCCTCAAGCGTTCGCCCGCCGCGGAAGCCGCCGCTTCGACGATGGTGTAATTCTCTTTCTCGCGCTTATCCTTCGCGAACTCGACAATCAAAATTGCGTTCTTGGAGGCAAGTCCGATGAGGAGGACGAGACCGAGCTGAGCGTAAATCGAGAGCGAATACGGGGCGCCCGTCGCCATAATACCCCAGAAGCGCAAGCCCACCAAAGCACCAAACACGGCGACGAAGATAGAGAGCATCACGGGCAATGGAATTGTCCACGATTCGTACTGCGCCACGAGGAAGAGGTAGCCGAAGAGAACGGCGAGGACGAGTAGCGGCGCGGCCGCACCCGAGTTGCGCTGTTCCTGGTAGGTAATGCCCGACCATTCATAGCCATAGTCATCAGGCAGTGTTTCGGCGAGAACCTGCTTAATATCGTCAATTACCGCGCCCGAAGCGACGCCTGGCTTAGGCATAACATTCACCTTCGCCGAAACGAACATGTTGTAGCGGCTCACGCTACGCGGACCTATCTCGCGCGTAATTGTTCCGAGAGCGCCAATCGGCACCATCCCGCCCTTGTCGGAGCGCACATAGAGGCGCTCGATGGCCTCCGGCGTGGCGCGTCCGCTCCAATCAGACTGCACGGTGACGCGGTTCACCTGAGTACCCAAGTTCACATCGTTCACATAACGCGAACCGAGGTAGTTCTGGAGCGTCGTATAGACGGAAGATACAGGCACGCCAAACATTTCCGCTTTGTCGCGGTCGAGGTTGAAGCGCAGGTGCGGCGTATCGGCGGTGTAGCCCGAGAATGCCGCCATAACGGACGGCAAGCGGTTGAGCTTACGCAGAACTTCGCCCATAACCGAGTAGAGGCGCATCGGGTCCGTATCGCTCTTCGATTCGAGACGCAAGTCAATAGCCGAGTTGTCGCCGAGACCTGGAATAGCGGGCGGAACGAAGACCTTAACGGACGGCTCAGGAATCTTCGAGAGCACTTCTTGGAAGCGACTCATGAGGGGCTGGACGGCTTGGTCGGGGCGCGTACGCTGTTCCCACGGGAGCAAGTCGACGATGAGCATATTCATGTTTTCACCGCGTCCGCCAATCATTGAGATACCCGAGACTGCCAAAACCGAATTGACTTCGGGGATTTCGGCAAACAAGAGTTTTGCCGCGCGCGATACGACATCCGCCGAACGCTGCCGCGTTGAGCCCTCGGGCAATTCGAGCGAGCAGAAAATGACGCGCTGGTCTTCTTCTGGCAAGAACGAAGTCGAGGTCGTCATAAACGCTTGCACCGTCAAGAAGATGGTGAGCAAGAGGAGCATCATCGAAAGAAAGATGCGGCTCGCGAGCCACCGTGCACAGGAGATAAAGAAACCCTTGAAGTGCTCAATGCACCAGTTAAACCACGCGAAAGGTCCGTGCTTGAATGGCCGCGCCTCGTGGAGGAGGAGCGAGCAGAGCGCGGGGGCGAGCGTCAAAGCGCAGACGGTCGAGAAGCAGACGGCCGCCGAGAGCGTGACGGAGAACTGCTGGTAAATGCGTCCCGTAATGCCGCTCATAAAGCCAATTGGCACGAACACGCCCAAAAGGACGAGGGTCGTCGCAATAACCGCGCTCGTCACATCGCTCATCGCTTGGATGGTCGCTTCTTTCGCGTTGAGTCCGCGCGATTCGATTAGATACTGCACACGCTCGACGACGACGATACAGTCATCGACCACGACGCCAATTGAAAGGACGAGCCCGAATAGCGTTAAGATGTTGATGGAATACCCTAGCGCCGCCATCATAATGAAGGTGGAGCAAATCGAGACTGGAATCGTCAAGCACGGGATGAGCGTCGCGCGCCAGTCTTGCAAGAAGAGGTAGCAGACGAGAACGACGAGCACGAAGGTAATAATGAGCGTCTCAACAATTTCCTTAATACAACGGCGCACATAGTCCGTCGCGTCATAGCCGAGGACAAGTTCCATATCCTCAGGGAAGTCTTTCTCGAGTTCCTTAAGAACGGCTTGCGCCTCATTCATTGTCGCGATAGCGTTCGCGCCTGGCTTTTGCTGAAGACCGATTGAGACGGAACTTTGGTCATTATAAGTGCCGCTGAACATATAGTTCTGTTCACCAATCTCGGTGCGGGCAATATCTTTCAGCTTAACGATACCGCCATTGTCATCGCGGCGGACGACGATTTCGTTAAACTCTTCCGCCGTCATAAGGCGTCCCTTAGCGAGCAAGGTGTAAGTAAAGCCACCGTGCTTCTCGGTCGGGGAAGCACCCACCGCGCCAAGCGAAGCCTGAATGTTCTGAGCCGAAATAGCGGAAATAACCTCCTCAGAGTTCATGCCCTGCGCCGCCATACGCGCGGGGTCGAGCCACACACGAATCGCGAGCTTAGGTCCGTAAATCGTCGCGTCACCAATGCCCGCGACACGCAAAAGCGCAGGCTGAAGAATGCCGTAGGCGTAGTTTGAGAGCTCCAAGCGCGAGCGCGTGCCGTTAGGCGAACGGAGCGCAAAGAAGCCTAGGAAGTCCGTAGACTGTGCACGGACGCGCCCGCCGAGCTGTTTCGCCTCGGTAGGCAACTTAGGTTCCGCCTGCGACATACGGTTCTGAACCTTAACGAGGTCCATATCGCGGTTAGACTCGACATCGAAAGACACATTGAGCTGGTAGTTGCCGTCATCCGTACAGCTACTTTCCATATACAACATGTCGTCCACGCCGTTGATTTCGTCTTCCATCGGGGTCGCGATGGTGTTCTGCACTTCGCGTGCATTCGCGCCTGGATAGTTGTAGGTGACGGTAATCTGCGGCGGGGTGAGCTGCGGGTACTGCGCGATTGGCAACTTGGTAATCGCGAGCACGCCCGCCATTGTGAGCACCAGCGCGATAACCATCGCGAAGCGCGGACGCTCCACAAAGACCCTTGAGAAGGTCTTTATCTTATCAATTGAGGCTCTAATTGTAAGTTTCATTTCAAATCTTGCTCCTAGAAACTACATCATCCACGAAGTGCGCGGCTTAGTCCACGCGCGGCTTGTAGTTGGGGTCGTTCTCTTCGTTAGATGTAGGTGTCTCGAGGCGAACTTTCGTGCCATCACGCAACTTGCGCGTGCCCGAGGTGACGACGGTTTCGCCCGCCTTGAGTCCGTCAGAAACTGCCACCAAGCCCTCGTGGACAGGCAGCGTCTTCACGGCACGCGCTTCAACTGTGCCATCCGCCTTCACGACATAGACACCGAGCCCGCCCTGCACAAGATCGACAATCGCCGACTGCTGCACGGTTGGGTACTTAGGCGGGTCTTTCTTATCCGCAATGAGCGTCACATAGCTATTCGGGACAAGGATGCGGTTCGCATTCGGGAAGCGCAGACGCATCATAATTGTCGCGGTCGTGAGGGACATTTGGTTATCATCGAAGTCAAAAGAGCCCTCGCCATCATAAATCGTGCCATTCGGGAGCACGAGGCGCATGCGGTAGTCCGCCTCAGCGAGCCCCTTGCCCTGGTCCTGCCGCCAAGTCACATAGGCGCGGTCACTCATCGGGAAACTGACGCGGATGGGGTCAACCTGCACGATACGCGCGAGAGCCCCCTTCGAAGGCGCGACATAGTCACCGACGTGGGCGGAAGTCTTACCAATCTGACCTGTGATAGGCGCGACGACACGCGCTTTCTTGCAGTCATATTCGGCAACGACGAGATTGGCCTTCGCCTGAAGGACGCTTGCTTTCGCGGTATCCGCGCCCGCCTCGGCATTATCACGCTCGAGCTGGGTAATACCACGGGCATCCGCCTTGCGCATACGCTCCCAGTAACGCTCGGCACGCCGCGCTTCGGCTTCCGCCGCTTCGAGGTCCGCCTTGCGCTGATTGACGACCGCCTGATAGCGTTCATCATCGAGGCGATAGAGGAGCTGCCCTTCTTTGACGAGATCACCTTCTTTAAAGAGGATTTCCTTTACATAGCCATCGACTTGTGGAAGGAGGTCAACTTCCTGCAAGGCTTCGGCGTGCGCCACGAACTGCTCGGGCAAATTGTAGGGCAAGTTCGTCACGACCATCGTCGCCACTGTCTCCTCCGCTACGGGCATTGCGCCCTTCGACTTATTGGAGTTCGCTATGCGTGCATAGATGTCGGCGCCAATCCAGCCACCCGCTACGCAGACTACTGCCAAAATGACGGTCGCCGCGATTGATGCTACACGGCTTTCCGTCGCTTCTTCTTTTTTCTTAGTTTCCATTTTCTGTACTTTCTTTCTTTTGTAAATTAGGGTTTAAAGAGCTATGTGCTTCCAGACCGCCTCGTAGGTGTGCCGCAGAGTGGACTCTAGGTCGCAAGTTAGGAACTTATCGAGCCTCGCACTGATGAGACCATCCCAGCACGCGATAGAGACGGACGCAATTTCGTCCGTATTCACATCGGGACGAACGCGCCCCGCCTTGCGGTCATTCTCAAGTCCGCGCTGGAAAGCCTGCTTGGGGCCGAAGATTTCGTTGTTGATGAGATTCTCGCGAACATGCGCCATTGAAGTCTCGGACCACTTCACTTGGCTACGCATGAAGCGGAAGAATGCCGCGCGACGCGGGTCGCTCACAATGTCGAGTGCCGTCGTAATCATCATCTCCGCGACAGCGCGGAATGTGAGGTCTCTCTCGGTCGGGAGTGCCGCCGTAAGATCCTTCTGGAACTTCTCAATGCCCTCATTAACGAGCGCAACGAGGAGTGCCTCTTTGGACTCGAAGTGCCAGTAGACGGCACCCTTCGTCATCTTCAGCCGCGCGGCAATATTCGTGAAGGTAGTGTGGTCGTAGCCCTGTTTTGTGAACAGGGCGAGGGCGCTCGCAAGAATCCTTGCGCGCGTCTTTTCAGCTTCTTCTTTTACCTTCCGCGACATAAAAACCTTTTTCGACCAAAATTGATGTCGTATATTATAACATACATACCGGTAGGTATGTCAAGGGGAATTTTCACTTTTGTGAAAATAGTTTAGTGTCGCTTTGAGCGAGCTTGAATCGCAGAGAGCGTGTAATCCTTCGCGTAATTGAAGGCGGCGAGGGCACTCAAGCCATAAATCGCGGCAGTTTCAGCCCGCAAAATGGTGGGGCCTAGGCTCACGGGGATTCCGTGCTTCAAGAGTGCCGCGAGCTCGTCGGGCGTGAAGTCCCCTTCGGGCCCCACGAACAAAGCGAGCGGCGGGTGCATATCCTCTTCATCTATCTCGGCATCTATCGCGGCAGTTATGAGTGGCTTCACGGGCTGTTTATCGGTGAGCGCCCCAACGAAGCAATGCATCTTCTTAAGAAGTCCAAGAGTTTCCATCAACTTCATGGGCTTCGCAATCTGCGGAAGCCACACCGCCCCACTCTGCCGCGCCGCATCTTGGATAATGCGCTCCCACCGCGCCACTTTCGCCGCGTACTCGTCGGGGGCAAGACGGACAATTGTCCGCTCGGAGATAACGGGGTAGATTTGCGTCACGCCAAGTTCTGTCGCCTTCTCAAGCGTCCAGTCCCACCGCGAGCCCTTGGTGATACACGCGAAAAGAATGAGGTCGCGCAATGGTCGCGAGACGCCGTAAACCTCGCCACAGGCCTTGAGCCCCCCTGTCTGGGAACAGAACTTAAAGGTGCGTTTACACCCTAAGCCATCAAAAAGCTCAACTTCTTCACCATCCTTTAGCCTCCATACTTTCATATGGTTGAGGGACTCTTTATCAAGCTCAGGTACCGTATCGTAGAGCGAAGAAGTATCAACTAGCAATCTATTCATGAACACGCCCTCAGAATCACGCCCTTCAGGTAGAGTCCCTCAGGGAAGGTTAAGGAAACGGGATGGTCCGCCGCTTGGCGGGTGCGGGCAACGATTTGGAAGTCGCGATGAGCGTCCGTCGCCGCCTCCCGCAAAATCGTATCAAAGAACTCGGGGGTCATTGCGCCCGAGCAGGAAAATGTCGCCAAAGTGCCGCGTGGCGCGAGGAGTTTCATTGCAAGGAGGTTAATATCCTTATAACCGCGCGCGGCTTTGAGGGCTTGGGACTTCGTTTCAGCGAACTTGGGTGGATCCAAGATGATTAAGTCGAACTTGCGTCCCGCATCGCGGCAATTGCGCAGATACTGAAAGACATCCGCCTCAACAAACTCTTCCTTATCCGAGAGATTATTGAGCGCGGCAATTTGGGAAGCGACGTGTAAAGCATCCGCCGAGACATCCACCTGCGTCACCTTCGCGGCTCCCGCCTTGGCGGCGGCGTGTCCGAAGCCGCCTGTATAGCAGAAACAATTAAGCACCATGCACCCTTTGGCGCACGCCCCCACCATCTTCCGCGCTTCGCGCTGGTCAAGATAAAAGCCCGTCTTGTGTCCATTTCTCACATCGACGAGATAACGGATGTCATTTTCCTCAATCTCGATTTGTGCGGGCGGCTCCTCGCCACACACCACTTCAAAGCGCGGTTCGGTGGAGAGCCCCTCTTTGCGACGGACATCTAGGTCATTACGCACCGCCACGCCCTTCGCGTACGGAACTTTCTCCATAAGTGCCGCGCTGAGAACCTGTTTCGCGGCTTCCGCACCTGCCGAAGTGAGTTGGCAAATGAGATAGCCGTCATAATCGTCCACAACAATACCTGGGAGCCCGTCATTCTCGGCATTCACGAGGCGTATCACACTATGATGGACTATCTCCCGCCGCGCAAGTGCCGCGTCTAGCAACGCCGAAAAGTTGAAATTACCACCAAAGCTTAGCATACGGACGCGTATTTGCGAGGCGGGGGAATACGCCCCCAGCCCCAGCGACTCGCCTTTCGCACTCTTAACCTCGACTATCTCACCGGGCGCGGCGGCGTCCGCCTTTGCGATTGCCCCCGAGAATATCCACGGATGTCGACGCTGGACGCTTTTTTCGCGTCCCTTTTGTAGGATTACTTCCTTCATGAGTTGTACTCTTCTTAAGATTTTTGATTTGGTCGCGCAAATATGCCGCGCGTTCGAACTCGAGATTATCCGCCGCCTCCAGCATTTCACGCGTCATTTCGGCGAGAAGTTCTTCCGTAGAAAGTGCCGCGCTGGATTCGGGTTCAACACTCTTCGTCTTCGCCGCCTTAAAGAGGTAGGTAGTTTCAGTCCTCGCCCTCTTCACCGAACGCGGCACAATGTGATGGGCTTTATTGTAGGCAATTTGTTTTTCGCGGTGCCCTGCCGTAATGCGCAGGAGTTCGTGCATTGCGAGTGTCTCGTGATCGGCATAAAGGATGACGCGTCCGCCCACATGCCGCGCGGCGCGTCCCGCCGTTTGCACAAGAGAGGTGACGGATCGCAAGAAGCCTTCTTTATCTGCGTCGAGAATAGCGACAAGCGACACCTCTGGCAAGTCCAACCCTTCGCGCAAGAGGTTAATCCCGACGAGCACATCAAATTCGCCTGCCCGAAGGCGGTGGAGAATCTCCACACGCTCAATCGCATCAATTCCGCTATGCAAATATTCGACGCGGATGCCCATTTCGTGCAGGTAATGAGTCAAATCCTCCGCGCTCTTCTTCGTGAGCGTCGTCACAAAGACACGGTCGCCCGCCGCCGCGACCTTACGGATTTCCCCAATGAGGTCGTCAATTTGGGTGGCGAGCGCTCGCACCTCTATTTCGGGGTCGAGAAGTCCCGTCGGACGAATTACTTGCTCGGCGACTTCCTGTGCCTCGGTATATTCATAGTCGCCTGGCGTTGCTGAACAATAGATAATCTGCCGCGTTTTGGCATTAAACTCCTCAAACGTCAACGGACGATTATCCTTCGCGCTCGGCAAACGAAAGCCGTAGTCGATAAGCTTCTGCTTGCGGGCTTGGTCACCATTGTACATCGCGCGAACTTGCGGAATTGACACATGGCTCTCATCAATAATCGTCAGGAAGTCGTCTGGGAAATAGTCCAATAGGCACTCGGGGGCACTGCCTGGCGCACGACCTGTTAAGGGACGCGAATAATTCTCGATTCCGTTGCAGTACCCGAGCTCGCGCATCATTTCTATATCGTACTCGGTGCGCTCCCTCAAGCGTTGGGCTTCGAGGAGCTTATTGTTCTTGGCGAAATACTCAAGCCGCTCTTTGAGTTCGGCTTGGATGCGTCCGAAGGCGGCTTCCATTTTATCCTTACCCAAGACAAATTGCTTCGCGGGGGTCACGACAGCGGCGGGCATACTTACTCCCGCCTTGCCTGTAATGGGGTCAAGCATACGAATAGAGTCTACTTCGTCTCCAAAGAACTCGACCCGCAAGGCTTGAGTTTCGTAAGCGGGGAAAATGTCGACGACATCACCACGGACGCGAAATACGCCTGGCTCGAAGGCAAAGTCATTGCGCGCATACTGTCCCTCAACAAGGCGATGAAGGAGCTTTTCACGCGAGAGAGACTCGCCAACCTTTATTTTCACGGCAAGGTCGCGATAGTCCTCGGACTCGCCGAGTCCGTAAATACAGCTTACGGAAGAAACGATGATGACATCCTTGCGGGCGATGAGTGCATTCGTTGCCGCAAGGCGGTAGCGTTCGATTTCCTCATTAATTGCCGCGTCCTTCTCGATGTAGGTGTCGGTCTGGGGGATGTACGCTTCGGGTTGGTAGTAGTCGTAGTAAGAAATGAAGTAATTCACCGAATTCTCAGGGAAAAACTCCTTAAGTTCCGTGAACAACTGCGCGGCAAGCGTCTTATTATGGGAAAGGACGAGTGTGGGACGATTCCAGCGGGCAATAAGATTTGCGAGCGTGAAGGTCTTGCCGCTACCTGTCACGCCCTGCAAAATTAGGCGGTTATCACCCGCCCTGAGACCATTGTAGAGTTTATCAATGGCCTCAGGTTGGTCGCCCGTGGGTTTGAACGGGGATACAAGCTTAAATAGCCTCTCCGACACAAACCCTCGCTCCACTTAGTCCGCGAGAAGAAGAATGCCGAGATTCTTCAGGTCTTCCGCGTCCAGCGCGTAAACGGGGTCGATTTCGACCGTACCCTCGCAGGACATACCCGCTTCGGACATCATCCGCCGCCACTTCGCCTGCATATCCGCACGGCAGGTAGCGGGGGAGTCCTTGCCTTCCGCATTCTTGACGGGCGAGAACTCATCCTTCGGGTCAAACGCGAGGAACGCGGCAGTTTTCGCCTTCGGGAGCACATCAAAGATGAACTTCTCGAACTTGTAGCCGTTGGGTTCCGTCGGCTTCACGACCTTGCCCTTCTCATTCACAAACGGAATCTTCTTAAAGGCGAGATGAAGCGGCATCGCTTCCTTCGCTTCACGCGCCAAGAAGTCGCGGTCGAAGACATGAATTGCGGGCGAGCCATACTTGAAGTAGAGTTCGCCCTTCCCCGTCTTACGCAGGCACTGCTCCTTGGTCATTTCGGAGTATTCCACCATACGATAAGTAGAGCCGAACTTCATCGGCACGCCCACCTTCTCGAAGGGATCCGCCTTCGCGCAAAGCTTCAGCGAGTAGTCCGAATCCTTCAGAACATGGTAGCCAATGAACGCGGGGTCGGCAATTTCCACAAGCGGATTATCGACTTGGAAGTAGAAGACGCTCGTAATGCCGCGCTCCTTCATATCGTCGAGTGCCCCCGAGCGGTCAAGTGCCGCGAGGAGTCCGCCGTGTCCGTCAGGGCTCATAAAGACATGTCCAGGCGCATCAAGAATGATAGTGCCATCCTTCGTCATACCTGGCCACATACCCTGCGTGAAGAAGAAGACATCCTCGGGGTTGAGTCCGAAGTAATCATTATCCTCAAAGCATTTGACCGTCGCTGCATTATTCGCCTCACTCGTCATAATATAGAACGGAATTGTCGTATTATAACGAATCTCCCGCGCCAGAATCTTACGGGCGTGGAAATAGAAGAGCGGCATATCGGTGATGGGACCAATCGGATAGCACCCCTTGGGTCCTTCAAAGCCGAGCCGCGAGCCCTGTCCGCCCGCGACGAGAAGTGCCGCGACGCGTCCCTTCTCAAGTTCCTTTTCGCCTGCCGCGATAGCCCGCTTAAGTGCCGCGCCCTTGAGAACATCCACCTTCGGGGCAACGCCCTTCGAGTTGTCTACAGCGTCCGCGCCCGCCTTAAGCGCGGCTTGGCACCGCGCCACATTCTTAGGCTCAATCTTCTCAATCTGTGCGAGGAGAGCCTTGCGCTCCTTATCGGAAAGTTTCTTCCAATAACTCAAGAGGTGCTCTTGCCCGCACGCCTTGAGTTTCTTTGTGGCATCTTGGTAATTCATAGTAATGAATCTCCGTTTATTTTGTTGTAAAGTGATACTGCGTGCGGCTCTTGAAGGTCTCGCCTGGACGAAGCACGGTCGAAGGGAAGTCCGCGTGATTGGGCGAGTCGGGATAGTGCTGAGTCTCGAGCGCCACACCCGCGAACTTGCAGAGCTTCTTGCCCGCCGCCTTCGCCGCGATGTCGGAGGTCATATCCTGCGCACCATACATCTGCATAGCGGGCTCGGTCGTCTGAATCTCGAGTACACGCCCCGAGGCTGGGTCATACATCGTCGCGGCAGGACGCAACTCGCCAATTTTGCCGCGCAAGACGAAGTTGTGGTCATACCAATTGCCCATCGGCTCAAAGGCTTTCTCCGCCGCCATACGATTTGCCCACGAATTGAGGGGGCGCATTTGACGGAAGTCGAGACCCGTGCCTTCAACAGGCGCATTCTCGGTTGGGATAAGCCCTGCGTCCGTCTGGGTGTAGAGGTCAGCAAAGATTTGGATTTCCTGCTTCAGCACATCCCCACTTGCCTCGCCCGCGAGATTCCAGTAGGTGTGGTGGGTAAGGTTAAGGACAGTCGGCTTATCGGTCGTCGCCTCATAGTCAATAATCCAGCGATTGTCGGTCGTGACGCGATAGGTAATCGTCGCCGTCACCGTGCCTGGGAA
The DNA here is from genome assembly GCA_963661055.1 of bacterium. Lineage (GTDB taxonomy): Bacteria > Verrucomicrobiota > Kiritimatiellia > RFP12 > UBA1067 > UBA1067. Next base: position 12,062 of record CAVLAC010000015.1, on the reverse strand, counting down.
GCCCATCTCGCCATCCTTTGAGATATAAGCGAGCACCAGCCCCGCTTCCTGTTCGGCGGAATACGGCTGGACCTTCCAAATCTGTGTATCCCAGCCCTTCGGACCCGAGTGCAGGTTGCAATGCCGCTGTTCCTTCGCCTCATTCACCGCGAGTTGATATTGAACACCATCAAGCGTGAACTTGCCGTGGGCGATGCGGTTGGCGAAGCGTCCGATGAGCGTGCCCATCGAGAATCCATTCACCTCATATTCGGCGGCGGTGTTCCAGCCGAGCGTGACATCCGCGAGATTCCCAAAGCGGTCGGGGGCATAGGCACGCACCAAACGTCCGCCATAATCGGAGACATCGAGGATGAGCCCGTTGCCGCTATCTATACGCCAAATATGGGTCTCACGCCCATCTTGGAGTGTACCGAAGGACTTCGGGCCTGTAACCGAAACGGCGGCCCGCGCGAAAGGTGCCGCTAAGCTGGCGGCGACCACAATTGAGGTTATTAGTTTGTTCATAAGACTATTCTATCATTTCTGAGTCATAAATGCAATGGGTTTGAGAGAAAGATGTGCTGCGCCTCGTGCTTTGCACTGGCGGCAAGTTTCCGCTCAAGGAGCACTCTCTGCGCCTGTTGCGCCACCGCCACGGAGGGATCAAGTACCGTCGCACGCCCCGCCGCGACCTTCTGAATGAGCCGCTTTAAGTGCGGGAAATGCGTGCACCCCAGCACAATGTAGTCCGCACCCGCCGCGAGGAGTGGCTCTACTTTTGCCCGCACCACCGCTTCCGCCGCCGCTCCCGAAGTTTCGCCGCGCTCGACGAGCGTCACAAATTCATCCGTTACTGTGGCAAGAACCGTCACATCCTGCGCAAAGTGTGCCGTGGTCTCACGGTAGAGGCGTCCATTGAATGTCCCCGCCGTCGCGAGCACCCCAATAATCCCCGTGCGCGAACCTTTGGCGGCAGGCTTCACGGCAGGCTCGATGCCTATGAAAGGAATGGCGGGATAAGTCTTGCGCAAATCATCTATCGCGGCGGCGGTCGCCGTATTGCAGGCAACCACAATCATCTTACAGCCATAGGTGAAAAGCTTTCGCGTATTCTCAAAAGCGAGCGCGCGAATCTCATCCGTGGGGCGATTCCCATACGGACAGTGCGCCGAATCGGCGAGGTAGACCGTGGACTCATTGGGGCACAGCTTCTTAAACGCCTTGAGGATGCAAAGTCCGCCAAGACCCGAATCAAAGAAACCTACTGCCCGCGAATTACTCATATTGCCGAAATAAAGAAATAGACCCGCTTACTTGTCTTGAGCGTAATACGCGGCTCGGAAGTGCGATTTAGTGTCGCGCGATAGATGGAGTTAAACCGCACGCCGCGCAACGGCCAGCGGAGTCCTTCCGATCGCATCCGCGTGCCCCACTTCGTCGCGAAAATCGAGACTCCCGTATCAAGCGGAAGCTGAAACGCGGCAGTTTTCTCAATGGGGACGAAGCATCCGTTATCCGTCACAATCGGCACTCCCGCGTCGAGGGCACGGAAAATGTTGCTAATCGTGTGATCCTCGCGCTTACCTGTCGCCCCAACGACCACGCAATCCTTCCAGCCGTGTTGCTTGCAAGCGGCAATTGCCTTCTCAAGGTCATTCGTGTCATCACCCTGCACCCACATCGCCTGCTCGAAAGTGCCGCGAATGGAGTCCATATCGCCGACGACAAGATCAGGCTCTTTATGGCGCTTCTGGCGATAAGTATCCGCCGCGCTATCACAACAAACGACGCGCTTAGCGGCGACAAGAGTGAGCCACGCAAGAGAATCTACACGCGGGAAGTCCCCCGCCGCCAAAATTACGGTCTCCGCGAGATTCACGCCTATTTCCGCAAGCGGCTTCTTCACAAAATCCCGCTCCGCCGCGCGCGGATGGGGCAAGGTAAGCTCAGGGCTGTCGATAACTTTGCCGCCAAAGTCGATGAGATCGATATCTATCGTGCGCGGACCATTCTTCACCGTCCGCACCCGCCCAAGTTCCGCCTCAATGCGGTGCATTTCTTCCGCGAACTTCTCCACAGGCATCCCGACATCGAATATCGCCGCCGCATTTAGGAACTTCTGCGCGGTATATTCGGGGGGCGCGTCTACGGGGTCCGTCTCAAATACGGAACTCTTGACGACCAGCCTCACACGCGGCAAACTTTCCAGCGCCGCGTAAGCACGGTCAAGATGCTCCTGCCGTGGCTCAATGTTCGATCCTAGCGCGACTATTGCCCGCATTACTTGCCCTCTTTCGTCAAATTAAGCGCTTTAGTTGCCGTTTGCCGCAATTCTGCCGCGAACGCGGCATTTACTTCTTCCTCTGGGAAGTAGGTGACCGTAAGCGGGTCAATCCCGAGCAACTTCTGCGCCCAGATAAGTCCCTGCAAATATTCACCCTTCCGATTCAGATGGAAGTCGGGCTTAGTGAAGAGGCGTTCACGGTCAGGAAGAATCTCCGCCGCCGTACCCGTCGGGATAATCTCAAGTCCGTAAGCCTTCGCAAAGTCCGCATAAGCCTTATGCAAACGGCGGTACATCTCAGGTCCGTCAAAGCCAAACTGGGCAAGCCGCTTATCCCACGACGGATAGCTCCACGTTTCCTGCACAAGAATCTTCGCCTGAGGCGCAACTTCGTGAATCTTGACAACCAGATTGTCGCCCCACGGATGATAACTCGCCGCGTCCCAACTCGCGTGGCTCGCCTGTTGAAGGGTGACGACATCCCACTTCTCGGCGGAAAGCACCTGGAGGACATTCGTCGACCCCCGCGTCGACGAGATAATCCCATTCGTCACCGTGACGCGGTCATAGCGATAAGGCAAAAACTTGGGGTCGCCCGCCTTTTCCACATTCTTCCAGTGCCGCTCAAGGGAGCATCCGCCAATATAAAGGGACGCAATATCAATTTCCTTGCCCGCCGCCTTCACAATATCGGGCGTATACCGCGTTACGCAGATGGAAAAGCTATTGCCGATAATCAGCACCTTGAGCGGCTGAGTCGGCTTCGCCTCTTCAGCGGCAAAAGTCGTCCCCGCGAAAACTGCCAAGAACACTAGGCTCAGTACTTTCTTCATCATAATTAGATTCCCTCCTTTGTTGTCATTAAAATCTTGCGTGCGGAAGTCGTGAGCGGCACGGATTTCGGGTCTTTGAACGCGGCATCCTTACGCGGCACTTTCGAAATGGCAAGCTCTTGCTTAAAATGCGAGAAGACTTGGGTGTGTACACCCGCATCTTCCAGTGCCGGCAAATCCCAGAGTCCTTTGAGAAGTCCGCTCTCTTCGTTCTTCACGAGCAGGACGCGTCCCTTGCCATCCTCTATAACCACCACTCGCGCCTTGCGAGTGGGCACCGCCTTGGGCGCGGCTTTTAACGGATACTCCTCCGCCACGCCTTTCGCATAAGCGCGGCACTCGGTATGGAGCGGACACTTCCCGCATTGGGGGGAGCGGGGGGTGCAAATGAGTGCGCCAAGTTCCATCATTGCCTGATTAAAGTCGCCCGCACTCTTCGCGGCATTTATCTCTTTCTGCAAACGCTGAGCCAACTTCTGCCGCGCGGGCAACTTACGGAAATCATCCTTTAGCAACCAAAAGCGTGCAAATACCCGCGCCACATTGCCATCCACGACAGGGACGCGCTCCCCCGAGAGAACACTTGCGAGTGCCGCGGCTGTGTAGGGTCCGACACCCTTCACTTTCGCCCACTCCGCGGCAGTCTTCGGCCAAGTGCCGCGCGCGGCAATTTCCTTCGCCGCCGCATGAAGATTGCGAGCACGGGCATAGTATCCGAGCCCTTCCCATGCCTTTAAAACACGCTCCTCTTTCGCTTTGGCGAGGGATTCAACCGTGGGGAAAGTTGCTAAAAAGCGTTCATAATACGGCAGAACCTGCGCATAGGTGGTCTGCTGCATCATAATTTCCGAGAGCCAACACGCGTATGCCCCCGGCTTTTGCCGCCAGGGCATGGGACGCTTTGCGCGCCGAAACCATGCCTCTAGCTTTTGTGCAATCATTTCTTTTCGGGTGCGGGGGGTGTCGCGCGATATTTCTCAAGTGCCGCCGCAAATGCGGGGGTATTGCAATAGCCACAGCTCTTGAACTCAGGGCAAAAGCCGCGATAAACGCACTCGGGAACACAGCACGCGGCGACTTCTGGCTCGACTTTGCCAATTTCGTCTACGACAAGTTTCCACGCCGCCCGTGTTTCGGGGCTCGCTTGCATACAAAGCCGCTTGCGCGAAATCGTCATCACCGCTTGGGCATTGGCAAAGCACTCATGGACGACAGGTGCATCTTGCCGCTTGCTATCCCGCGCGTCACCTGTGCGATCCGTGCGCTGGGTGGAGACAAAGTGCTCAATCCCGAATTTATGGCGCACGAAATGGACGCTTACCCAGTACGGCAAATCCTCCCACTTCCAATTGAAGGCGAGTTTACGGATGGGCGAGTGCTCCGCGAGAAGAATGCGCTTCTTCCAGCGTGCGGAAGGCTCGCCTTCCCCTTCGTCCTTACGGATAGTTGTCCGTGCCGCGTCCGCGACATTTCGCCACGAACCGAACACCTTCAAGAACTTAATCGCCGCCATTACCTTACCTCACGACGAAGTTAACCATCCGCTTGGGGACAGCAATGACCTTGACGATTGTCTTGCCTTCGAGGAACTTCGCGACATCCGCATTCGCCTTCGCCGCCTCTTCCATTTGGGCAGGGGTAGCGTCCGCAGGAATGGTGACGCGTCCGCGAAGCTTGCCGAGTACCTGCACAGGAATCTCGACCTCATTCTCCACGAGCGCCTTCGCGTCATAAGTCGGCCACGGCTCATAGGCGAGCGTATTCGGATGCCCCAAGAACGACCAAAGTTCTTCGCCGAGGTGCGGAGCAAACGGCGAGAGGCAGAGAACAAACTTCTCAAGATACTCATGCGGCACACCGCCCGCTTTTGCAAAGCCTTCCGCTTCATTGATAAAGACCATCATCGCCGAAATGCCCGTGTTGAAGGCGAGTGTCTCAAGGTCTTCGCCCACCTTCTTAATCATCGCGTTCAGGCTCTTCGCTTCTGCCGCGCTGAGGGGACGCTCCACAATCGGGGTCTCGGTCACAAAGCGGTTCGCCCGCTTCAAGAAACGGAACACGCCCTCGACACCCTTCGTCGACCACGGCTTAACCGCCTGCAACGGACCCATAAACATCTCGTAAAGACGCAGGGAGTCCGCGCCATAATCGTGGATGACATCGTCGGGATTCACCACATTACGAAGCGACTTGGACATCTTAGCGGGCGACTCGGAAAGTTCCTCCATCTCGCCGCCTTCTTCCGCGCCGTAAGGCTTACCGTCGCGCCACTCAATTTTATCCATCGGAACAAGAACGCCGCGCTTGGTGCGGTACGCCATACCGAGAATCATACCCTGGTTGACGAGACGATGGAACGGCTCGGGGGTCGGCACCAGCCCGAGGTCAAACAAGACCTTATGCCAGAAACGCGCATAGAGGAGGTGCAAAACTGCGTGTTCCGCGCCGCCCACATAGAGGTCGACAGGCAACCACTTCTTCAGAAGTTCGGGGTCCGCGAATGCCTTATCGTTGTGGGGGTCGATGTAGCGCAAGTAATACCAGCAACTACCCGCCCACTGCGGCATTGTGTTCGTCTCGCGCTTGCCCTTTTTGCCCGTCACAGGATCAACGACATTCACCCAGTCCGTCGCCTTCGAGAGTGGCGGCTCACCCGTTCCCGTCGGCTTGTAGTCCGCGAGTTCAGGCAAGGTAAGCGGCAAATCTTCCTCGGGGACGAGCGAATTAGTGCCGTCTTCCCAATGGATGACGGGGAATGGCTCGCCCCAATAACGCTGACGCGAAAAGAGCCAGTCACGGAGTTTATATTGCGTCTTAGCCTTGCCCACGCCCTTCTCTTCGAGCCACGCAATCATCTTCGGACGCGCCTCGGCGACACTCAAGCCTGTCAAGAATCCAGACGATACCATCACACCCGAGGCAATATCCGTAAATGCCGCGTCGCCCGTATACGGGACAGGGTCAGGTGAAGCCGTCTTCGCTGCGGCACTTTCCGCTGGGGCAACGACCTGCACAATCGGCAGATTAAAGACTTTCGCAAAGTCAAAGTCACGCTCATCGTGTGCGGGCACCGCCATAATCGCGCCAGTGCCATAGCTCGCGAGGACATAGTCCGAGATGAAAATGGGGAGTTCACTTCCGTTCACATGGTTAATCCCCGCGACACCCTCGAGGCGCACGCCCGTCTTCTCTTTATTGAGCTCGGTTCGCTCCAAATCGCTTTTGGACGCGGCTTTCTTCTGATAAGCCGTGACATCTGCCGCGTTCTTGAGGACTCCCGCCTTGAGCCACTTCGCAACAAGCGCATGTTCGGGCGAAAGTACCATATAAGTCGCGCCAAAAAGCGTGTCGCACCGCGTCGTATAGACGGTGATTTTCTCGCCTACCGTCGTACCAAAGTCGACAAGCGCACCCGTGGACTTGCCAATCCAGTTGCGCTGCATTTCCTTAATGCCTTCGGGCCAATCGAGGGTATCGAGGTCGGCAAGGAGCTTTTCGGCATAGTCGGTAATCTTCAACATCCACTGGCGCATCGGACGACGCTCCACGGGATGATTGCCGCGCTCGGACCTTCCGTCAATGACTTCCTCATTCGCGAGCACCGTCCCCAGCGCGGGGCACCAGTTCACGGGCACTTCCGCGACATAGGCGAGCCCCTTCTTATAGAGCTGCTCAAAAATCCACTGCGTCCATTTATAATACTTGGGGTCGGTCGTATTGACTTCGCGATCCCAGTCATAGGAAAAGCCGAGGGAACGGATCTGCTCACGGAAGCGGTCGACATTCTTCTTTGTCGTGATGGCGGGATGCGTCCCCGTCTCAACCGCATATTGTTCGGCGGGGAGTCCAAACGCGTCCCATCCCATCGGATGGAGCACATTGAAGCCCTTCATACGCTTATAGCGGCAAAGGATATCCGTCGCCGTATAGCCCTCGGGATGCCCGACATGGAGTCCCGCACCCGACGGATACGGGAACATATCAAGACAGTAGAACTTAGGACCAGCCTTATCGTTCTCTGTCTTAAAGGTCTTATTTTCGAGCCAGTACTTCTGCCACTTCTTTTCTATGGCGGAAAAATTGTAATCGCTCATGACTGCTTAGCGTCCTCGGCGTGTGTGGCGATCGCTTTTTCGATAAGCCCCGACACGTCGTTGGTCGCCGCAGCGACGCCGGCTTTAACGGCGTAATAAATGGCCTTGTGAGTAGAGTTGCCGTGGGTGATGATGACCGCGCCCGGTACGCCCAAGAGAGGTGCGCCCCCATAGACTTCAGGGTCAAGCTGCTTCTTAAGCGCCTTGAACGCCCCCTTCAAAAGGAACGCACAGCACATTCTAAAGAAGCTCTTCTTGAGTTCCGCCTTGAGCCAGCCGCCCACCGCGTGCGCCACAGACTCCGCCGTCTTCAAAACAACATTGCCAACAAAGCCATCCGCGACCGCGACATCCACTTCGCCGCCACAAATGTCGTGCCCTTCAATGTTGCCCACGAAGTTGAGACCCTTAACAGACTTCAAGATCGGGTAGGTCTCATGCACAAGCGCATTGCCCTTGCAATCCTCAGTGCCAATTGAGAGAAGTCCAATCGCGGGTTTCTCGCGCTTGAGCACCTTCTCGGAATAGACATTGCCCATAATCGCGAATTGCACCAGCCACTCGGGGTGACAGTCCATATTCGCGCCTGCATCCAAAAGGAGCAGGGGGCGGTCGGGAGAGCGCGTCGGTAGCACCATCGCGATTGCGGGACGCTTTACGCCAGGTATGCGCCCAAGATTGATGATTGCACTCGTCGCCACAGCCCCCGAGTTGCCAGCCGAAACGAACACATCCGCCCGCTTCTCCTTGACAAGCCGCATGGCTACATTGATAGAGCAATCTTTCTTGCGACGAACCGCCTCAACGGGCACTTCGTTCATCTCAATCTCATCCGAGGCTGGGACAATTTCGAGCGTGCCCTTTTCTATTGCACGCTGAAAGAGGCTCTTGCGATCTTTTGAGAACTTCTCGACGACTCCCTGAATCGCGGCAAGATTGCCAACGAGGAGAATCTTAACATCCTCAATATCGCAGGCGGCCTCGACGGCACCAACGACAATTTGCTTGGGGGCAAAATCGCCCCCCATCGCGTCCAACGCGACCCTCACCATAAGAGGAAGCTCCGTTAACCTTTTATCGCGAGACCGAGATTACTCGGCCACCGCGATAACCTTACGACCCTTGTAGGTACCGCACTTCGGGCACGCACGGTGCGCACGCTTTGCCGCGCCGCACTCAGGGCACGCCGAGACCTGCGCGAGAATGGGCTTCTCAAGAGAAGCCACGCGCTGACGCTTGCGCATCTTCGAAACACGATTCTTAGGACTTGCCATTTTTCTGTTCTCCTATTTATTCAACACTAGTGTTCAGCTAACCTTCAACCCATCCAATGCGCTCCAGCAATTGTCGCTTAGGACTGCCTTCTTTTGGGGCAACCCTGGGCACGCCTCATCGCAAAGAGGGTATGTCGGTAAATTGAGTATGAGAGCCTCTCTCGCGTCCGCCGTCAAATCGACATATTCCGTATTTGCCGCGACTTCACTCGAGAACGTAAACTCATCCGTCGAGATAGTCGTGTCAAAGTCCTTGTCGCACCGACTGCAAACGAGCGTGAAATCTTGTTCAAGATGTCCACGCACCAAGAGCTCATTGCCAAAGAGCTGAGCCTTCAAACGATAGCGCACCCCGCCGAAGGGTTTTACGAACTCTTCGTCAAGGTCGATGATATCAACTTCCCCCACGAGTTCCTCACCCGCAGGGTCAAGCCGCGCAACATCAATGCGCAATCTAGCCTCTTCTTCGGACATATTTCCCTAATATTATACCATAATTCGCCCCGCTTGCGTAAAAATTATTATCACCACCCCAATTTTTGTCGAAACGGTGGGCAACCCCTCTTTTACTATTTTTAACCACGGATTCCACGGATTATCACGGATTGGTAGGGGCGGGCAATCACTTGCCCGCCGCAAAATTCCAATAAATCGGGACATAAGGTCTGACCTTCATTCCCGATTTATTGGAATCTTGTTCGCCCTTCTGCCATGGGGCCTGACCCCATAGCAGAAGAATGTTGATAACGACCCAACTTTCCACGCTTCCTCGTCCGTTTTATCTCATATCTACTTTTAGTCTACAATATCGTAGACACGGACATAGTCAACGATGAACTCGTCGCCCGCTTTCGCGGTTTCTTCAAGCTCAGGGGCACCCTTGCCTGTCATACGATTGTTGCGATACCACTTCGCTTCCGTCGTCAAAAGCACAAACTCAGGCACATGCGAAACCGCTTTTGCGTTTTTGCCACGAAGGCGTCCGTCAACATAAATCTCATATCCTTCGGATGTCCACAGCATACCAAAAGTATGAAACTGTGTCTTGTCTACTTTCAACATCGCCGCATTATTATTCGCCACATCGGGAATACGGAAGCCTTGATAGTCCGCCGCATAGCCATTATAGTGAAAGCACGCAGGCAATACTTCACTCGGATCAAACGATTCCATAATGTCGTGTTCAATTCCTGAGACGCCTGGGTCAAGCGTCACACCCTGCGACTCAGTTTGCATCCAAAAGGCACTCCACCAGCCAGGCAATTGCTGAAGGCGTGCGCGGCACTCGAAGTAACCGTACTTCTTCACGAACTTCGGCTTTTCGCGCTTCACGAGTGGCCAAAAGCCTTTCGCATTCGGGTCGTGAGGGACATCCCACATCAACTCACCCGTCTGCAATTGAGGAGATACGAATTGTCCGTCGGGACGCTTTATCAGCTTCAGATGCATAAGACCATTCTTTACCTCTACGGCATTATCCGCTGGAGTTGCGAACCAATGTGCGGAGCGTCCCCAGAAGTTCGTACGATAACCCCACTTAGACTCATCTAGTGCCGTACCATTGAACTCATCATGCCACACGAGCTTGAAGTTGCGTCCCTCAGGCAAAAATGAAGGTTCTTCGCCCGCCACGGACACCACCTCACGGCACGCAACAGGCAAATCAGCAATTTCCTGATAAACCTTGCCGTTTACAGACTTTCCAGTCTGTAAAACCTGCGTACCATCATTTTCCGCCGCGAAACCTGCCATTACAGACATCGCCGCACCTAAGGTTAGAACCAGATTTCTCTTCATTTACTTTTCTCCTTTTTGTTCCTTTTACCTCAAGTGTTCCCTTGTTCCACTTTCAGTTTACGCCTATAGTATATCATATTTTCTCGTGCCTTGTCTATGCCTCCAAGCGAAAAATATTAAAAACCTGTATATACAGGTGAAAGGCAGTTTTAGGGTTCAAATCGGTCGTTGCGCCCCATTTCCTCACGCAGCGAGCCGCAGGACTCGCAGAGATTCTAACCGTGTAGAGTTGTAGAATTGTAGAATAGCGGGCGACCTGGACGAAGGTTCCCCGAGATGCCTTTGTGCCTCTCAGGTTAAAAACCTACCGTCGTGTATCGTTCTGATGCTGGTCAATGAAGATTTGCTTCTGCGTCTCTATCTCTTTTCGAAGCTCCGCATCACTTGGAAGGCAAAGACGATATTTCGTCGCAAAAAGTTGCTCGTTGCCGTGAAGAATGGAATACTTGGCAATATCTGAGTCTGTATCAGAACAAAGCAAGATTCCAAGTGTTGGGTTATCTCCTTCACCTCGCCTAAGCTGGTCATACATTCTCACATACATATCCATCTGTCCAACATCTTGATGCGTAATCTTCGAAGTCTTTAAGTCAATTAGCACAAAACACTTGAGAATGTAATTGTAGAAGACAAAAACTCACGCACATTGTCAAGAATCGCGGACTCAAGATCATTCTCTGTGAAAGATGTATCTTGCTTAACACCGAGAAATTCCGCAATGACTGGGTTCTTAATAAACTCAAGCTTCTGCTGAAGCGGCTTCGTAATCGCAATCATCTCTGAATGGACAGCATCCTTTGACTGAGAGAGAAGTGTCCGTTCATAATATTGCGATGAAATGTTGCGTTGGAGCGTCCGAACGCTCCACGCTTCCTCCGCCGCCTCATTAAGATACCAACGCAGGGCTTCGTCATTTTCAACTTGCAGTAGGGTACGATAATGTGACCATCCAAGCCATACTCCAGATTTTGGACACAGTGTGTCAAAAATTGGAAACCTCTTGAAAAATGCAAGATACCGATACAAATTTGAAGAGTCGAACCCCTTACCATATGTAGCCGTCAATCCGTCGGCAAGAGCCGCAAGCTGTGATGTTCCATATGCCGCTCGCCCAGCGCCTTTGAGTTCCTCCTCTGCGATACGCTTGCCAATAAGCCAGTTGCGGTAAACAAGTACAACATCAACGGCACGGTAAGCCGCACTACGCGCCTGCTCAATAATTGAGCCAAGGTCGGAAGCTAGCGTACCATCGTCGTGATAGGCAATGTCGATGTCAAATGTCCTAACTAATGCCATAATCTATGTTCTTTCTACACTTATATTATACCATATTTTGCCGCCGCTGGGTAGGGTCATATATTGCGCGTGTCTGTTATCACCACGGATTTACACGGATTGGTAAGGGGCGGAGCCCCTTCCACCCCGTGTACTAAAAGATTACGGGCGACTTGCCGCCCGCCATTCTTCAACTTCGACTATCTACCACTTCTCTGTGTCTCTGTGTTAAAATCTAATCCTGTAAATCCTGTTAATCCTGCCTAAAAACAGTACAAGGGTTTATTCCTTCCTCATTTTTCCGTGTGTCGCGAAGCGGCTTCCGTGTATTCCGTGGTTAAAACCACACCCCACCAGCTCCGAAGAGGTTATCTAAAACGCTCTCTGCGCCCTCTGCGCTCTCTGCGTGAGAAATTCTCCCATGTCTCTGCGTGAGAAAAATCACCCGCAATGCCCGCTTATTTGGTATAAAAGTGGCGAGGGGGTCTCTCTGAGAATTCCAATAAATCGGGAATGAAGGTCT
>CAVLAC010000014.1:0-25075 GCA_963661055.1 bacterium | reverse complement strand
GGCGGGCAAGGGACTGCCCGCCCTACCACCTTACGCTACTGTGGGGTCGGTAGGGGGCGGAGTCCCTTCCGCCCCGTTCTACAATTCTACAACTCTACACGGTTAAAACAATATCAGTGTCAATCCGTGAAATCCGTGGTTAAAAACCGCCGCGCCCTCAGCCCCGAAGGGGCTATTAAAAACTCTCTGCGAACTCTGCGGCTCTGCGTGAGATAAAACAGATATGTCTGGGCGAGTTGTCGCGCAAGCCTCTTAGCGTAGCGTTAGCGAAGCTTTTGTTGCCCCTCGGAGTTTATAACCTAAAGCACGGTTGCCACCCGCTGTGCCGCAATGTTGTAAGGCACAAACAAAAGACGCTAACAGGGGTTAGCGCAAGGGGAGGCGAAGCCAGGCGAAGTCGAGAGGGGCAGGGATGGTGACGCTAAGCGAAGTGCCGTTGAGCGCGGCGGTGGCGCGTCCGCCGAGAAGCGTGGGGACGGCGAGGCGGCTTCCTTCGGGCAAATAGGGCGCGAGATTGAGCGTGTAGCTCGCCGACTTATTCAGCTCGCGAAAGAGCAGAACATAAACGGACTCATTATCTGCCGCGCAGGTAACGAAGCCTGTCCAAGCGACACCATCGGGCTTTGCGCCCACAGGGAAAGTCCAGCCTGTATGAAGTGCCGCGCGATGGGACTTCCAAGTCTCTACAAGCGGAGCAAGCTCGGCGATGCGCTTAGGAGAGAGTTCCGAATTCTCGAACCATCCGAGCGGAGACGAGAGCATGACACTCGCGAAGAGCGCGTCCATTCGATACAGGCTCGGGGCAAGCGGGTCACCTTCATAAAGTGCCGCACCCGCGTCGGGATTCGTGAGTTCCATCCGTAGCCGCACAGGGTCGACGACTTCGGAGAGCGCCCAGAGATTGCGCAGCGTATGGTGCGGCCAATAGCGGTGCCGCGTCGGATAGCGATTCTCGACGAAGATTGTTCCCGCGTCCATCATTCCGAAGTAGCCTGGACGAATCTCGGCGGTTACATCAAGGTCAATGACTATATCGCCCTTAGAGCGCGTCAGGAGGGTATCCACGAGTTGGCGTTGCCGCGAAAGCGCGAGAGCACTCGTCGACTTCATTGTGTCGAACTTAAAGTAAGCAATGCCGTCCTTGAAGAACGAAAGCAGGTGCTCCGCATCGCGTGCCCAATTTGCCGCGTCATGCGAGGAGTCGGGGCCGTACCAAAGGCCAAGGCGGAGTCCCTTCGCTTTCGCGGCACTGAGAAGCGGTGCAAAGCCATTCGGGAAGCGTGTCGGATCGGGTGTCCAAAAGTCAGAAGCCGTCGCCCAATAGCCATCCCATACGCCGCCGCCATTGGCGAGGACGGAATTTTTACTGCGCCCCTTCTGCCATCCATCATCAATCTCGATGACCTCCACGCCAATCCGCGCGGCAGATTCGAGTTCCTTCAGGAGGAAGGCTTCACTTAAGTGTTCATCGCGATAGCCGCCGCCCCAAGTATTGGAAAGGAAGAGTCCGTCTCGCCCTTCTTTGTACGGTCTCATCTTGCGCTGGACGGCGTGGAGGGCGTGGGTGCGCCCGAGCGAGCCGCCCTCATACGGAACAATGACATACGGGTAGCCATTCGAGACGACCTCAAAGACGCGTCCGCTCTCCGTTTGTGTGACGCGCAAATCGGGCTCTTGGTTGGTGCGGGCGTGGGGCAAGGGAGCGAGGCGCAAAAGTGCCGCGCCAGAACCTGTTAGGACATCTTCGACGGCAATCACATTCGCCGTAATCGCGAAGTCCTGCTCGATGGAGGAAAGTAGCCACTCGCGAGTGAAGACGAGTTCATCGTGGTCGTCTGTCTGGTCTCGCAAGTCATAGGCAATTAGCCGCGTGTGTTCGCCCGTGACGGACAAGTTTTCCGCGACCGAACCTAGAGTAAGCGTGCCCAAAGCCAAAAGAAAGACTACCTTTTTCATAAGGAGAGTTCACCGCGCAGGTCTTACCAAACGCCCTTCGCACGCTTCTCGTACATCGTCTCGCCAATCTTGCGCGCGGCGCGGCAGAGTTCCGCATACGGACGGTCCACGACATCGACAAAACCAATCTCATAGGCTTCGCCATCGCCGCGTCCGAGTAGGGGCTGGTCGCGATATTGGAACCAGTGGCAGCCAACAATCAACGGATGTTGCAAGCAACCTTCCACAAAGCGTGTATAGCTACGAGCCCGCTCCTTCTGACTCCAGACAGGGGCGAGACCCGGCTTAAACATGCCGCGATCATAAACACCAAAATGGAACTCGCCCACGAGAAGCGGTTTCTCTTCACCTGCGCCGAACATCTTTTCCGAGAGATTGAAGACCGAGTTCGCGTAGGCGTTCACCGTAATTACATCGCAATATTTTGCGGCGGCGCGCCACAAGATACCCGCTTGCCGAAAACCCACGAAGCGTGAGCCGAGATACAACTTGCCAGGCGCGGCTTTCGCGAGTTCCTCCTTGCAGAGGCGGAAGTAGGTCTCGATGTACGGCGCTACATAAGTCTCACCATCCGCTGGAATCCACTTTTGAAATTGGAGCTCATTGTCAATGAAGAAGCCAATGCACATCGGGTCTTTTGCCGCATGCTGAAGGGTCTCGTCCGTCGCAAACTTCTGCTGAATCGCGAAGCGCATCCGCTCCTCAAAGAACGGATCGTCCATCGCGTAAATATGGAACTTCGGGTGCTTGCGGACACCCTGTGCACGCTCAAGAACGCACGCGACATAGGGCTTCTTGGACATCTTCATCAGCTCGGGTGCACTCCAATTGCCGATCGTGTTAAGTCCCCACGAATTAAAGCGCTTAATGATGAACGAAAAGTAATCCGTTTGATAATCCTCTTTGCCGAACTTCTTCGCCAAGTTCCATTCCGTAAACGGCATTCTGCCATCAGGCGGCACTTCGCCCTCGTACCAATTCGGATGTTTCGCGCCATTCGTGACATCCGTCATAGTCCGCGTCACATCGAGTCCGACAGAAAAGAATAAGTGCCCTTCGGGCGTGATGAGCCACCACTTGCCGTCCACCTTCTCGGTGCGGAAGTTTCCCGTTGCCGCGAGTTGAGGTCCGTCTTTCCAGCCGCCAAACTTATCCCACGATTTAGGGGCGGGCTTAAGGCGCTTCGTTTCCCGCGCGAGATCCTTCACGAGGTCTTCATCGGTGTGGACTTTCGCCTTCCATTCCGCGTGCTTGAATTGTCCGTACTTATCCACAAACGGCAAATACTTCTCGGGCGGAACAAAGCGGTCCGTCTCGGGTGTTCCCTCAAGACGCAGGTTCGAGATGCGCAAATCGGCGAGTCCTTCTACTTCATCTTCATAGGGCCACTGAACCATCAAATGGACGCTCGTGATGTGCTTCGTGTCGATGGTATACGGACCGCGTGCGTCGGCGGGGGCTCCGTACACTTCGGGGTGCGTCAAGAGAAGGCGCATTGTCCCTTTCTCGCTGGGGTTGAGTCCGATACCTGTATTCACCGAGCGGTCCTTCTTCGCAATGGCAACCGCGTGGTCGGCGGAGTCTCCATCTGCCGCGCCCGCCGAGACATGCATCGTCAACCGCGCTTGGCGTGTCTTTGAGAGATTCTCCACATCGACGGCGAGATAACGGGCATTTGAGAAGTCCGCCGCTGGGCTCGGCTCCCACTTAAGCCCAGAACCCCACTCCGCACTCGGCAATTCGAGATGGACGGCATTCGGCGACTCGAAGGTCGCCCGCGCCTTGTGGACGGGTTTGAAGTTATCAAGCGGAAGAGCCGTGATTGCCGCGGCCGCGAGAAGGAGATTAAACACGAGAAAGTTCCTTTCGGCGAAGTATTAACGAATCATCAACAAGAAGCCAGGATTGCGCTGCACTTCATAGCAACCAATATCAATCGCCTTACCAAAGACGCGCTTGTTGCCCGCGAGATCCACCGCCGCCGCATAAATCGGTATCGTACCCTTATTCGCGAGAACGCTCCCAGGCACAGGCGTAAAGTCCCCACCCTCAAAGTCCTTAAACATTGACTTTATGTCGCCGAGGGTAAAGCCTGTAGAATCTGAACGATATGATGTCGTTGTAGGCATTACATCTACAGTGCAGTTATAAACATATGTCTCATTTGGGAGTGTAATACTAGAAAACGCATTTGAAGCGGTCTGCCAATTTCCCGCAATTACGCTATTCCTGAATCTAACATCCCACGCATTTAGCCAAACACCTGCTGATTCTGTTGCAATAGCCCCTTGAACAACATTCGACACAACCGAACAATTTTCAACGACTGCTCCTGAATTACCACCGCCGAACTGAAGCCCTGCAGAACCTCGCAAGGGCGTGTCTCCCGAAGTAATGTATGTATTATAAGCAACCAGTGTGTTATCAAGCCGCCCCTTAGATTCCCAAGTCCAAATAACAGCACCTCCAGCGTATACCGACTCTTTCCCTGTGCCGTTAACTACATTGTTTGTAACCCAACAATGAGAAATGATGCCCGTACCACTCAAATCAACACCGCTGCCACCAGCATTTCCAGTGCCATCTGTGGTTACAACACCGCCACGAATTACACAATTAGAAATCACGCCCGACACAACTCTAAGACATCCTCCGAAACTATTATAAACGCTACCATTCTCTATCGTCAAATCACGGATTTTGGCATTTGCATTATTTAGCTGAAAGCAACGATAATATTGTCCGCTAGCCGTGGCCGTTTTTGTATTTCTAACAATTACATCGCTTGGATTACCAGTCTCACTACGAATCGTCACTGCTTTTGTCACTTCCAACTGTGTCGTAGTTGTATAAACGCCAGAACCGACTACTATTTCACATCCATCTTCGGAATCCTCATAGGCGGACGCAATTGTGGACGCAGCATTCTCTGCCGTATTATATGGGTACGCCGCAGATTTATTCCCACTAACGACATACAATTTACTGTCGACTGTGCGTATATAATTTTGTATCTCATATGTGGCTGTAGTTGCGGAATCTGTCGCAGTTAACTTCACAGAATAAATACCTGGCGTTGTGTATTCATATGTTATTTCGTCCTCAGTAGTTTCCTGCACTTCTGATCCGTCGCCAAAATCAAAACTATATGTCACATCGCCCTCTGCATTTACAGCGACACTCTTAAATGTCACAGAAAATGGCACTTTCCCATGTGTTTCACTTCCTTCCAGTACACCAAATGAAACAGACATCTCCGTTTTCTGATATTCATAGCAACCAATATCAACTTGCCCACTAATGCGAGGATCTCCATTTAAATCAAGCGCAGACGCACCGCCACGCGTATCGGTTTGACCCGCATCAATCAACACTGAATCCTTTGTCAGCTGATAATCACCATTCGCATAATCCTTAAATACCACATCGGTGATTAAAACATATCCTGTTGTGTTCTTAAGCTGGGAGTCTTCAGTGTCTGTTGCGAGAGAGCTTGTTCCCGACACATTTTTATCACCAGCCCATTCCCTTAGCCCTGAACTATTAGTATTGTTAAATAGAATATTATTTACAAAAGATTTCGGATAATTACCATAACCATATACACCGTATCCCGTATTATCTACAATTGTTGTATTATAAATGACAGTCTGTTTATCCACACAATAAATAGCCCCTTGCGCATTTTTAGCTATTAAGCAATCTTCAATCGTGATAGAGCTACCCGTGCTTTTCACCATAACACCGCCACCGCGTTCGTTTCCGCTTGTGATAGACCCACCAGTTATAGAACAACGGGTTAATGTACCCGCCTGAATATAAACATTTCCACCACCAAGATATTCGCCTCCCACGGAGACTACGCCATCCTTAATCTGACAATCTTTGAGCGTGCCTGCAAGAAGGAACACATTGCCACCTCGCGCATCAACTGTTCCGCCTTCGATAACACAATTAGAAACAACTACGGAACTCCCATTAACAAACAGATTGCCGCCAATTCCGCCCGAACCTCCTACCTTGCCGCTCTTCACCGTGCAATTCAATAGATTACCACTTACTATATGAACATTTCCACCGCGATTTGTTGCAGAACCACCAATTATGTCGCAGTTTTGTACAATTGCGCTATTGGCCATATACACATTGCCACCAGCGAGATTGTTCTTTGCATACGCGGTGCCTTCTTTAATGACGCAATTATCAATCAAACCGCCTGTCATCTCAACCGCGCCGCCCTTATCAGCTTTCCAAGCCGTATTGCCAACAATCGTTAGATTACTAACTACTGCAGTAGAAGCCGTACGGAGGGTGCGATAGTTGCCATCCGAACTAATTATGACATCATCGCGCGTGTCTCCTGTTCCGACCATTGTCGCGGTAAGATTAGGTCCATATTGTGTTGAAGTTGTATATTCGCCTTTGGATATATAGATTGTATCTTCCGCTTTGGCTGTTGAGATTGCCTTGTCGACTGTTGCAAAGGCGGTTTCGGCGGTTGTGCCCTCATTATCATCACTGCCCTCAGTGGACACAAAGTAGTCCGTTGCATACGCGAAAGCCCCGAAAATAAAGGCAAAGACGCACACAAGACCGTGCTTAATTACTCCGTTCAGCATAAGAACTCCTTTCGTCTCATTTAAGACACTAGTATTATACCATATTTTGAGGCGTTTGTGGTCGCTTTTACCGTAAAAATAATATATCTTTTCCCGAGCGACCAAAAGGAGTTCTTCCGTCTCTTATGGCACACACCAGAGGCGCGTATCGGCAAAATTCACCGCAATCCCCTCGTGAGTCTCGCCCGCATAAACGACGAGCGGCTTTTCTACATTGCCAAAAAGCGATACGATTTTGTCGAAGTGAGTGCTCATTCGTTCCGCATAAGTCATCGCGCTTTTAATCTCGCGCGGATACAACCTGCCCCCTTCCTCAATGAGCAAGTCCATCTCAATACTGCCTGACACATTACGATAAAACCACAAATCAGGCTCTAGTCCACGATTGAGACGACTCTTAAGGGCTTCAATTACCACCATGTTCTCAAAGAGATTCCCAACGAGCGGGTGCGTGTAGAGTTGTGCCGCGTCCCGAATGCCAATCAAGTAGGCGGCGAGCCCTGTTTCAGTAAAGTACACCTTTGAGGACTTCGTTTGCCGCTTACCGAAGTTCTTGTAATAAGGCCTCAAGCGATAGATGACATATGAAGCCTCCAAAACATTCAGCCAATTTGTTATTGTGGGAACAGAGACCCCCACATCACGCGCGAGAGACTCCTTGTTGAGCAATTGCCCAACGCGTCCCGCCAAGAGGCGCACAAAGACGATAAAGGTATCGAGGTCTTTGACATTGATAAGCTTACGGACATCTCGTTGCACATAAGTGTAGAAGTAATCTCGATAGAGGATGGTGGGGTCAATCTTATCCGCATAATGCCGCGGCATAAAGCCAGCCCAAAGCAAGGAATCGCGCTCCGAAACGGCAATGCCTGCCTCGCGCAACTCCTCAAGTGAAAGTGGCAATAGCTCGCAAATGCCTGTGCGCCCTGCCAAAGATTCCGAAACTGCCGCGTTCAGTTCGGGCTGGTGTGAGCCCGTCAGGATGAATTGTCCCTTGCGCTTATTAGCGTCCGTCATCTCTTGGATGTAAGTGAGGAGCGTGGGGAATCGCTGAATTTCATCGAGGATCATATCTTCCTTACCCTGCCGCAAGAAGGCACGCGGATCGGCCTTCGCCATAGCCAGGACATCTTCCGCCTCAAGATTGCAGTATCTATGATTTGGGAAAAGTTCCCTCGCCAAGGTGGTTTTGCCGCTCTGACGGGGTCCCACAAGGGTCACCGTCGGATAGAAAGAAGCCACCTTACGGATGTATTCTGCCAATTTGCGCTGTATCATAGTTAGTCCTTTCACACGCTTTTGGTGAATATTATATCATATTTCCCTGCATCTATGCAAATGGCAAAGTCGACTTTGCCATTTGCATGGTTTGGGGATTGTCTCTCAAAGAGGCGCAGAGGGTGGGGGATTTTTACCACGGAACACACGGAAGCCGCTTCGCGGCACACGGAAGAATGAGGAAGGAATATAGTTCTGGTACGATTTAGACAGGATTAACAGGATTTACAGGATTAGATTTTAACACAAACCCCCACCAGCCTCGAAGGGGCTATTTAAAATCCTCTGCGAGCTAGGCGTTCTCTGCATGAGATAATTGGCGGTGAGGGGAGTCCGAGTAGGTCAGCGTATTCCCTCTGCCCAATTGCCCGAGCGAGCCATGTATAAATTGTTGAACCCCGTTAACCTTGAGCTGTTATGAATGAATTCGTCTCGCCAAACCAATTCCAATCGCGGACGAAAGCCTGAATCATATCTTGTTTATTGCAAATTAGAACTGGCATGATTTAACTAACTTCTCTTGCTTTTTTGCAAGATATAGGCTAATTATGCTCCTTTCTGCAAATTACCAGCAAATTAAACTTTAAGCCCAAATTGGAGCATATTTCATATATCGCTTTGCTGTCTCTGGATCATGCGGCTTTATCAATTTCTTAGCGAGAGCGTCTTTTATTAAGCGAGAAATACTTGCAGCAGACTCACCTTTGAGCCCAAACCGTACTCGCAAAGATGAGTTTGTCAAATATTGATTTTCCACATACATTAAACACGCATGCAAATAGCAAGTCCACAACTTTTCTGCTGTCGTCATTTTCGCAAAATCCGATTTTATAGAAAGTGTAACTCGAACACTTTCCTTATTTGCCTCTACTTTTGGCGCAAGAATATGCTTCTCCTCACAACCAGTAACGGCTTTATCCCATCCGCCTCCCGCTTCCTCACAAATATGTATGCGACGCATTAAAGCCGCAATATCCTCATTACGTGACCGAGGAACACAGTCAACAATACGAACCGTTTCAACCAAACAAGCGCCAGGATTAGATATCTCAACTCGGTCAGCGAATATTTCTATTAATGGGCCAGCACCTTTAATTGACAAATCCTGATGAATCAATGCATTTGCGACTAATTCCCGAATAGATATCTCAGGATACGATGAGCTTGGCTTACGAAAGGCCCCAACAATCGGCTCTTCAGCTGGAGTTAACATCATTATAGATTGAATCAACTCTGCAAAACCTGCCGCATATCCTTTCTCCATAGTTATCTCTCGCACCATTTTAAGCCTGCCAGCACCTTCGTATTGAATAATACGAACTGCCTTTCGCGATATTCTTGGGAAATCAATCATCTTCTTTGCAAAGAGAACGGCACCCATATTAGTTATGAAATATCTACCATCATCTTGCTTTTGAATTAAACGCTCTCTCAAAAACAACTCTACAAATCCATCTAATGTAGAGGGCTCTGGGGTCTTTGTTTCAGAAAACAATACTCCTGCGTCAAGCATTTGAATGGCTGTTATTGAATCTAAATTAGAAAGGGCAGGCTGCATTTCAAAATTCAAATTCCGCAAACGATCCCAAAGTCGCGCCTGTATCTCTATATAATCATTCAGCTTTTTTGTGTAGCTTCCTATTCTAATATACGAAGTATTCTCAAATGTAACTGGATGTCCTAATGCACGACTTACCTTTAATACTACTACTCTTATATTATCTTTTTCGTCCGTTAATATCTGAAAATCAGCATTTCGTGACAATTGATGTCTCAACCAACTCTCCAATTCCTCATTGCCCACTTTTTGAGTATCAAAGTTTATATGTGTTCCTTTTATCTCATGGCTTTCATTATCCACGCCCCATACCATATAAGCGAAATCACGCTCCGCAAGCACCGCTGAATTTGCCAGAGCACAAATATCCTCTCCTATCATTTTAGGGTCATTCTTGTTAAGCTTAAACTCTAAGCAAGTTGATTCGTTATCTTGCTTAACCAACTCCTCCACCAGCTTGCGAACATCTATTACTTCTGTTCTCATTTCCATGCCACTAAGCCTTTATATTAACACGCCGTCTCCAAGCGGATTTGCTTGAAGCCCTTCACGCCACACGGTATTTGCTCCAGTTTCATAGTCATATTATACCATATTTCACCGCCATATAATAGCCTATTTCGTTTCACTCGCATAATTTGATGACCGAACACATTTCTCTCAATTTATACTTATGCGTATTATTCGTGAGCAAATAATAGATATCCTCTTAGCAAGAACATTCACTCCGCGTTGCGACCTATATATGGCAATTCAAACCAAACTGCAAATTAGAACTGGCATGATTTAACTAACTTCTCTTGCTTTTTTGCAAGATATAGGCTAATTATGCTCCTTTCTGCAAATTACCAGCAAATTAAACCTAGCTGAGGAGGTCTTTAGGGGGGAGGTCGGGGTTAGATTTGAGGACGCGGTTGAGGATGCCGAAGAGCATTTTGCGTTCCGTGCTCGTAAACGCGGCAAAGTCCTCGAAGCGCGCGGCAAATTCTGTCGCGAGCACATCAAACTTCTGACGCAAGGGCGATAGGTCGTCCGTCGCGTAAGGGTAACTCCCCTCCTGAAGCCACTTGCGCTGACTTTGGGTCGCGCGCGACTCCTTCTGTGCCGCGAAGTGTGCCTTCAAGATCTTGCGGGCGGAATCCAAATACTGCCGCACCTCGGGGTCTAGCTCGTCCATCACAAGCATATTTTCCGCATGAAGTGCCGCGAAGCGTGCGGAAATAAGATACGCCGTGAAACTCACGCCCGACGGACGCGTCCCCGCCGCCGTCTCGTAGAGGCAGAATCCGTCCGCCCCCGCGAAGACAAGCTTGCCCGCACCTGTGAAGCGCCGCCGCCATTCGATAATTTCGAGTTTCGCTTCCGCGCCACTGGGCAAAGTCAGGCGGTAGTCCGTGACTTCCTTCTGCACGATGAGTGGAGTGACGGGGATTCCGTTAAAGTAGATGCGAACATTTGGATAGCTCTTCAAGTAGAGCGCAAAGCGTGAGGCGAGCGTCTGAACCGTCTCTTCCACCTTCAAAAGTGACGCGGTCGCGGCAGTTACATTCGTGATATAGACCTCTGTGCCCATCGCGGGGCCCGTCTCAACGGACTCAATCTCGAAGACACCCGGATTCGCCAATTCGCCGTGAATCTTGTAGGAGAGAAGCTCGCTCCCCTCACGGACGGTTGTCCGCCACTCGACATCGTGCCCGAGAGCAAACGCCTTGAAGCGTCCGCGCCCTTGGCGGCCGTGCAAGCGGCGATGAGAAAGCGGGGTCTTTGCCGCGTCACGCTTCCAGCTACCGCCGAGCGAACCGAAGGTAGAATCTGCTTTAAGGACATCAATGCCCGTACCATCATCCGAGACACGAATGGCATCCACACCCTCGAGCATGTTCAGGACGAGGTCAACGCGCACTTCGCGTGCGTCGGCATCGAGTGCATTCCAAATGAGTTCCTCAAGTGCCGCGAGAGGCGCAGCTTTGGAGAGCGAGGCGATATGATCCGCCTGCGCTTGTACATAGACTAATTTACTCATTCCGCATCCTTTGTCGCGTTTGGCTTGGTGAGATCGAGCGGCTCAACCGTGCCTTCCTTTGTAATCTTCTCGATTCTGAGACGAATCGACTCCAGCTCCTTTTGGCAATCCGCCGCGAGAGAACGCCCTTCCTCGAAGGCCTTTATCATCTCATCGAGTTTGAGTTCGCCCGACTCCATCTTTTTTGCGAGGGCTTCCAGCTTCGTCATCTTTTCTTCGAATGTCATAATTAGCCTCCTTATAGAAAAGTCATTTGACCTGGCATATCCGCGATTTTCTTGCGCGGCTTATACATCGCCTTGAGCTGTCCGTCGACATCAATCACATTAGCCTCGAGGTTCGAGAGAATCTCGCCCGCACGCTTCACGACTTCGGGCGGGAGTCCCGCCATCGCGCCGACATGAATGCCGAAGCTCTTCTCGGCAACGCCTGGCACAATGCGCCGCAAGAAAACGATGCGGTTGCCTTCCTCTTTCACTTTCACGGTGTAATTCTTAATGCCGTCAAAGCGCTTGGCGAGATCCGTCAGCTCGTGGTAGTGCGTCGCGAACAGCGTCTTCGCCTTCGCGTCCGTCTTGCCATAAAGATATTCTGCGACGGACCACGCGATGGAGATTCCGTCGAAAGTGGAAGTGCCGCGCCCAATCTCATCGAGAATCACGAGGGAGCGCGTGGTGGCATTATTGAGGATGTTCGCCGTTTCTTGCATTTCGACGAGGAAGGTCGATCTGCCGCGTGCCAAATCATCGCCCGCGCCAATGCGGGTAAAGACGCGGTCAACGACCCCGAGCTTCATTTCTGCCGCGCTCACCCAACTACCCGCCTGCGCCATAATGACGAGCGTTGCCACTTGGCGAATATAGGTCGACTTACCCGCCATATTGGGCCCTGTGATGAGATGGATTTGGTCCGTCGTGCAATTGAGGAAAGTTGAATTGGGCACAAACGGCTCCGCGTCGGGCAATTGCTCAATAATGGGGTGGCGTCCGTCAGTAATAGAAAGGACATCCGATTCATCGAGTGTCGGTCTCACATAACCTGCCGCGAGGGCACGATCCGCGAAAGAGAGAATGACATCTAGCTCACCAATCGCGGCGGCGGTCGTCTGAATCTCGGATGTCTTCGCCGCGGCACACGCGAGAAGTTCCTTATAGAGACTCTGCTCAAGGGCAATGGCCCGCTCTTGTGCACCGAGCACCTTGCGTTCGTATTCCTTGAGTTCGGGTGTCGTATAGCGCTCGCCCGTCGTCAGCGTCTGGCGGCGTTCGTAATCGGCAGGCACCTTATCCATCGAACCCTTCGGAACTTCAATCACAAAACCAAAGGGATTCACATGCTTAACTTTCAGCTTTTGAATGCCCGTGCGCTCCTGCTCCGCCGTTTGATACTTAGCAATCCATTCGTGCCCCTCAGCCGCGAGTTGCCGAAGCTCATCCAGTTCCGCATTATAGCCATCGGCAATGAAATTCCCGTCCACCAAAAGAACGGGCGGCTCTTCCATAATGGCTCTATTGATGTGGACAACGAGTTCCGTCTCATCCGTGAGGCGGCTCGCCATATCCGCTAGGAGCGAACCAGGAATTGCCGCGACCTGTTCTTTAATTGCACGGATAGGCTCAAGGGAAGTCGCGAGGGCTCGCATATCGCGTGGGTTAGCGCGCCCCGAGTCCACTTTCTGCACGAGTCGCTCAAGGTCACGGACATCGGCGAGGAGAACCCGCAAATTACTCAGTGCCGCGCGGTCTTCGACAAAGGCACCCACCGCGTCCAGTCGCGCATTGATTTCGTCCACTTTGGCGAGGGGACGCGCAATCCAATTGCGCAGGGTACGCCCACCCATCGGGGTTTTCGTCATATCGAGAACGCCAAGAAGAGACGCATCCTTCGTGACTTCGCCGCCTGGCAAGAGTTGCAAATGGCGAATCGTGCCGCCGTCGAGCACCAGCCCTTCCGCCGCGTTCCTCAGCCGCAAGCGACGGATGTGCCCCAGCGAATGGTGCAGGGTTGTGCCAACATAGTAAAGGAGTGCACCCGCCGCGCAAATGGCGTCCGTCTTGCCCATCAAGCCAAAGCCCTCGAGCGACAGCACTTTAAAGTGCCGCGTGAGGCAATCATATGCCGCGTCATAGGAGAAGGTCCATTCATTATTCTCATCGCGCTTGAGGAGTTCGGCGGGACGGATAATTTCCAGTGCCTCGTCTAGTTTCGAGTCTGTCGCATATTCCTCAACGAGAAACTCGCCTGTCGCCAAATCGAGAAGCGCGAGGGCGCGTCCGTTTACCGCGCCGACATAGTTATTGGCGGTCTCATCGAGGAGTCCGTCTTCCGTCACTGTACCCGGCGTGACAATGCGGGTAATTTCGCGGCGCACCAGCCCCTTCGCCGTCTTCGGGTCTTCCACCTGGTCGCAGAGCGCGGCAGTTAGTCCCGCACGAATCAGTTTCGCCAAGTAGGAATTAATCGCGTGATAGGGCACGCCGCACATTGGCTGATTATTGCGGTGGGTGAGCGTCGCCCCAAGGATGGGCGAGGCGCGAACCGCGTCCTCGCCGAACATCTCATAGAAGTCGCCGAGACGGAACATCAAAATTGCACCGGCGGGAATCTCGCGCTTAATGGCGAGATATTGGCGCATCATCGGAGTCAATTCTTCAGCCATTGGGAAGCTCCTTCGCGTGCTGGACAGCCCAACGCGCTTGGCGGGCGACCCCTAACAAAAGTGCCGCGTCATCACGAGTGAAAACGCCGCGCGAAAAGACGCGATGGAAGCCTTGCATAAAGTGCTCGGTTTGGATACTTTCCATAAAGCCAATCTCTACGAGCATTTCCGCCCAATTCTTCATAAGTTGCATCTTCTGGGCTTGCGGGGCGGGTGGGGCTTTCTCGTGCGGCGGCACATAGCGTCCCGTCGCTGTGAAAAACTCGTAGCATGTAATCAGCACCGCCTGCGCGAGGTTGATGGAAGTATAGCCTTCATCCACAGGAATACGGATGAGGTGCGTACACTGGGCGACTTCCTCATTAAGGAGACCCTTATCCTCGCGCCCAAAGACGAGAGCCACAGGGCCCGTCTCAGCGATGGAAAGAATATCCGCCGCACAATCACGCGGCGCTTTGACATGTTGCCGATAGAGTCCCTCGCGAGCCGTTGTCCCGACGACTGCCACACAATCGGCGACCGCTTCCTCAAATGTTGCGAACTCTTCGCGGTTCTTTAGGACATCCGTCGCATGGACGGCGAGCCGCTCGCCTTCTTCCCACGAATTCTGCAGGTTGGGCGCGGCAAGGCGCAAATGATGTATGCCCATATTCGCCATTGCGCGACAGGCGGATCCCACATTGCCCGTATAAAGCGTCCCCACAAGTACCACACGAATATTATCTAACGGATTCATCTTCAAAACCTCATTTACTTTACTGGGCTACCACAAACTATGCCGCGATAAACATCAAGGTAATCTTCGCGTCCGTTGACTTCCACACGCTTATAGACGGTGCAGGAAAGCCCGTTGGCGTGGAACATCCATTTCTCATTGCTCGAGCGATACATCGTGCCCGAGGAAAGGATGTTCATACACTGATAACCCGTGAAACTCGTCCCATCGGGAAGCACCACTTCCACCATCAGGCGCGAGGTGAGCGTCATTTCCTTACCTGTTATCGGCCACACATAAGTCGTCGTATGGTCCTTATCAAGCCGCCCATAATACACCGTCACCTGCTCGCCTTCGTCATTCGTGAAGACATTCGTCTGGAATAGGCGATACGATGTGCACGCCGTGAGGAAGAAGGCACAAAGTGCCGCGCAGACTAGAGGGAAGATTCGCTTCATAACACCGCCAACTTCTTTGCCACGAGCCCGCCGACAATCTTCGGGTCAGCCTTGCCTTTCGAGAGCTTCATAACCTGCCCCACGAAGAAGCCCGCCGCCGCTTTCTTGCCTGCCTTGAAATCCGCCACACTCTTCGGATTTGCCGCGATGGCTTGGTCAACGAAGGCTTCCAATGCCGCCGTATCACTGACTGCACCGAGCCCGCGCTCTTTTACAATCGCCTCGGGGTCGCCGCCCTTCTCAAAGAGTTCGGGCAAGAGTTCCTTCACGGTCGGACCATTAATCGTGCCTTTTGCCGCGAGCGACACGAGGCTACGCAACGCTTCGGGGGTAAGGGCACTTTCGGCAATGGCTTTGCCTGTCGTATTCATAAGCGCCATAACATCGCCCATAAAGAGGTTGCAAAGGAGCTTCGCTGTCTTGGCATCAAGTCCCTTCGCCGCCGCCTCAAAGAAGTCCGCATTCGCCTTGTTCTGTGAGAGAACATCCGCGTCATATTCGGCGAGTCCATACGCGGCAACCATCCGTGCACGCCGCGCTTCGGGTTTCTCAGGGAGGAGCGCCCGCCACGCTTCAATTTGTTCCGCCGAGAGTTCCACTGGCACGAGATCGGGCTCAGGGAAGTAGCGGTAGTCGTGGGCATTCTCCTTCGTGCGCATTGAGGCGGTCTCGAGCGTCTCGCCATCCCAGCGCCGCGTTTCCTGGATAATCGGAATCGAATGAGCCATACACTCGCGTTGCCGCCGCGCTTCATATTCAAGTGCCGCGTGAATGCCCTTGAAGGTGTTCATATTCTTGATTTCCACCTTCGTACCAAGCTTCGTTTCGCCGATGGGGCGAATCGAGATATTAACATCCGAGCGCATATTGCCCTCTTCGAGGTTGCAGTCGCTCACGCCCGCATAAACGAGAATCTCCTTGAGCGCCGTCAGATAAGCAATCGCCTCATCCGCACTCGAGAGGTCGGGCTCAGAGACAATTTCCATCAAGGGCGTGCCGCCGCGATTGAAGTCCACGCCCGAACTTGTCGCATAGTGATTGATTTTCGCCGCGTCTTCCTCGAGATGGATGTGGTTAATGCGAATGAACTTCTTCGTGCCGTCCGCACGCGTAATTTCCACGCCACCGCCAATGCAAAGCGGATTGCCGTTTTCGGAAATCTGGTAGTCCTTCGCCATATCGGGGTAGAAGTAGTTCTTGCGGTCGAATGTCGCGTGGCGGTTAATCTCGCAACCGAGCATCATACCGCTCATCACCGTGAGCTTGACCGCTTCCTTGTTCATCACAGGTAGCGCACCCGGATACCCCAAGCACACGGGGCACACATTCGTATTAGGCTCGCAACCTGTCTTGAGCAGGCACGAACAAAACATCTTCGTCCGCGTTTTGAGCTGGACGTGGGTCTCGAGACCGATAGTATTCTCAAATTGCATACCTATATTATATCAAATAAATGTGACTTTGCGGGATTCTTCGTTGCCTTCGCGATGCTCAAAGCGAATGTGCTTCGCCGTCGCTGGAATCAGCCCGCCCGCGCGTTCGGGCCACTCCACAACCAAAACTGCGCCACGGGCGAGGTAATCTTCCCAGCCAATGGCCTCGACATCCGCCTCATCCTGGAGGCGATAAAGATCCATATGAACGAGCAACTTCACGGGCTCTTGCGTACCTGTGTGCTCCTGAACAATACAAAAAGTCGGCGAAGTGACGCGCCCTTTTACGCCGAGCGCGGCGGCAAGTCCCTGAGTAAAAGTCGTCTTGCCCGCGCCCAAATCACCCTCAAGGCACACGACATCGCCTGGACGCAAGCCCGTCGCGAATTCCTTCGCGAGAGCCCAAGTCCCTTCTACACTCGAAACATCATATGAGCCCGTCATCTTTCAACTCCCTAAAAGCACGCATAAGATAATCCATACTGAATGCACTCGCGTGAGGCATGCGGATAAGGTTCCACGGCAACTTCTTAAACTGATCGCCGTAAATAACAGGCTTTTCTTTCGAGAATGGGGAAGGCTCACCGCGAAAGACATCAAGATACGCACCCGCAATAATTCTACGCCGAAGTGCCGCGAGGAGTGCCTTCTCATCAACCGCATTGCCGCGCCCTACATTAATAAGTACCGCATAACGCGGCAATAGGCGCAAAAGTTTGCCATTAACAATATTGTCCGTTCCCGTGTCGCCTGGCAAAGCGCAAATGAGCCAATCCATTTTAGGAAGTACCAAAGGTAATTTATCTATATTCGAACGATTAAAGCCCACAACAGTAACGCCGAGATCCGAGAGCTTCGCTGCGATTCCGCGTCCAACCATACCAAAACCAAGGATGGCAGCCTTGGTACCCTCTACAAGATAGCACCTTTCACTGAGCGGAACGCGTGCCCACTTGTAGATGTTTCTCTCAGGTCTAAAGAATCCGCGTGCCCAGCCAAGCATAAACGCCGCGACCGATTCGGCTATGATAGGTCCGTGGTAATGTCCGAAATGTACCTTTATATCTTCCGTGGGCGGGGGGGCAATAAGTTCATGTCCCGCGCTCGGGGTCGCCACGAGTTTTAGGCGCGGGGCGAGTTTGTACCACTCAGCCTTAAACTCCCAAGTAATAACCTTCGTCGCGCGCGGCAGTTTATGCAAGAAGTCCGCTTCTTTCTTGGATGTGAGAATCTCCATATCGGGTCCCACAATCTCACGCAAGAAATGCATACCCATGTCATCCAGCGAGAAACACTTCTCTGGCCAATGGAGCCACACCAAAAGCACTTCTTTTTCCTGCTGCATAGTCAGTTATTACCTCTTTAGAATGGAAAACGCCGCGAACGTTCCTCGCGTCCACGGCGTTTTGTGCGTTGGCACGAGACGAGATTACTTAATCTCGACTTCAGCACCAGCCTTCTTGAGCTGCTCGGCGATCTTTTCAGCTTCGTCCTTAGCAACTGCTTCCTTGACCTTCTTAGGCGCGCCATCGACCATGTCCTTAGCGTCCTTGAGGCCGAGACCCGTGATAGCACGGACTTCCTTAATGACCGCGATCTTGTTCGCACCAGCGGACTTGAGAATGACGTCAAATTCCGTCTTCTCTTCCGCCGCCGCGCCAGCCGCAGGACCCGCAACAGCGACAGCCGCCGCCGCGCTCACGCCCCACGCTTCTTCGAGCGCCTTGACGAGGTCATTGATTTCGAGAACCGTCTTGCCCGACAGTTCCTTGATGATTTCTTCGTTTGTCATTTTTACTTTTTCCTTTTTACTTCAACCCGTGGCGTATTTCATCCAAGGGAAATTGTTTACATTACGCTTGAGCAGGTGCCGCTTCAGCCGCCGCAGGCGCTTCCGCCGCGGGAGCCGCATCGCCACCCTTCTTCGCCTTCTCAGAAAGGACACGCGCCAGACGCGTCGCCGGCTCCTTGAGGAGCATAAGCAACGTCGCACGCAACTGATCCTTACCAGGAACCTTCGAGAGAGCCTCAACCATCGCCGCGTCGACAATCTTGTTGTCGTAGTCCGCGCCCTTGACGGAAGCCTTACCCGCAGAATCCTTCACGAAGTCCATAATAGCCTTCGCGACCGCTGTCGGCTCGCCGTGACCCGTAATGACGGCGGTTTGACCCACAAACATCGCCTTTACATCGTCACTCCAGCCCTTCTCTTCCGCAACCTTCGCGAGGAACGTATTCTTGACAACCAACATATGGCTATCAAGCTTACGAAGCGCGCTACGGAGCTTGGAAGTCGCCGCGACGGTCACACCGCCGTGATTGATGATGAAGCAGTAGTCCGAATCTTTGACGCGGCTGACAACTTCGTTGAGGATAGCAACTTTTTCAATTCTCATTTTGAATTATCCTCCGTTATTCGGCATCCGCCGAAGCAATGACTGGCACGCCCACTCCCATCGTGGAAGCAATCGTCACCGACTTAATGAACACGCCCTTGACCGTAGCCGGCTTGTGCGCCTGAACTGCCGCGATAACCGCCTTGATGTTCTGGACGAGCGCACCCTCTTCAAAGCTACGCTTGCCCGCCACAACCGCGAGATTACCCGTCTTGTCCATACGGAAGTCGACCTTGCCGCCATGAGCTTCCTTAACGGCTGTCGCCGTATCGTCCGTCACCGTGCCCGTCTTGGGGTTCGGCATAAGTCCACGCGGACCGAGGACACGCGCACACTTACGGACTTCCTTCATCGCTTCGACCGTCGCAATCGCGACATCGAAATCGCACCAGCCCTCTTTCTGGACCTTGTCAATGAGATCCGCGAGACCGACATAGTCCGCACCTGCCGCGCGCGCCGCTTCCGCCGCGTCGCCGCCCGCGAACACCGCGACTTTGACCTTCTTGCCGGAACCATTCGGGAGCTTCACAACGCCGCGAACAGCGGTATCGCCCTTGGTGAGTTCCTTGCCGAGGTGGAAGTAGACATCCACCGTCTCGTCAAACTTCGCGCCCGCATTCGCCTTAACGAACTTGACCGCCTCTTCAATGCTCACGGGCTTCTTAGGAGCCTTCTTGAGCGCGTTGAAATATTGCTTACCGTGACTCATTCAACCACCTCGATTCCCATATTGCGCGCCGTGCCCGCAATCATCTTGATCGCCTGCTCGGGGTCATCTGTGTTGAGGTCAGCCTTCTTCATCTCCACAATCTTGAGGAGCTGCGCCTTTGTGACCTTACCGACCTTGTTCTTGTTCGGTACGCCACTGCCCTTGGCAAGACCCGCTTCCTTCTTCAGAAGCACGCTCGCCGGCGGCGACTTGAACTGCAGCGAGAAGCTGCGATCCTGATAAACCGTAATAATTACGGGAATCACGAGACCCGCGTCTTTCGCGGTCTTCGCGTTGAACTCCTTGCAGAACTGCATGATGTTGACACCAGCAGAACCGAGCGCAGGACCAACCGGTGGCGCGGGATTCGCCGCGCCCGCCGGGATCTGGAGCTTTACTACGCCAGTAACCTTCTTGGCCATTTATGCCTTTTCCTTCTTTCGTGCGGCTCCTCCCGGGGATCCAACCCGGTCAACGGACCGCAAAACCTACGTTTCTACTTAACGGGCTCGAGGGTATCCTCAACGGGCACCTTCTCGACCTGCCAGTATTCCGCGTCAACTTGAACCGAGCGGCTGAAGATGTTGACTTCAACCTTGAGTTTGTTCTTGTTGGGATCCACCATAGATACCTGGCCCGTCAAACCCATGAACGCGCCATCTATAACCTTTACCGTCTCACCGACAGTGAAATCAACCTTCGGACGCTCCACCGGCGGGGCTCCCACCGGACGATTCGAGAATATCGCGTCCACTTCACTCTGCTTAAGTGGCACGGGGCGCGCGCCACCAATGAAACCAATGAGCCCTTGCGTCTCACGCAAGAATTGCCACGTGCGCTCAAAAATCGCGGGGCGCCCCATCTCGTCCAATTCCTTGGACTTATCATAAAGCGCCAATTCGCACAGCACATAGCCAGGGAAGAACATCTTCGTACGCTTCGTCGTACGACCATTCTTCTTCTCAACGACACGCTCGGTCGGGATTTCGCACCGCCCGATGTAATCTTCCATACGCTCCAGCTTCACGCGGGCAATAATCGACTTACGGACCTTGTTCTCCTGTCCCGTAAGCGTATGCAAAACAAACCACTGCTTATCCATCGTACTTTATCCTTAGGCCTTAAGCAATTTCAAGCCAAACTCAATGACCTTATCGCAGACAAGCGTAGTCACGGCGAGAATGAAAATGAAGGAGATGACGACGAGGGTCGACTCCCAAAGCTCACGCTTGCCAGGCCACGTCACACGCTTCGCTTCTGCCGCGACACCTGATAGATAAGCGCCTGTCTTCTTGACTATTTCCATTTTTCTTCTCTTTCCGTTCAATTTGGCAGGGTAGGAGGGAATCGAACCCCCATAGGCGGTTTTGGAGACCGCTGCACTGCCATTGTGCTACTACCCTAGAAATAAGGACACGATTACTTCGTTTCCTTGTGTGTTGTGCGCTTGCGGCAGAACGGACAGAACTTCACTTTTTCAAGGCGCTCAGTCGTTGTCTTTTTGTTCCGCGTCGTCGTATAGTTGCGCCGCTTGCAATCACCGCAAGCCAAAATCGCTAGATCACGCATTTTTCTGTTCCTCTTTCATCTCCAGTGGCTTAGTGAAGCCCGCCCGCCGCGCCCGACCGACCACTTTCGGTCGGGACTGCGGGCAGGCATCCCACAGAAGATTTGATCTTTTTACTTGATCACGCTCGAAACCGTGCCCGCGCCGACCGTACGGCCGCCTTCACGGATAGCGAAACGCATCTTCTCTTCGAGAGCCACAGGAGCGATAAGCTTGACCGTGAGCTCAACATTGTCACCAGGCATAACCATCTCAACGCCTTCAGGGAGCTGAATGTCGCCCGTCACATCCGTCGTACGGATATAGAACTGAGGACGATAGCCCTTCATGAACGCGGTGTGGCGGCCACCCTCTTCCTTGGTAAGGACGTAGACCTGACCCTTGAACTCGGTGTGAGGCGTGATGGAACCCGGCTTCGCGAGAACCTGACCGCGCTCGACATCTTCCTTCTTGGTGCCGCGGAGGAGCGTACCAATGTTGTCGCCAGCCTGACCCTGATCGAGGAGCTTACGGAACATTTCAACGCCCGTGACAGCCGTCTTAGCCGTCGGCTTGAGACCGACGATTTCGACTTCGTCGCCAACCTTGACAATGCCGCGCTCGACACGACCGGTAACGACCGTACCACGACCTTCGATCGAGAAGATGTCCTCGATAGGCATAAGGAAGGGCTTGTCGAGTTCACGCGTCGGCTCAGGAATGTAAGTGTCGAGAGCATCCATGAGCTCGTCGATGCACTTGCACGCAGGATCGTCCGCGCTGGTCGCCTGAGTGGCAGGATACGCCGCGCCACGGATGACGGGAGCGTTATCACCATCATAATCATACTTGCTGAGGAGCTCGCGAACTTCCATTTCAACGAGGTCGAGCATTTCAGCATCTTCAACGAGATCGCACTTGTTCAAGAACACGACAATCTTCGGCACGCCGACCTGGCGAGCGAGCAACACGTGTTCGCGGGTCTGAGGCATCGGGCCGTCCACCGCCGAAACGACGAGGATCGCGCCATCCATCTGCGCCGCACCCGTAATCATGTTCTTCACGTAGTCAGCGTGTCCAGGGCAGTCAACGTGCGCGTAGTGACGGTTCGCCGTCGAATATTCGACGTGAGACGAAGCAATCGTCAAAATCTTCGTCGCGTCACGACGACCTGCGGACTCCGAGGCCTTCGCAACCTGGTCATACTTCACTTCGTCGCAGAGACCCTTGAGGGACTGCACGTGTGTAATCGCGGCCGTCAATGTGGTCTTACCGTGGTCGACATGGCCGATTGTGCCGACGTTCACGTGCGGCTTACCACCGCGTTCGAATGTTTCCTTTGCCATTTCTTTATTCTCCTGTGAGTTGTTACTCTTTAGTTGTCCACCACCCCGATGGAGCCACCTAGCGGAATCGGACCGCCGACCTCTTCCTTACCAAGGAAGTGCTCTACCAACTGAGCTAAAGTGGCCTCTTATGAGCTGAAAACTCAAATAGTATATCAAATCTGGCGCATTAAAGCAAGGGGTATCTTGTATTTTCTTTAAAAAAGTTGCCAAAATAACGCTTCCGCATTGACTTTTCGCCTCCAAAAATGATACAATATTCCCACATCTATGATTGACATCATCTACGAAGACGACGACATCGTCGTGATTAATAAGCCCTCGGGACGCTATGTGCACCCCTCGCCAGGCCACGAACGCGGCACTTTGACCGAGGAACTTACCGAACTCTACCCCGAAATGCGCGGCGTAGGCTCTGCCGAGCGTCCGGGGGTCGTCCATCGCCTCGACGCGGAAACCAGCGGCGTTATGGTTTTCGCTCTCAATCAACGCGCCTATCTGAAACTGCGCAAAACCTTCGAGACACATACCAACCTGAAGAAAACCTACCTCGCCGTCGTCCACGGCAAACCCCCACAACCCCAAGGCACCCTCATCACCACCATCGGACGCAAACCCTGGGACCCACATCGTATGGCATGCAATGTGCCGGACGGAAAACGCGCGGTTACCCATTGGGAAACTCTCTATCGTGAAAACGGACTCTCCCTCGTCGAGTTCGAAATTGAGACAGGGCGCACACATCAAATTCGCGTCCACGCGGCAGAATTAGGATGCCCCATCGTCGGCGATAGGCTATACGGACGCTCCTCCTTCAAGCGCGGCAGATTACTCTTGCACGCCGTCCAACTCAGCTTTCCACATCCAACGACTGGCGAAATTGTCACCTTCGCCGCCGAA
The DNA here is from genome assembly GCA_963661055.1 of bacterium. Classification (GTDB taxonomy): domain Bacteria; phylum Verrucomicrobiota; class Kiritimatiellia; order RFP12; family UBA1067; genus UBA1067. The sequence goes on along the minus strand of CAVLAC010000014.1, from coordinate 1,479 downwards.
ATCCCCTCCGACATCCTCTTCGGCTACGCCTAAGCGGTCGGCGCCCCCCGCCATTTCCTCTCACGCAGAGAACGCAGAGATGTTTAACCGTGTAGAGTTGTAAATGTTTACTAGCTTATCTAGCTATCTAGAGAATCTAGCTGACAGAAATCTCCGTGATGTTTCCTGAATAGAAAACCGCAGAGCCCTTTTTATAAACTCCGATGAGCGACAAAAGGCTACGCTAACGCTTCGCCTAATTGCTTCGCATTCAACGCTCAAACACTTACCACATCTCTGTGTCTCTAAGGTAGTTGTGCAAGAATGGTTGTGGCGGGTGTTACAAGTTTAGAGAACGCAAAGAGCGATTTGCCAAGATCTTTAAGTGACGCGCCAATGTGGTAGACTGTAGTATCAATGATTAGAAAGCGGTCGTGTGCTCCACGATAAGGCTTAACCGTAATGGGCTCATACTGCGCATTGTGACGACTCACATCAAGTGCAAGTTTCTTGGAGTAGTTCTTAGTATAGACAGTACACTTCACGCCGCTAGCGCGCTTGTCAAGCATCGTAAGAACGGTATCGTCAAGCCAATTGTCTATGAGAACAATAGATTTCTTCGCAGAACGAATAATCTTAAGAGCGATATCGTAGGCATCCTTTATTTGTCCCTCAAAAAGAACTCCTTCGACGGGTGGCAGGGCGGTCTTAACGAAAAATCCAACTTGTTCCTTGAGTTCAATCACATCCTGCTCGGTCTTAGAAAGGCGTCGATCTACTTTGTCCTCTAATTGGTTAAGCCGTGTGTTAATGGAAAAGCCCTTGAGTAGATGATCTCGAAGAACCTTAGTTGCCCAACGGCGAAATTGTGTGCCGCGCAAGGACTTCACCCGATAGCCGACGGAAATAATGGCATCAAGGTCATAAAGGGCTTGCGGACGTCCTTTCTGATTTTTGTGCAAATTTTGCACATTAATCCTTGCATCAAGCTCACCTTCCTGAATCGCGGCATTCAAGTGCTTAGCTATAACGGAGCGCTCACGTCCAAACAACTGGCACATTTGCAGAATAGATAGCCACACCGTGTCACGCTCGACCTGTACATCTAAGCGCAACATCGCATCTGGCTGATAGACCACAATTTCGTTCTTAGTAGGCATCTCTTTCATACCCCTATTATATCATATTCTTGCGCCACTTGGTAGAGGTAAGCCGATGCTTCTTTATACGCGGGGCGGCGGATTCGCCACGAGATTCATAAACTCCGATGAGCGACAAAGGGCTACGCTAACGCCTCGCCTATTTGCTTCGCACAAACTGCTCGCTTTTTTAGACAAGATTGACAGGATTTCCAAGATTAGTTTTAACACAGAGGCACAAAGGCACAGAGTCACAGAGAAGTTGCGGGCGGCTCGTGCGGGTGTCGCCCGACCCTCGCCGCCTACAACGGGGCGCAAGGGACTGCGCCCCCTACCCTTGCCGCGCTGTGGGGTGGTAGGG
>CAVLAC010000013.1:0-25375 GCA_963661055.1 bacterium | reverse complement strand
CGGCAAGAGACCGCGCAACGACGGGTCGGGCGACACCCGCACGAGCCGCCCTCCACTCCTCTGTGCCTCTGTGTTAAAAACATATCTACAATTCTACAACTCTACACGGTTAAACTTTTTAGTGAACTCGGCGGGAGATAAAGGGCGGGGTGGCGGGAAGGGGTGGAAATAAAAACTTGTTTAACAAGTGCGGTTTTGAGTTGTGTTCGGCGGCGGGTTATGGTAAAATATTATCAGATACTGAGATGAAGAAGGAGAATTCCAGATCGGCGCAAGTCCTGAAGGAGCTTATTGCGGATATCCGTAATGGGCATTATAAGCCACATAGTCTCTTCCCAAGTGAGACGGGACTCGCGGCACTTCGTGAACGCCTCCTCGCCGAGAACGAGCGTATGTGGGGGTGAGATGAGAGAAATGTTATTGCCCTCGCGGCGCGATTTGTGGTATAATGTTGCTGTACGAAAGAACGGTACTCTATTGCACAAGCGATGACCGAAGCAGATGTTAGGCTGAAGCTGATAGATCCTGCTCTTCTTCCCAAGTGGGGAGAGGATAGGATTCGTGCGGAGTATACTTTTACCGAGGGACGCGTCATTGTCTCGGGCAAGACGACCTCTCGCGGCGAGAAGCTTCGCGCGGACTACCTTCTGTCGTATCAACCTAACTTGCCACTCGCGATTGTTGAGGCGAAAGATGATACGCATAGCGTGCGTGATGGCTTGCAACAGGCGATTCGGTATGGCGAGGCACTGGATGTTCCATTTGTGTATTCCTCGAATGGCTCAGGCTTTGTGGAACACGACCGCTTAACGGGACTTGAGCGTGAGTTGAAGATGGCGGAGTTTCCCACGCCTGATGAACTGTGGGCGCGTTATTGTGCGGCGAAGAATCTTGTGGACGATGAGAATGCACGGAAGGTTGTGACTGAACCCTATCACTTCGCGCAGAATCAGAAAACGCCGCGTTATTACCAGCGCGTAGCTGTCAATCGTGCGGTTGAGGCGATTGCGTGTGGGAAGAGGCGACTTCTTTTGGTTATGGCGACGGGCACAGGCAAAACATTCTGTTCCTTCCAAATCATTTGGCGCCTTCTTCAAAGTGGCAAGGTACATCATGTATTGTATCTCGCCGACCGTAATGTTCTTATCGACCAAACGATGGCGCAAGACTTCGCGCCACTGAAGTCGCGAATGACGAAGGTAGAGAATCACAAACTTGATTCTGCTTATCAAGTGCACCTCGCGCTGTATCAGCAATTGATTGGCGCGAATGGTGAGGAGTACTTTCGTAAGTTTCAGAAAGACTTCTTTGACCTCATTGTGATTGATGAGTGTCATCGCGGCAGTGTGAGAGATGATTCGGCGTGGCGTAAGATTCTAGACTACTTTAACGCGGCAATTCACATCGGTATGACAGCAACACCGCGAGCGAAAGAAGACGGAAACAACTTCGAGCACTTTGGCAACCCGCTGTATACTTATTCCCTCAAACAGGGAATTGAGGATGGCTTTTTGGCCCCCTATAAAGTCATTCGTGTGGGGCTAGATATCGACTATCGCGAATGGAGACCTTCCGTAGGCGAGCAAGATATCAATGGCAATGTGATTGATGATCGGGAGTATGGACCAGCCGACTTCGATAAGAACATCGTCATTAAGTCGCGTACCGAGGCTGTCGCTAAGCGCATAACGAAGTGGCTAAAAGAGAATGGTCCTCATTCAAAAACGATAGTCTTTTGTGTGGGTGTTGAGCATGCCGCTCGTATGCGTGAGCTTCTGAACAACCTAAATCCTAAGGAGGCACGAGAAAACCCACGCTATGTGATGCGCATTGTGGGCGAAGACAGGGAGGGAAGAGACCAACTCGATAACTTCATTGATGTTAACGAGACCTATCCAGTCATTGCCACAACCTCGAAGCTCTTAACGACAGGCGTAGACTGCAAGATGTGCAAGCTCATTGTTCTTGACGCGAATATTGGCTCAATGACGGAATTCAAGCAGATTATCGGGCGCGGGTCGCGTTTGCGGTGGGATGATGGTAAGCGGTATTTCACGATTATGGACTTTCGCAATGTGACGCGGCACTTTGCGGATAAGGAGTTTGATTCTGAGCCGTTTGAATTGCTGGAGGAAGAGCGGTGCCCTGTGTGTGAACAGTTCCCCTGTATTTGTGAGAAATATGAGGAAGAGAATGACGATGACCTGCCGCCACCCACGCCGACACCGCTAGAGCCTCCGTTGCCCAAGCCGCTTGTTCCTGTTGTGGAAGGTCCTGAGGTGAAAGTGATAGATGAAATCACGCGCTACTACGGCAAGGATGGCAAGTTGATGGTCGAGGGCATCGCCACATATCGTGACGGACTCCGCCGCGAGTGGAACACCGTTGAGCAATTCCGCTCTTTCTGGAATGCCCAGCCTCATAAACGCGAGATTTTTGACCTTCTGCGTGAGAAAAGCCTCCCCTTAGAAGGGCTACGGGAACTCTTAGGCGATAAGGTGAAAGAAATTGATAACTTTGACTTGATTTGTCATGTCGCGTTTGGTTGTGCGCCGCTAACACGCTCTGAGCGTATTGCGCGGGCGAAAGAGTCGACTGAATTGCGCAAGTATAGTGAAGCGGCGCGGGAAGTCCTCTACGCGCTTCTTGATAAGTATGGCGAGACAGGCGCGGCAGATTTGGGCGATACGAATATCTTCTCGGTTGACCCGTTCCGCAGGCGATTTGGCTCGGTGCAGAAGATTGCCGAGCGATTTGGTGGTAAGGATGAACTCCTTAAGGCAATGAGCCTACTTCAACACGAACTTTATAATGATACAGCCGCCTAAAAAGGGCGGGCAAGAAAGATAGAACCTAATGGCACTTGGAACATTCGTTAAGACAATACGAAATATTATGCGCGGTGACGCGGGCATCAATGGCGATGCCCAGCGCATTGAGCAGATGACTTGGATGCTCTTCTTGAAGATTTACGACCAGAAGGAAAGCGTTTGGGAGTTTAATGAGCCGAGTTACCACTCCATCATCCCTGAGGAATTGCGTTGGCGAAATTGGGCGGTTGACAAAAAGGATGGGCAAGCCTTGACGGGCGACCTATTACTTGACCTTGTGAATAACAAGCTCTTTCCCACTCTAAAAAACCTAAAGGTGGATGAGAAAACGCCTGTTCGCAAGGGAATTGTCCGTGCTGTCTTTCAGGACGAGAACAACTATATGAAAGATGGCATTCTCCTGCGACAAGTGATTAATGTTATCAATGAGATTGACTTTGGCGAATATACCGACCGTCACGCTTTTGGTGAAATTTACAGGAAATCTTGCGTGGGCTTCAGTCGGCGGGTAGCGCGGGTGAGTTTTATACGCCGCGTGCTGTGACCGACTTTATGGTTCAGATGGTTAAGCCGACACTCGGTGAGCGTGTAGCAGATTTCGCGGCGGGCACAGGCGGCTTTCTTGTCTCGGCACTCAAGGAACTCGAAAAGAGCGTAAAGACGGTTTCTGACCGCGAAGTTCTCAATGGCAGCCTACACGGAATCGAGAAGAAGCCGTTGCCGTATTTGCTTGGCGTAACCAATCTGCTTCTTCACGATATTGATAACCCCGATCTTGTACACGGCAATTCACTCGAGCGCGATGTACGCAGTTATGGTGACGCTGAAAAGTTTGATGTGATACTGATGAATCCTCCTTATGGTGGGGGTGAGAAAGAGGGCGTGAAGGTGAACTTCCCGAAAGACTTGCAGTCAAGTGAAACCGCCGACCTCTTTATGAGCGTCATTCTCTATCGCCTTAAAGCGCACGGACGCGCCGCCGTGGTTTTGCCAGATGGGTTTCTGTTTGGTGATGGTGTGAAGCGGAATATCAAAGAGAAGCTGATGAAACAATGCAATTTGCATACGATTGTGAGGTTGCCCGCTTCGGTGTTTTCTCCGTATACTCCTATTACGACAAATATACTTTTCTTTGAGAAAGGCGAGGAAACGAAGAAGACTTGGTTTTATCGACTTGATATGCCCGAGGGGGTCAAGCACTTCTCAAAGACGAAGCCGATGAAACTTGAGAACTTTGCGGAAGTCGTATCGTGGTGGAATAACCGAAAGGCTATAGAGGGGAATGGGTCAGACAAGGCGCGGTGTTATACGCTAAAGGAGATTGTTGACAACAATTATAACCTCGACCTCTGTGGCTACCCAAATGAGGAAGAGGAGATTCTGCCGCCCGATGAACTCATCGCCAAATACAAAAAGGAGCGCGGCGAATTAGATGAGCGAATTGACGCGGTCTTAGCGAAGATTGAGCAGTTATTGGGGAAGGCGAAGAAGTAGCCTTATGCGCTTGCCGGGGTTTGATTATACGCGGCCGTTATATTATATGGTCACCTTGAAGCGACTTGCTGAGGGCGCGGCATTTTCGGCGATTGCGCCGAATGGTGAGCTTATCGCGAATGAGATTACCCGCGCCTTTCGCGGCGTTTTCGCCGCGTTTGCCGCGAAGTGGCGTTGTGTTGAGAGTCTAGTGCCTTATGTTATTATGCCCGACCATATTCACTTGTTGGTGAAGTTGAGGGCGGTAGAGAAGCGATTGTCGCTTACGCGACTAATCGCGTTTTTGAGGCGCGATTTGGCGCGGGCGTATTGGGGCGCGATGGAACGCGCCCCTGCCAAACTACAAGGGGGCGGGGCGCTAAGCCCTCAAAATGCCGCGCTATTCGCCCCAAACGGCGGCGAGGCTGTAGTTTGGCAAAATCGCGCGCCGTCGCGATTGGGCGGCGACGCGGCAAGAGCCCCCTTGCCGCCTATCTTTGAGCGAGACTGGCACGACTGGATTGTGATGAGAAAAGGGCAACTTGACGCGTTTAACCGCTACATCGTCGAGAACCCCAAGCGCGCCGCGTTACGCCGCGCCAACGCGCGTTATTTTCGTCGCGTGGGCAAGGTCTCGTTTTTGGGGCGCGAGTGGTTTGCTTACGGAAACGCCGCGCTACTCGATTTACCCGCCCTCATACCTCTTAAAGGGCACCGCGTCACAAAGCCTGGTTCGCCCGAATGGGACGCGCTCATCGCCACGGCTTCGCGTATTGGGCCTGGCGGCGCGGGAGTCTCCACCTTTATGAGCCCACTAGAGAAGGCTTGCGGAAACGCCATCGCCCAAGCGGGTGGCGCGTGGATAGTTCTCTCGCCTGAGAGCTTTTCGTCGCGTTGGCACCCGCCAAGGCAAAAAGAGCCATTTTGCGCGAAGGGGCGAATGCTCTATCTCTCGCTTTATGAGGCGACAACCCGCGAGCCGACCAACGCGGAACTTTACGCACGCTGTCATGAGATGGTCGACCTTGCGTGTGAAAAATTGAAAGGTAATTGATATGGCAAAGGTGATACAAGCGAGTTACGCGGCAAAACTTAAGGCGCTGATTCTCAAAGCCGCCATCACAGGAAAACTCACTGGCGGCACCTCTGGCTGGGAAATGGTTAAGTTGGGGGAGGTGTGTGATTATGGCAAATGTACAAGTATTCAGTCTTCTGAGATAGAAGATAATGTATGGTCTCTTGACCTTGAAGATATAGAGAAAGACTCAGGCAAATTACTTCTAAGAGTTAGATTTGGTGAAAGAAGAGCAAAAGGAACTCGCCATGTCTTTAAGAAGGGTCAACTTCTCTATAGCAAGTTGCGAACTTATCTTAATAAGGTACTTGTCGCCGATGAAGATGGCGTTTGTACGACAGAAATAATACCGCTTGATTTTGGCGGCAAGGTCTTGCCTGATTACGCGCGAATAGTTTTGATGTCTCAAATGGTGTTAGATTATACGGCAACTTGCTGTTATGGTGTGAAAATGCCGCGTTTGGGAACTCATGATGGGAGAAATATTCCTTTCCCACTCCCCCCTCTTACCATACAGAAGGAGATAGTGGGGAAGGTTGAGGAGTTGATGCCACTCGTTGAAGAATATGGCAGAGCGGAAGAGGCGCGGTTGAAGTTGGACGCGGAGTTCCCGGAGAAGTTTCGTAAGTCGATTCTCGACCTAGCGATACACGGGACGCTCGCGGCGCAAGACCCCTCCGAGCCGCCCGCCGCCATCGACTCTTCCGTCACCACGCCCCCCTATCCAATACCGCCCAACTGGAAGTGGGTGAAGTTGGGAGAGGTGTGTGAATTGATTTCGGGCGTATCCTATAAAAAGAATGATATTACCAATTCAGGCATTCGTATTCTTAGAGGTGGAAACTTAAAAGAAGACCATAACATATATTTCTACGATGATGATGTCTTTTTGCCTACGCGATACGCCTCAGAAGAAAACACGCTGAGAAAGAAAGATATAGTCGTTGTGAATTCTACAGGAAGTGCGACTGTAATTGGTCGCCCCGCCATTGTAAAAGAAGATTGCCCAAATACTCAAATAGGAGCATTTTTGAGAATTGTTCGTGTAAGGCAGATAGAAATAGCTGATTGGGTGGCAATAATCTTTTGTAGTTCATTCTATAAGCGCCATATTCAAGAGGTCTCGAAAGGAACAAGCATCAAAAATCTAAAGAGCGAGTATTTCCTGGACTTCGCAATACCTCTCCCGCCGCTTGGAGAGCAGAAGCGGATAGTTGGGAAGGTAGAGGCGATGATGAAGGTGCTAGAGAGTCTGAACGCGGGTGTTTAACCACGGGTTGCCACAAATTGTAGTTTGGCTAGGACTGTGCCCCTGCCATTTAATTTGTGGGGTTTGGCGATTTTTGGCAAAAAGGGGTTGTTTGATGGGTGAGGTTATGCTATAATTTTATCTGTTTGAATACCTTCGTTGCGTAATGGACGCGGCGAGATGACGAAAATAGGGTAAAATGTAAGAATATGAAAGTAGAAAAAGAAGAGATGTGTCCGTGCAAATCGGGCAAAACGTATGGTGAATGCTGTGAGCCTATCCTTGAGGGCAAGGTAAAGGCTCCGACGGCGGAAGCCCTGATGCGTGCGCGTTATTCGGCGTACGCGACGGAGCATATTGACTTTTTGCGCGAGAGCACGGTGCCCGCCGTGCAGGCAGAGTTTGACGCTGAGACTTCGCTTGCGTGGAGTCGTGCGGCGGAATGGCTCGGGCTTGAGATTGTCGCGACCGAAAAAGGCGGCGAGAAGGATGATACGGGTGTCGTAGAGTTCCGTGCCATTTATTCGGCTGAAGGCAAGGTTTGCAATCATCACGAGCGCTCGACTTTCGTCAAGGATAAGGATGGCTGGAAGTTTGAGAATGGCGAGCTTATGCGTGAGAAGCCTATGAAGCGCGAAGAGCCGAAGGTTGGACGCAACGATCCGTGCCCGTGTGGGTCGGGCAAGAAGTATAAGAAGTGCTGTGGACGCGATAAGTAAGAAGCCTATGAAAGTAGCCGCATTTCTCTTTGACTTGGATGGGACGCTGATTGATTCGGAGTCCCTTTGGGCACGGGCTATCATCAACTGGATAGTTTCGTGTGGGGGGCAAGTGACCCTCGAAGAGATTATGCCGATTGTGATTGGGCATTGCTGGATTGATATTGCTAATATCCTCCACGCGAAATATCCGTGCCTTGGGGCGACCACGCCGCAGGAAGACGCGATTATTGTGCGCGGCTTTTTCGCGGCCATTGCGGGCGATCCGCGTGACCAGCGCATACCGAGTTCGGTGGACTTCTTTCATCGTGCGGCGAAGCTTGCGCCGTGCGCGATTGTCTCGGGATCTCCCCACGACGACATCGTGCACGCGGCAGAAGCGTGCGGCATACAAGATGAGCTCGCGCTGGTGCTGGGCGCGGGCGAATATGCAGCGGGCAAGCCGAGTCCGTCGGGCTATCTTCGCGCGGCGGAACTTTTGGGTGTGAAGCCCGAGGAGTGTGTGGTGATTGAGGATTCTTCAGTGGGTGTCGCTTCGGGTGTTGCCGCAGGGATGAAAGTCATTGCGCTTGACCACGGCGCGGCACTTCCCCAGGACTTCACGGGCGCGACTTGGTGTGTGAAGAGTCTTGCCGACCTTGATTTTGAGAAGGAGTTCTCATAAAGTATGAGTTCGAATCCCGAGTTTGACCGCTGGTACGCGGCTTCGAAAATGCGTGAGGTGTTGTCCCCCAAGCGGCACCTTATGACATTTGGGAGCACGCTTCTCAATTATAGCTTTATCTCGGAGCTCGCGGACCATCCTGGCAAGGTGCGGGTTCGCGAGGGACGGCTTGAGGCGCATCCGCCGCGGGTCATTGTGCCGACGATGGATAATATTACGGCGGAAGGCTTTGGCGATGAGGCGCAGCAGTACCTTGAGTTCTTGAAACAGCACGAGAAAAACTTGCGGCTTCTGAGCTATGGTTGTCATATTCGGCGGGATAACTTCTCGGAACAGATTCTGACGGGGCATGTCAATACGATAGCGCGGCAGGTGAGCGATGAAGTGCTTGAGAAGGGCGATCCTTTTTCCGTTGTACTGACGGGCGAGGACAGTCCGTGGGATGTTGCCATCATCGAATTGTGGCGGCGGGAAGTAATCCGTAGCGCGAAAGGCAACATTGCCGAGTTGCAAGCGAAAGGTGATTTAAATTGAAGAGGAGGTCATTTTAGAGATATGGAACGCAGAACAAAGACAATAGCTATAGCCAATCAGAAGGGTGGCGTTGGCAAGACGACCACGGTAGTGAATCTCGCGGCGGCACTCTCGGCGCGGCATCGCACGGTTCTCGTCGTTGACCTAGATCCGCAGGCACATGCGACATTGGGGCTCGGACTCGAAAAGCAAGAGGGCATTTCGCTGTACCCAGTCCTTCTCGGTGAGAAGAGCGTGGAAGAAGTCATCCAGCCCACGAAATGGGCGAATCTCAATGTCATCCCTTCGGAAGTTGACTTGGCGGGTGCGGAACTTGACTTTGGGGCTCGCGAAGACCGTCTGCAGATGATTGGCGCGGCACTTGAGCCTGTGAAGAGCTCGGGGGCATTTGATTACATTCTTCTTGACTGTCCGCCTTCGCTTGGCATTGTTATGACGAGTTCGCTTGTGGCTTCGGATGGCGTGCTCATCCCGATTCAGGCGGAGTTTTTGGCGATGGATGGACTCGCGCTTATTACGAGTTCCATTTCGCGCATCCAGCAGAATGTGAACCCGAAGCTGGAACTGAATGGCATTGTGTTTACGATGGTGAATTCGGTGGCGCGGCTCACGCAGGATGTAATGGCGGAAGTTCGCGGACACTTTGGCGAGAAAGTCTACGAGACGACGATTCCGCGCAATGTGCGTGTATCGGAAGCTCCCTCGATGGGCGTGCCCGTCGTATTCCTCGATCCGCATTCGAAGGGGGCTGAAAGTTACCGCGCTTTCGCGTGGGAGTTCATGGCAAAGAATCCGACGCGGTTTGAAGCGAGTGCCGCGCCGAGTGCCGCGCCCGCTGTGGAAGCCCCGACGGAAGAACCTCCGAAAGCCGAGGAGGGGCCGCGTGGCTGATGGCGACTATGAGCGGCGCGGCGGTCGTGAGGCGGAACTTAAGAAGTTCGCGCGCCTTATGAGTGAAGCGCGGTCTCATGAAGTTGAAAAGAAGATAGCAAGCGAGAAGGATGAGAATTCGGTTCTACATAAATGAGTCTAATCCGCGTGCGAAGTCCGTCGCCGCGGCACTTGTTCCCCGCTCTAAGGCGTTGGGGCTCGAAGTGACGCGGGCGAAGACGGCGGATGTCGTCCTTGCGCTTGGGGGCGACGGCACGATATTGCGCGCGGTACGGATGTATCCGAAAGTGCCGATTCTCGGGTTCAATCTCGGCGGGCTCGGGTATTTATCGAGTGTAGAAGAGAAAGATTTTGATTCCGCTTTGGGAATGCTCGCGAACGGACGCTATAAAATTGCCGCGCGGACGACGCTGAAGGTGGCGGGCGCGAAGGCGAAAGGCAAGGCGGTCGCCTATGCGCTCAATGATGTCGTGGTGATGCGCGAAAAGACGGGACACGCGCTCGTTTTGGATGTGACTTGCGCCGGGCACGCCGCGACGCGCTATATGGCGGATGGCATCATTGTTGCCACCCCGACGGGATCTACGGCGTATTCACTCGCGGCGGGTGGACCCGTCTTGATGCCTGATTCTGCCGCGTTTGTCATTACCCCGATGAGCCCCCACGCGCTTGGGGTACGCCCCATTGTCGTAAGTGACGCGGTCACGCTCACCATTACGCCGCGCACCCGCGAGAATCGTCCAGTCGAGAAGGTGGGCGTGTATGCGGATGGCGAGCCTGTTCTTTCCGCGTCCGCCGATGAGTCGATTACCATCTCAAAGGCGGCGCAAAGTGTGAAGTTTATCGAGCTTGAGGGGTACGACCCTCATGAAGTACTGAGTCGAAAACTAGGTTGGTCAGGGACTTGTGTAAAATGACGATAGAAGAACTCAATAAACTAGTGGCGACGGACGAGATAGACGAGTTTATTCGCGTCTGTGAAGCGCGGCAGGTGAAGCACCTCTCGCGCATTGCCGATAAGATTTGTGCGCGGGGTGGTGTTCGGCTGGTGCTCCTCGCGGGGGCTTCCTCGGCGGGCAAGACCACGACCGCGAAGCGGCTCTGTACGCAACTTCGCGTGGATGGTATTTCGGCGGTCCATCTTTCCACGGACGACTATTTTGTGGGTGACGCACGCAACCCGCGTGACGAGAATGGCGACTTCGATTATGAGTGCGTGCAGTGCGTGGACCGTGAGCGGCTCTTATCCGATTTAGAGCTCCTTTTCGCGGGGCAACCCACTCATTTACGCGGCTTTAATTTCCATAAACACGAGGGCTTTGACCAGCCGCGTGTGACGACGCTTCCGAAGGGCGGAATCGTTATCTTGGAGGGAATCCACGCGCTTAACCCGATTCTGTGCCCTGAGAAAATGGCTAAGGTCGCGTTCCGTGTCTTTGTTGAGCCGCGCACCCAGCCCGAGTTCTTCGCGAAGACGCGCCTCCCCTCGGCGGATGGTAGGCTTCTGCGGCGGTTGGTGCGCGATAACCAGTTCCGTAAGATGAGTCCGACGGAGACTTTTCGTATGTGGCCGAAGGTTTTGGCGGGCGAAAAGCTTTGGATAAATCCTTTTAAGGATAAGGTAGACGCCGTTTTTGATAGCGGGCTTGAGTATGAACTCGCGGTGCTGAAGAATTATGCGGCGGGGCTTCTGGAAATTGTCCGTCGCAAGATGCCAGGCGAGGTAAAGGCGGAGTTTTTGTCTGAGTTACTCTCGATGGTGAACGATACCGACCCCACGAAAGTGCCAGGCGACTCGATTTTGCGTGAGACGATTGGCGGCAGTCAACTCGATTACTAACATTTAAGAAAAGAGGAGGTTCGATATGACGAAACAGAAAGTTGAATTAGCGGGAAGCGTGAAGCATTACGCGAAGTTCCTTCTCGTGATGGCGGGGCTAGGCGGACTCCTCTACGGGGTCGATGTGGGCGTAATTGCCGCGGCGCTCCCGTATATCGAGCGCACTTCGGACTTTACTCGCGACCAAATTGGCTGGGTCGTCGGGATGGCGCTCTGGGGGTCGCTCCCCACTTCGCTCGTGGCGGGCTTCTTTGCCGAATGTTTTGGACGCAGACGGATGATTATTGCGTCCGCTTTGCTCTTCTTGGCTTCGCTACCCATTATTTGTGCGTCGGGCTTTTTTGGGGGCGGCAACTTCTGGGTAATGGCGGGCGGACGGGCTATGCAAGGCGCGGCGGCAGGGCTTTTTGGCGTGATTGTGCCGATGTATCTCGCGGAGTGCCTGGACGCCGATTCGCGCGGCAAGGGCACGGGGGCATTTCAGCTCTTGTTGACGATTGGGCTTGTATTTGTCGCGGTCGTCGGCTTTTATGTCACTTATAGTGTTGGTGACGCGAAGCATGCGGTAGACGCGGCGGCACTTAAGAATGGCGTGGACGCGGCGAATGTGACTTTTGCGCAGATTAAGGAGTGGTTCAGCGCGGAACAAATTGCCGCGTGGGTGAGCGCGTGGCAACGCATTTTCATCTTCTCGTGCATTCCGGGCATCATCCTTTTTGTGGGAGCCTTCCGTCTGAAGGAATCGCCGCGCTGGCTCTATAAGAAGGGCAGGAAGGCGGAAGCCCTCGCGTCGCTTGCCGCAAATAATGGCACAGAGAAGGCGCAGGAGATTCTTGACGATATGATTGCCGCCGATGAACTCGCTGCCGCTGAGAAGGCGAAGCATTCTGCCGCGACGGATACACTTCTTCAAAAGAAGTACCTCTTCCCATTTGCGCTCGCCGTGATTATTCTCGCGTGCAACCAGACGACAGGCATTAATTCCGTCCTCAATTATACGGTGACCATTTTCCAAAAGACGGGAATGCCAGGCGCGTTCGCCAATATCTCGGATGTGGGCGTGAAGGTCGTCAACTGCGTGATGACGATTATCGCCTGTGCCCTCGTGGATAAGAAGGGACGCAAATTCCTCCTTAAGATTGGCACGGCGGGCATTATCGTTGGGCTTTGCGGCGTGGGAGGTATCTTCCTCGCGATTTCCAAGAGTTGGGTTGCCGCGTCTATGACGACAGGTATTATCGCGACTGTCTTCTTCTTTATGTACATCGCCTTCTTCGCGGTGGGGCCTGGCGTTTGCGTGTGGCTCGCGCTGACGGAACTTATGCCGACGCGGATTCGTGCGAATGGTATGGCAATCGCGATGATTATCAACCAGGGCGTCTCGGCGGGAATTGCCACGGTCTTCCCACGCTGGTGCGCGGCAACGAACGATAATGGGTCCGTCTTCTTTGTGCTCGCGGGTTTCACGGTCATCTACTTCATTACGGCGGCATTCTTCTTGCCTGAGACCAAGGGACGCACTCTTGAGGAAGTGGAACAATATTTCACGACGGGCAAGATGCCTGAGAGGAAATAACAGGTAATGAAGTTTCGTTTTCTAGGTACAGGGACAAGTGTGGGCGTGCCGCAAATCGGGTGCGCCTGCCCCGTCTGTACCTCAGAAGACCCTCGCGATAAGCGGCGGCGGTGCGGGGCATATGTGACGGTCGGGGATGTTTCGTTCCTCATCGATACGCCACCTGAATTGCGCGAGGCGTGCATTGCTTATGGTATCGCCAAAGTTGACGCGGTCGTCCTTACCCACGCCCATATGGATCATATTGGCGGATTCGACGATGTCCGTCGCTTCAACACGATAAATGGACGCAAGGTTCCTTGCGACCCGACGGCACCGGGTGCGAATGGGCGCACCTTTAAGATTGAAGGGAAGCCCCTGCCGTGTTATGCCTTGCCCGATACGATTATTCAGATGCACCACATCTTCCCTTATATTGGCATCAAGGGCGGCAAAAACGGACTCTACCGTCCGCAAGTCGAGTTCCACGAGAATACGGACTCCTTTTCGATTGGGAATGCTCACATAACGGCGTTCGCCGTGGAGCACGGCTTCCCGTGTTGCGGGTATCTTATTGAGGCGGACGGCATGAAAGTGGGCTATGCGAGTGATTGCTGTAAGTTGCCTGAAGAAAGTGCCGCGCTTTTGAAGGGTGCGGATGTGCTCGTACTCGACTGTCTTCGGGAGCGCATCCATTCCACGCACTTTAATTTGGCAGGGGTGCTCGCGGCATTTCGTGAGATTCAGCCGAAGCGCGGCTACATTACGCATATGTGCCACGACCTCTCGCATAAACAGTGGTGTGAGCGCCTCCCCGAGGGAATTACGCCCGCTTATGATGGACTTGAACTTCAATTAGGAGAATCGAAATGATGAAGAAAATGCTACTCCTAGGTGCTTTTGTGCTAAGTGCCGCGCTATTTGCCGCGCCACCTCTCAGTGAAATAACCGTCGACTTGAAGCTCGACCAAATTACTTATGTTGTTGGGGAGCGCATTCGCGGCGTTGTCGATGTGCGTAATATGTCCCCTGATAAGGTGAGCGTTGGGTATTTGAATTCGGAAGACCGCTTCATCATTGAAGTGTTCCGTTCCATTGGCGGCGAACAGCTCACACGCATTTCAAAGACTCCCATAACGGCAGGGTTTCGCGTCGATTCGAATGAGGGGCAGAAGCTCGAGGTCTTCTTGGGCGACCACTACGATTTGCGTGAAGAGCGGCGGTACTTGGCGCGCCCCGTGCTGATTCATAGTGGGGTGCGTTATGAGGGACAGTTCCGTTCCTTTGATGTTGTGCCGGGTATGTTCCTCTCACGAGCCTTGCAGATTTTCTCGAATGAGGAAAACCTAAATCGGCAATTTGAATTGGTGCGCTGGACGCGCGGTGATACGGAGCACCTTTTCCTCAAGTCGCAAGATACGGGTGCGAGTGATCGGCAATGGACGACCTTCGACCTTGGCTCAGTGATGAAGATTACGAAGCCGACGGTTTCGATTATGCCTGATGGCAAAGTGGTCATTTTCCATCGGCTAGACCCCGACTATTTCGTGCGTAGCGAATTTTGGTCGCTCCCGAAGACGCTTGAGTTTAGGGAGCACTCACTCGTCCGTGACCCCGAGACGGCGGGGCAGGCGCGGGTACAAGAGCTTTACAAAGAAAAGGGCGTCCCCGCGAAGAGCAATCCGTGGTGGAAGTTTTGGTAATGAATATTATAGGAATAGAAACGAGTTGTGATGAGACGGCGGCGGCCGTCGTAAAAGATGGCGTGGAAGTGCTTTCCAATGTCGTCTACACCCAAATACCCCTGCACCAACCCTATGGTGGCGTAGTGCCCGAAATTGCCTCGCGTGCCCATATCGAGAAGATAACCGCTGTCGTGGGTGAAGCCATTAAGCAATTTAAGACGAAAGCGCCGTCGGGGAAACTTGATGCGGTCGCCGTTACTTATGGGCCTGGACTTTCCCCTGCGCTGATTGTGGGACTAAATGCCGCGAAGGGGCTTGCGCTTTCGCTCGGCGTGCCGCTCATTGGTGTTAATCACATTGAAGCCCATTTGCATACGCCATTTCTGTACGAGGGAGCGCCGACGGAAGCTCTACCTTCACCGCTCGAAGCCGTGCCCGCGCTCGGGCTCGCCGTTTCGGGTGGGCACACAAATTGGATTGATCTTGAATCGTACGGAAGCTACACGACCATTGGGCAGACGCTCGATGACGCGGCGGGTGAGGCATTTGATAAGGCGTCCAAACTTCTGGGGCTCGGGTATCCAGGAGGACCCAAGCTAGATAAGATTTCTCGTGAATATCTTGAGGCGAACGGAACAAAGAATCTGATTCCATTCCCGAAGGGGCGTCCGCGTGAAGGTGTGACGGCACTCGCGGGGCTACCAGCGGAACTTTGTGTATCTTTCTCTGGGCTCAAGACCGCGCTTTTACATTATGTGCAAAAGGCGGGCGGCGCGGCAGAACTTGACGCGGCGGGGGAGATTCCGCGTGTCGTCGCGAGTTACCAAGAAGCGATTGTGCAGGCGATTGCGGAGCGCACCCGCGCGGCACTTAAGAAGCGCCGCTATAAAGCCTTTATTGTGGGTGGCGGTGTTTCGCTTAATTCGCGGCTACGGACCGTGCTAACGAATTTGGCGACGCAGGCGGGGATTCCGCTTTTGCTCGCGAAACCGAAGTTCTGTGGGGATAATGGGGCAATGATTGCGGGGCTCGCTTATTTTCGTCAGAAATATTGTGGGGAAGCGGCGCTTGCCCTTGATGTTGCGCCATCTTTGGAGGTAGGTTAATGCAGTTGAGAAGACTCAGTCTTGTTTTTGCTTTTCTTTTGCCGCTTGCACTTCTCGCGGAAGATAAGGTCGTCGCCTCGGGACGCGACATTCGCCGCGATGCCAAGTCGCGGCAGAAGGGATGGATTACGCTCGTTTATAATGGCGCGGAGTCACCCGCTGGGACAAAGCTTCGCGAGGGACTCGAATCCGCCGCGTTTCGCAATGCGGTAAGCGTCCGTTACTTGACGGGCTTTGTGAATTTGGCGGTGACGGATGCTGAAGATAAGCGCGCGGCACAGGAATTGGAGCGCAAGAATGCCTACGCCCTCGGCGGCACGCTCCCAACTACGTGCACCCCCGCCATTTTCGTGGGCGATAAGGATGGCGAACTTTTCCTCATTTGGGAGAATGTTTCGGGGGATTTGCCAGTTGCCACAATTCTGAAACGCATCGAAGCGGCGCAAGCGCGGCAGAAGGAATTGAAGAGTACGCTTCTTTCGCGCGTCTTTACGCGCACGGACATCGATAGCGCCGAGAAGTGCGGAGAGTTCTTGTCGACGATGGTTCCGTATCTGGGTAGTGAAGAGCGGGTTCTTGACGAAAAAGCCTATGCGCGTGTCTGGGAGAGGCTTCGTAAGATTGACGCGAAGGATAAGACAGGGTGGCAACGCCGCTTTACACTCGGGACGGGCGAAGAACTTGTGAAGCAGTGCGCGGCATTTGCGCTTGAGAAAGAAGCGAGTAAAGGCGCGGAGTTTATTGCCGCCGAACGCGCTAAGCCCACGGAACACCTTTCGCGCGAACAGCGCCAAGCCCTGAATATGGCGGAATTCACACTTTACAGCAATGACGAAACGAAGCGGGAGGAAGCGATTAAGCTCCTTCAAAAAGTGTGCGCGGAAGGCTCGCGGACGGCGTGGGGTGTCGCGGCACTGGCGTGGCTCGAGTCGTACGAGAAGCCTGTACTTTCCATCCCCTACGGATGGAAGCCTGGCGACATTCAGCGTGGCAATTTCAAGATGAAGGTAAAGGTGGGCGTAAAGGAGGCGTTCTCTGCGGCGGGACGCTATGAGGTGACATTTACGCGTTCATCTTTTGGTGGCGTAAAGTTTAATACGCTGGAACTCTTTGAGGGGAAGAACTCGCTCCTCCTCTTACAGAAGCCCACGGTTTCGGAGGATGGGCTATCGACGACTTTCACCTTTGATTTCTATCCAGAATATGGCGATATGGTCTCGTCCTTTGTTGTGTCGGGGATGGCGGATGTCGCGGGCGCGGCGAGTAGTGGCTCAATTAGTGTCTCATATGACCAGATCCGTCCGCGAAAGAGTGCACAGATGAGTTCCGACGAATAAGGATTAAAGGGGTAGTTTTATGTCCAAGAAAATAAAGTGTCCGCATTGTGTTACCGAGTTTGAGTTGACGGAAGATTTGTTTGGGCGGCGTTTTGCGTGTCCAGTCTGCGGTGTGCCATTCGCGGTTTCCGAGACGGGGGATGTCATAGTGGAGGCTAAGAAGCCCGCAGCACCTCAGGCGAAACCTGCCGCGCCGCGAAAATCTGCCGCGCCCAATCTCAATGCGGGTGATTTACCGAAGTCTCATACGGGATGTTTCTTCTTTGTCCTCTTGCTTTTGCTTCTTGCGGGTGGCGGAGCTTATTGGTGGTTCTATATGAGACCCCAGCCACAGACCGAGACCCCCGAAGAAACGGAAACCACCCAAGAGGCGGGGCCGTCGGCGGACGATGCCTTGCGGAAGGCTCTGGAAGAGACGGCGACCGAGAAACCCGCCGTCTCCCCCGAGCATACTGTTGCGGGGGTGGAAGGCTCAACCAGTGTTATAAAGTCGAAGTCCGTTTGGACGCCTAAGCGCCGCGAGACGATGACCGC
The DNA here is from genome assembly GCA_963661055.1 of bacterium. GTDB lineage: Bacteria > Verrucomicrobiota > Kiritimatiellia > RFP12 > UBA1067 > UBA1067. The sequence goes on along the minus strand of CAVLAC010000013.1, from coordinate 7,882 downwards.
TCTTACGCCGTTTGACCTTTCGAAGTCGGAATGCGTCCAAAAGCGGCGGGAAATCCTGAATGGACCGAGCGGCGCACACTTTACGGCGACGGACGCTGTATCGCCGATTCGGCAGAATGTGGGGATTATCCGTGCCTATGCGAAGAATGATTTCAAGGACGCGGAACTCGCCGTGCGCCTCGCAAATGTCCGTACGCATATCTTCGCGGCAGTGGGCGTGGACTCGGTGCGCAGTATGGCGGCACGCGAAGGGGGTGTGGAGTTTCTGCAGAACTTCTTTAATGACATTGAATGGATGGAAGAGTTTGCGAGTGGGTGCCCGCCCTACAATATTGCTGAACGCCGCGCCTTGCGGCGGCTGGATATGCTCGTGTGGAATGATAGCTCTAATTGGATTCTCGCAACAAAAGTAGGTCGCCGCTTCGCGACCGCCCTTGCTCTGAACGCGGCGGACGCTAAGCGTGCCCCGATTATCTCGCGCTTTAAGACTTATGAACGCCTTTATCGTGCGGGACGCTTCCCCGCTGAAGTCGAGAACTATAGCGTGCGGGATTGGCGTGAGGCACTCTCCAATAAGCTTCGCGGACAAGACATTGAGTGGCTCAATAGCCGCGCCAATGTGCCTGAGGCGGAACTTCTCGCGCTCACAAATAATGTGAAGAAGGCGAGTTTTAACTGCTTTGGGCTCCGTAAGAGTGATCCGCTCTGTCAGGGACTGTGGTCTTTGATGTGGCCCGAGGCACGGATTCTTGAGTTCACGGGTGGCACGCCTAATGACCAGCTCGTGTATGTGGCGCAACTTATGCAGGCTCAGGCGCGTCCCGCGTGCCTTGTCAATAAAGATACTTTGCTTATGCGCCCGATGAAGGGCGATTGGCGTGTCGTGGGTCAAACGAAGTCGGAGCGGCTTGATTGGCAGGAGGAAGGTCTTCTCGGCAAGGAGTTGAGCCAAATTCTCGCGAGTAGCGTGGTTTTTGCGGATGAAGAGGCGTTTTTGGCTTCGGAGCGCGTCCGTTGGCTTGCGGCGACGCGTGCGCGGCAGTTTAGGGCGCAGGGCTGGACGGAGCGCGTGGACGAGACTTATCGCGCGGCACTTAAGGCGTATCCCTTGAATGTCCTCGCGTGGCGCGATTATCGGGATTGGCTTGATAAGAATAAGGTTTCTTCAAAAGTTTGGCAGAACTTCGGGAACTTGGCGGCGAAGTCTCTCGCGCCAGTGCCGCCATTCGCTTATGAGATGTTGAATGCGTGGTTTGCGCAGTTAAAGAAGACGGGCGCGGCACTCCCCGTGCGACTCGCGGCACTTAAGTTCGTGCATGCACTTTTGCGCGAACCCCTTGAGCCGTGGGCTGAATATTGCGACTTTGAGGGCTTTTTGCAGGCTTCGGCGGAACTCCTCGAGAATGACACTGCGGCACTGCTCGACTTGTTTGATACGATTACGACGGCACAATTGGGGGCTTCTAATTTCTTTAATGACTCCATTGTTTGGGCGGCGAAGGTGTTTATGAAAGATAAGCGCACTGCCGCGAAGTTTTTGGCGTCCGCTAAGACGTGGGCTGACCCCAAGACTTACACGAGTTACTCGGCGCAACATCGTAGCCGCATGAAGAAGGCGGGTTGGCAACCGAAAGTGCCCGAGCTCAATTGGAATGAGATTCTTTATGCCGCGAGCGAGAATAATAATCGGGACGGTTTCCTCGCGGCACTGGAACTCGCGCGTAAATATGCGAAGCCTGTCGCGAATAAGGAAGTCGTAAAGAAGGCGACCCCTGCACGCGAAAAGAAACTCGACAAAACGTCGCCTATGCTCTTTGGGGCACGGATAATTTCCGAGGGGGCAATGCCTGTCGCCTCACCCCTTATGTATGACGCGGAAATGAATCCCGCGATTACTTGGGATAAGTTTACCGATATTTCCCCTGCGGGCGAAACGCGAGTTTGCGCGGCATCGACGAATGAGCCTTCTGTTACTGTTTCGCTTCCGCTTATGACGGAGGTGTCGGGTATTTTGATAAAGAATGTGGATAAGGAAGTTTGTTCCTCGACTCAGGAGTCTCCGCTCGTCGTTGAAGTGAGTAAGGACGGCAACACTTGGCACGAGGTCTGGCACGAGAAGGTGGTTTTGCCAACTATCCCAACCGAAGGGAAAATAAAGAAGCTTGAAGAGCCTAATGAATGGCGCATTGACCTAACGACTAATAAGCCGCGTGTCGTAGCGCGGTATATTCGCGCGAAGCGTGCGGTGGAAAGTGGCGTGGCACCATTTGCGCTCGCTAAAATCGTGGTTTATGGTAAAAAGGCACGGACGACATCCCGCTAACACCCTAAGAGCCTCATAAGAAAGGAAATAGAAAAAGATGAAACGCGTATTGCTCTTTGTGGCGACCAACCTCGCCGTCTTGATTATGCTCGGCATAGTCACTAATGTGCTAGTTGCGCTATTGGGGACTTCCGTCGCGGAATTGATTGGGCCCGCCTGGGCGGAACTCGTGATTTTCGCGTTCGTCTATGGCTTTATCGGCGCGATTATCTCACTTTTGCTCTCTAAACCGATGGCGAAGTTTGCCTGCCGCGCCAAGACTATCGATGGCACGGAAGGTCCTGCCGAGCGGTGGCTTGTAGATACAGTCGCGGAACTTGCCCGCCGTGCCAATGTGAAGATGCCCGAAGTCGCGATTTATCCAGGCTCCGCCAATGCATTCGCTACGGGAGCGTTCCGTAATCATGCGCTGGTTGCCGTCTCATCGAATATTATGGAGCAGATGTCCAAGGAAGAGCTCCGTGCGGTACTCGGACACGAGATGAGCCATGTCGCGAATGGCGATATGGTGACGCTTACGCTGGTGCAGGGCGTTTTAAATGCCTTTGTTATCTTTTTCTCACGGGTAATTGCCTCGATTGTCGCTAATGCGGGCAATAATAATGAGCGTCGCCGCAGTTCGAATAGCGGAATCTACTTCCTTGTTGTAATGCTATTAGATATTGTCCTCGGCTTGCTCGCCTCCATCGTGGTCTGCGCCTTTTCGCGGCGCCGCGAATATGCCGCGGACGCAGGATCGGCGAAGTTGCTGGGCTCGGCGAGTCCGATGATTGCCGCGTTGCGGCGGCTCGGGAACTTGCAACCAGGTGTGTTGCCCGATTCCCTCAAGGCGATGGGTATTGCTGAGGGCGGACGCAAGACCTCCCTCTGGGCAACGCACCCTCCGCTTACCGCTCGCATTGAAGCTCTGCAAAACGCTCAAAACCAACCGCCCGCAACCGCTTAAAGCCCCTCACCGCGTTTGACCCCTACCATTCGGTGGGTAAAAATGGTATAATAAGAAGTATGAAACTGAAAACTACGACTGCAGCGCCTATGCCGAGCGCAACGACGACAGGTGGTGTGACCATCGCCGATCGTTTTAAGCTCGAGCCTGAGGAGCAACCGAAGAAGTCCGTCTCGGGGACGGGTAAGGTTTCCGCAACTATCGCGCTTATCGCGGCAGTTGTCGGCTTGGCTTTGGCTGGGGGGCTCGTCTACATGCTTTACGATCACCTCACCTACTTGTCGCAAATCTGACGCGGGGAGCTGAGATGAAGGATGTAATGCGTTCAACGCGTGCGCAGGCTGCTGTGCGGCTTGCGCTTAATGAAGATTTGGCGGACGCCGCCGATTGTCGCGCAACGAAGTGGTGTGACGCGACGAGTGAGGCACTCGTTGACCCGAAAGTCGTTGCTACAGGCGAGATTTATGCGAAAGGGACGGGTTGCGTGGTCGCGGGTGCGACTGTCGCGAAGGCGGTTTTGCGTGCCGTTGACCCCACGATTCGCGTGCAGATTCTGAAGCCCGATGGCTCTATTGTGAAGCCTAAAGAGCCTATTCTCATTTTCCGTGGTAAGGCGCGTTCCATCCTCGCGGCGGAACGGACGGCTCTCAACTTTATGCAACGGATGTGCGCGACGGCGACTTTGACGCGCAAGTTCGTGGACGCCACCAAAAAGCGCGGCACTTTGATTCTTGATACACGCAAGACCACGCCTGGACTTAGGGTGTTCGAGAAGTACGCCGTCCTTTGTGGCGGTGGCACAAATCACCGTATGGGGATGTATGACCGCGTGCTGATGAAGGATAATCATCGTCGCCTCTGGAAGGGTGGCGACCCCGACGAACTCGACCAAGCCGTAATTGCCGCGCGCAAGGCGTTCCCGAAGCTCGCTGTCGAAGTCGAGGTGGAGTCCGTTCGCGAATGCGCGAGTGCCCTGAAGGCGAAGCCTGAATGGATTATGCTCGACAATATGGATATCGCGGATATGAAGAAGTGCGTCAAGCTGTGTCGCGGCATTTCGAAGACGGAGGCCTCGGGCGGCATTACCCTCGACCGCGCAAAGGAAGTTGCCGCGACGGGTGTGACGGCAATTTCTCTTGGCTGTTTAACGCATAGTGCGGGGTCCGTTGACCTCTCCCTCGAATGGCGAGCCGTCTAAAAATACTCGTCGTTGATGTCGGCAATACATCCACCACTCTCGGACACTGGGAGGATGGGCGTTTGCAGGCATCTTGGCACTGTGATGGAACCCTTGAAGAAGCGCTCGCTTTCGCCCGCAAACTTCATTCTGAATTGCAGTTCCAATCGTTCGCCTATGTCTCAGTTGTGCCGCGCAAGGATTCCGCGTGGGAGGCGCTCGCGGCAGAATTGGGGCTACGGCTTTTTGTCGTTAATCTCGCGCTCTTCCAAAAGGCATTTCCTGAAGTTGCCTTTGATTATCCTGAGCCTGAGACCATCGGCAATGACCGCTTGGCGGACGCGGCAGGCGCAATTACGAAGTTTGGTGCGCCCGTTATCGTGATGGACTTTGGTACGGCTTTCACGGCGGCAGTCCTTACGAGCGACAAGGTTTGGCGCGGCGGTGTAATTGCGCCTGGCTTCCCCTTGATGCGCGATTATCTCGCCGAACGCACGGCGCAATTGCCGCGCTTGGAACTTGGCTTTAAGACCGTGCCCACCATCGGACACTCCACCAAGGAGGCGATGCAACTCGGGATGGCGGTCGGCTATCGAGGGATGGTGCGCGAGATTATCCACGAACTCCAGAAGAACTTTGATGAACCCTTTAAACTCGTGGCAACGGGCGGCTTTTCGCAGAAGGCGATTGAGGGACTCGAGATGCCCATTGAAAGTTGCGCGGGGTTAACCCTTATGGGAGCGGCTGAAATATGCGTAAAAAGTCTTTGATAGTAGCCTTGTTTGCCGCGATCGCGGCACTTTCGGGGTGCGGTCCGTTTTGGCAGAACCCCTATATCACCGTTCAAGAGAGTCAGCTTAATTGGGTGGATATTCATTATTACAATATGAATCGCGACCCTGTGCGGCGCGTGGCGGTCTATATCAATGGCTTGGGGCTCGTGGAACTTCGAAAAGGGACGAGTGACCGCGTCTCCAATGACTTCGCGAAGACCTTTAAGTCCGATACTTGGCGCGATATTCGTACCCAACGGATGCATGTTGACCCGAAACATGTGAATGACATCTTCCAGAATCTCGTCAATCACGGGCTCTTAGATAAGGAAAAGAACTTTAAGGGCTCGAAAAAAGAGAAGTTTGAGCGGTTCATCGCCGTCAAGGCGAATATCAACAACAATACTTACTCGGAAGCGGAAAACATCTTCGAGGTCGACCCTGACCTCGCGGAGCAGTTGCTGGATGTTATCCGTGAGTTTGATAACCCAACCCTACGCTAATTTCACTAATCACTAACAACTAAAATAAGCAGGAGTAAATAATGCAAAAATCAATGATAATTGCCGCGTTCGCGGCGGCGCTTGCTGTGGCGGGGTGCACAACACAAGCGAAATACGACTCACTTACGGGAGGGCGTCCGTCAGGGACAACTTTCGTGAAGGACGCGATTATGCCGTATGTGGAGAAGGGTGCCCTACCAGGTGCTATCTCGATTCTCTATAAGGACGGCGTTGAAGAAGTCGCGTGCGTCGGGTATGCGGATGTCGCGACAAAGCGTCCGCTTACCGTGGATGACATTTATATGCAGTGCTCCCAGACGAAGGGTTTCTGCGGCGTGACGATTGCGAAGCTCGTCGAAGAAGGCAAAATTACGCTCGATGACCCTGTTTCGAAGTATTTGCCTGAGTTCAAGACCCTCTGGGTGCTCGATAGCGAGACAAACGGAGTTAAGACGCTCCATCAGGCGAAGAATGTCCTTACGATTCGTATGGTGCTGAACCACACGGGCGGATTTCCCTTTGAGATTTGCGCGAAGCAGGCGAACCTGCGTCACGGCGGCTGGTCGGGCGGTGCCCCGCTTCGTCAGACGGCGGCTATCGCGGCGGCATGCCCGATTCTTTTTGAGCCCGGCACGAAGCAGCAGTACTCGAATACGGGTATCGACATTGGCGCGGCAGTCGTCGAAGTCGTAACGGGTATGCGCTGGGAGGATTACCTCCAAAAGACAGTTCTTGACCCCTTGGGCATGACGAGCTCGGGCTTCTGGCCGACGGAAGAACAGCAATCCCACCTCTTCGAGAGCTATGTTGCCCACGGAGAAGACCCCGCGACCTATATGCGTGAGCACGGCTGGCAACAGAGACCGTATAATGACCGTAGTCGCGTCTTTGCTTCGGCGGGTGCGGGGCTTTGGGTCACGGCACGCGACCAGGTTAAGTTCTATAAGATGCTCATGAACCTTGGTATGGGCGAGAACGGAGTCCGTATTCTCAAGGAAGAGACGGTTAAGAGCATTCTCGCGGTCTCTACGCGTCCTGAGGGCTTGGGCGGCTATTCGCTCGGACTTGGCGCACCTGTTAAGGACGGCGAGAATGAGTGGTTCGGTCATGGCGGCGCGTGGGGCACAAATTGCTCCGTGAACTGGCACAAGAAGCAACTCAAGCTCTGGGCCGTTCAGCTCGAGGGCGGTCCGCGTCCGTGGGACGCGAAGGTGGCGGATGCCGCGAATGAGTTCTTCAAGGCGGAGATTGACAATTCGGCGACGGACGCTTATACGGGTCGCCTGAAATAATCAAATAATGGTGAATTTGCAAGATATTCGCCGCGAACTTGAGGAGGGGAACAGGGTTCTCCTCCTCGTTCGTCATGGCGAGCGCACCGAAATTGACCATGAAGACCCGACTTTCGGCACGGCAGTTTCGCTGACGGAAGCAGGTAAGGAAATGAGCCGCGCATTTGGCGCGGCACTTCGCGGCGCGGCGAGGGATGTCCAATTCTTGGCAAGCCCGCTTTTGCGGACCCGTCAAACTGCCGCGCTCATTGCCGAGGGTATGGGGCTAGCGGACGCGGCGATTCCGACGGACCCCGTAGTGGGCAATTCGTGTGCTTTTGTTGCCGATGAGCACGAGGTCTGGGAGGTGTTCCGTGACGGAACTTTCTTTGACCGAATGCTTGAGTATATGCATACAGGCAAATTGCGCGGCTTTGCTCCGCTTACGGACGCGGCAGATAAGTATGAGGCGGAGCAACTCGCGCGTTTTAAGGGGCAACTTGGCATTTTTGCGACCCACGATATTTATATTGCCGCGTTTTTGTTTGCGCGCGGCGTAAAAACGGACTTCTCCCATACCGAATGGCCGCGCTTTCTAGATGCCACGGCAATCATTATCGCCCCTAACGGCACCCGCCGAATCGAGTACCTGCGCTCAGGCTTCTCTACAGGCATCCGCGGCATCCGCAAATAGCTTCGTTTAGACGAAGTCGAATAGTGGTAGAGTTATCCTTTGATTCTGTTTAGACAGGATTAACAGGATTGATTGGTAGGGCGGGCAGTCCCTTGCCCGCCGTTTGTGTTGTTTTGGTTTGTGCCTTACAACGTGCGGCACGGCTGTCGGCCGCCCGCCGTGCCGCGTTGGCAACTCTGGTCGAGCTCGTCGCGT
>CAVLAC010000012.1:0-26588 GCA_963661055.1 bacterium | reverse complement strand
GCGTTTGAACAAACCCACGCGAGAAGTCCTCTACTGTTAGTACGCGGTCCGTCTTATCAGAAGAATACACCACTTGACTTGTGGGCGATGCGGCAACGCGCTTGGGCGCGGTTCGAGATGGGGCTTTGGTTGTCGCGTTGATTGAGCAGACAAGGAAGAAAAGTGTGCCAAAGAAGCGTCCGAGGGGCGACGCGCGGCGCCAGAGGTGACGAAGGGTTGGGAAAGTGACGCGGGAGAGTGCGAGAAGAATGAGCGCGGCAATTAACGCCACACCCATTACGCTCGAAATTGCCGCGACATATTCGCCAAATCCTCTCGCAAACTCGCTCATCTGCCTCTATTATACCAAATCTGCGGTCTCTCGGGTGAGATTATCTGCCTCAAGTGGAGAGGTGAGGGCGGACTTGGGGGGCGGTGAGGCCTTTGAGAAGGATGCGCTTTGTTTTGGAGGTTTCGCCGCTTATGAAGACGACGGAACTCTTGGGCAAGTCAAAAGCGTCCGCGAGAGTCTCGATAAGTTCTTTATTCGCCTTGCCGTCCACGGGGGCGGAACGAATGCGCACTCTGACGGCTCCGTCGAAGATGCCATCTAGCCCCGCCCGCGAAGAGCGCGGCTTTGCTTTAACCGAGAGGATGACCCCTTCCGCCGTTTCTGTGAGATAATCAGGCATTTTGCTGTACAAGTACGAGCTCTTCGTCCGTTAAATCACGCCATTCACCTGGACGCATTTCGCGCGGCAGGCTGAGCCCGCCAATCGAGATACGCTTAAGCGAGAGCACCACCAAATGTGCCGCGCTACACATATAACGAATCTGCCGTTTGCGTCCCTCATGAAGCCGAAAGCGCAAGGTCGTAACATTGTTCTCTGCGGTGCGAATCACTTCCACGGGAACTGGACGCGTCACATAGCCATCGGGCATTTTGACGGGTCCGCGCAAAATACGAAGCTTATCTTCCGTCCAATGTCCAGCGGCACGGACGATATAAGTCTTCTCGTGGTCATAGCGCGGATGTGTCAGGTGCAAAGTGAGGGCTCCGTCATTCGAGAGGAGCAAGAGCCCTTCGCTATCCTTATCAAGGCGTCCGACAGGGACAAGTCGCTCGGGAACAGCGTCCCGAATGAGGTCAAGGACGGTCTTGCCGCCAAAAGGATCCGTCACGGACGACAATACGCCGACGGGCTTATAGAGCATAATTGTGCGCTTCTTTTCCGCCGCCGAGATAAGCCGCCCTTCCACAGCGATTTTTGCCGCGCTCGGGTCGACGCGATAGCCCGCTTCACGCACGACAATACCATCCACCGTCACGACACCCGAGGCAATGAGTGTTGCCGCGCCACGCCGTGAAGCGATACCCGCGTGAGCAAGGACATTCTGAAGGCGTTCCATTAGGCATCCTCCCGCTTATCTACAAAACCGAGCACGCCGCAATCTTTGCCCACATAAAAGGCATTCTCAATCGCCTTATGGACATAGTCCTTCGCACCTTCCACGGCTGTCACAAGAGGGTTCCCAAGGGCGAGTTCAGCCGCAAGAGCCGCCGCGAGGGAACAGCCCGTCCCATGCGTCGAGATGGGCGCGGCAATTCGGGGGGCTGAAAAAGAATGGACGGCTTTACCATCAAAAAGAATGTCAATCGCGGCACTTTCGGCGCTGTGACCACCCTTCACAAGAACGGCCGCGCCATAGAGGTCATAGAGCCGCCGCGCGAGCTCTTCTAAATAGGCTGGTGAACTTAAGCCTGAAGGTGTAAGCCCCGCAAGAGTTTCCGCCTCAGGGAGATTGGGGGTAATGAGGGTCGCCTGGGGCAAAAGCCACTTCTTGAGAACCTCGACGGCACGCGGTTCAATGAGCCGCGCCCCACTCGTTGCAATCATCACGGGGTCAATGACCTTCGCAATTTGAGGGACAGCCTTTAGGCGCGTTGCAATAACCTCAATCGCGGCAGGGTCGGCAAGCATACCCGTCTTGAGCGCGGCAATTTGATAGGCACCCAAGACCGCGTCCAATTGTGCCGCGACAAAGTCCGCTGGAATCGGCAACACGCCACTCACGGTAAACGGAGTCTGTGCGGTCAGCGCGGCAAACACGGTGCAGCCGTGTAAGCCATAAGCGTGAAAGGCGCGTAAATCCGCCTGAACACCCGCGTTGCCACCCGAGTCCGAGCCCGCAATGGTGAGGCAACAGGGCTTAATCGCCGCGTCCGTACTCATAAATCCTCCGACTTCAGCGTCTTGAGTTCGGGCTCATCGAGGACGGCGAGCAAGTTTTCGACGGACATCTTACCGCCCTTCTTACGCAGAACGAGAATACGGGCAATGAGAGCACTCTCGAGATCCGTCAAAACCGCGCCATCCTTGCGGTCCTGGAGAATGCGCAAAAGGTCGCTTGTTGTCACGCTGACCTTAGATTCCGAGCGCGGCACAAAGAAGTTGATAATGGCAGTCGCGAGAGCGGAAAGCGGACGCAAGATTGCCGAGACAACCTCATAAAACGGGATTAGGAAGAGAACGCGGCGCAAAGGACGGCTTGTACAGAGAAGCTTCGGCAAGAATTCGCCAAGATAAAGAAGCACAACTGCCGCGACACACGCCCAAACCGTGCAGCCCACCGAGGAATCGACGAGAATTCGCGCCGCAAGTGCCGCGGAAGTCGAGGAATAAAGGGTGTTCGCGATATTGTTGCCGACGAGAATCGTCGTAATCGTATCTTGCAAATTGCTAATCGCCTTCAAGACAGACTTCGCCTTCGCCGAACCCTCACGCGAAAGGTGCACGACGCGTCCGCGCGAGACGGTCACGAACGCGGCTTCCGAAGCCGAGAAGAAGCTGGAAAGGACAAGCGCAATGAGCGTCGTCAGGATAAGAAGAATTGTGATAATCATTCCATATCCTCCCGCGTCTTTTCGACGGCTTCATCCGTTTCAGCGATAAGTTCAGCGTCCGTATCAGGCTTCGGGAACTCCAAAACCTCGAGTTTCACTGTCTCAACGCGATGTTTACGGCGTTTAAGAATGGTTAGGCGCACGCCCTGCTCCTCAATGACCTGCCCAACATGCGGAATGCGCTCAACTTGTGCCGCGATCCAGCCCGCGAGGCGGTCGGCATCCTCAGCGGCGAGTTCGAGTCCAATCGTGCGGTTAATCTCATCAAGGCTCGCATCCGCGTCAATGGTCCAAACGCGTGCCGACTCGCGGCGAATGAGGGGCTCGGAATCGCGGTGCCCGAGCGCGTCAGGTCCGACAATAAGTTCCATAATGTCCGTGAGAGTGATAATGCCCGCCGTGCCGCCAAATTCGTCCGTCACCACCGCGAGTGGCAGGCGGCTCTTACGAAAAGTGACGAGTAGGTCATCAAGCGTCACTTGTTCTGGCACAAAGAGTGCTTCAAGGCGCTTGCCCGTACGCGTATCAATTACACCTTCAATAGCATCGGGAGTGCGGTTATAAATGGGGAGGTAATGGTGCTGGGCGTTTTTAAGGGTCTCGGCACGATAATCGGTGGGACGATCCGCGTCATAGCCCTCAATATCGACGCGCGGGGTCATCTCGTCATTGGCGTGAAGTTCAGAAAGGCGCAAAACCCCTTCTATCATCTTCTCGTCCTCAAGGGCAAACTCTCCGCTTTCGGCGGCAGATTCGAGAACGCTCACGAGTTCCGCATCCGAAAGAGCGCGGCGCTCCCGCGTCAGTGCCTTCGTATAGGCGCGGGAGGAGAATCTAAAGAGAGCGGTAAGGGGCTTTAAAACGCCAATTAAGAAGAGCAAAACGCGTGCACAGAAAGGCGCGACACGCTCATCATATTTAAGGGCGAGGCGCTTGGGGGTAATTTCGCCGAAAGCGAGAAGCGCGATAGTCATCACAGGCACGGCGAGGGCTCCGCCCCAATTGGGAATGCACGCCGAGAGGACGAGATAGCCGAGGGTCGCCGCCGCGAAGTTAACGAAGGTGTTGCCCACGAGGAGTGTGGAAAGAAGTGCCGCTGAGTCCGCCAAGCACGCCTCAATTCGCGCGGCATCCGCTTCACTGCGGGAACGGATGCGGGCGCGCTGAGCACCTGTTAGGGAGAAGAGCGCGATTTCTGAGCCTGAGAAGAGCGCGGAAAGCGCGAGGAGAGCAATTAGGGCAATAATTTGAAGGAATAACATGCCGCTTTTAGAAGTGCTTGACGCGCGGCTGCCAACCCTTGGCTTCCTCAGGAGTGAAGAGCCCGAACGCCATCACGATGAGGCGATCGCCGACCTTGCCCTGATGAGCCGCCGCGCCATTGAGACAGCAGACATGCGTCCCGCGCTTGCCTTCTATCGCATAGGTCTCAAAGCGATTACCATTCTCGACATCCGCGCAGAGAATCTTCTCGTAGGGCAGGATGCCGACGGCTTCCATATCATCGGGGTCAAGCGTAAGGGAACCTTCATAATCGAGGCACGCCTCGGTTATGTGGATTCGGTGCAATTTCGCCTTTAGCAATGTAAGTTGCATAATTTAGTCACCCAGCTTTTCCTGAATCATCTTGGCAGTAATGACTACCTTCTTCATCTTGGCGTTGCCAGGTGCTTCATACATAATATCCGTCATCAGCTTTTCCATCTCGGCACGCAAACCACGCGCCCCCGTCTTGCGGGCGAGGGCTCTGTGGGCGAGTTGGCGGAGGGCTTCCTTCTCAAAAGTCAGCTCCACACCATCCATTGCCAAGAGTTTCGTGTACTGTTTGACGAGGGAGTTCTTGGGCTCCGTTAGAATGCGCACGAGGTCATCTTCGGTCAATTCCTCAAGGGCGGTCACGATGGGGAGACGTCCGATGAACTCAGGAATAAGCCCAAACTTAACAAAGTCCTGCGGACGCGCCTCGCGCAAAAGCGCGGTGGTATCGTCCTTCTTCTTATCATCTGCCGCGTCCGCGTGCTCAAAGCCAATGACATGGCTACCTGTACGCGCGGCAATTATTTTGTCGAGTCCGACAAATGCACCGCCGCAAATGAAGAGGATGTTCGTCGTATCAACTTCGATATATTCTTGGTCGGGATGTTTGCGTCCACCTTTCGGGGGAATGCGGCAGATTGTGCCTTCCAAGATCTTTAGGAGCGCCTGCTGGACGCCCTCGCCCGACACATCGCGCGTGATAGAGACATTATCCGTTTTAGACGCAATCTTATCTATTTCGTCCACATAGATAATGCCGCGCTTGGCGAGTTCCACATCGCCGCCCGCATTCTGGAGGAGGTAACGGACGAGATTCTCGACATCCTCGCCGACATAACCCGCCTGAGTGAGCACGGTCGCGTCACCAATTGCGAATGGAACACCCAGCATTTTCGCGAGGGTTCGCGCGAGGAGGGTCTTGCCAGTGCCAGTCGGACCCAAAAGAAGAATATTCGACTTCTCGATATCCACATCGGCGAGTGGATCTTTGCCATCCTTCTTCTTCGCGGCACTTTCAAGGCGGCGATAGTGGTTATGCACGGCTACGGCAAGCACTTTCTTCGTCTCGTCGTGCCCGATTACATACTGGTCGAGAAACTCCTTAATCTCGCGCGGCGAAGGCGTGGGCGGCAGAGGGGCTGGCTCTTTGTTTTTTTTGCCCTTCTTAGGCTCTTTTTCCGTCAAAATCTGATTGATGTATTTCACGCAGTCGACGCAGATATCTGCGTCTACGCCAGGGATTAAGGGGACTTCTTTTTCAGAGCGTCCGCAAAACGAACAATGACCGCCGTTTTTCATGCCTTAATTACCTTATCAATCAAGCCCCACTTGAGCGCTTCCTCGGCGGACATAAAGTGGTCGCGGTCGGTATCTTGAACGACATCAGCTTTCTTCTTGCCCGAATGCTTAGCGAGGATGTCATTAAGGATATCCTTCAAGCGCAGAATTTCGCGCGCAGTAATTTCGATGTCGCTCGCCTTACCTTCCGCGCCGCCCCACGGCTGGTGAATCATAATACGGGCATTCGGGAGCGCGTGGCGGAGTCCCTTCGTGCCCGCTGTCAGCAGTACCGCGCCCATCGACGCGGCTTGACCAATGCAGTAGGTCGCGATGGGGCAACTTACGAACTGCATAGTATCGTAAATCGCGAGCCCCGCCGTGACACTACCGCCAGGCGAATTCACATAGACATTAATCTGCTTCTTGGGGTCTTGGGACTGCAAGAACAAAAGCTGAGCCACAATGGCGTTCGCCATGTCGTCATTCACCTCGCCTGAGATGAAGACGATACGATCGAGTAACAAGCGAGAATAAATATCGTAAGTACGCTCGCCGCGCCCCGTTTGCTCGACGACATAGGGTATCATATAGCCTTTTTCCATTGTCCCAACTCCCAAGTAGGATTTACTGCCTTATTTCTTCGCGTTGTCAAGAACGAACTTCAACGCCTTATGATTACGCGATTCGCCCTTCTCGTCCTTATCGTCCTCAAGCTTTTCAGCGTCCGCAATCGCCGAAAGCACATAGTAGAGACGAATCTGCTTCGTCGCATTTTCCTTAGCGTCGTTCAGAATCTTATCACGATTCTCCTTGAAGTAGTCCGCGCCCAAGCCCGAGTACTGTGCCTGCTGTGCGAGTTCGTTCAAGTACGCGTTCATCGCGCGATTCACTTGGACGGACGGCACATCAAAGTCGACCTTCTTAAGAAGCATATCCGCCGCTTCATTCTCGCGGCGTGTAGCCTCGCGGCTATCTTCCGCCTTCTGCATCTCCACGCGGATGTAGTTCGTCAACTTCTCGATGGACTCCGCATTTTCCTTAAACTGCGGCTTGAGATCTTCAAGGAATGCCGCGTCATCAGGGATCGTGCGCGAACGGAATGCCTTCAGCGTGACGGTATAGAGAGCCTTCTTGCCCTCGAGCGCCTTCATCGTGAAGTCCTTTTCGAACTTAGCCTTGATGTCCTTCTTGGTTTCGCCAATCTTCATGCCCTTGAGCGCCTTCAAGACCTCAGGAACAAAGCGCCCTTCCTCGACCTGAGTCCAGAAGCCCTGCCCATCCGAGAGGAACTTTGCGCTGGGCTCAATTTCCGCAATCAGCTTGCCGTCGATTGTGCCCGTGTAATCGAATTGGACGAAGTCGCCTTCTTTTACCGTGTCACCTTCCTTAGCGTCCTCGAACTTCGCGCACATATCGCGCAGGCGCTTAAGCTGATCCTGAACCGCCTCATCCTTGACCGTGACATCCTTAAAGGCAATCTTGAGCCCCTTGTAGGTCGGCACCTTGAATGTCGGTTTCACTTCAATCGTGAAGACGAGCGTCGCACCTTTCTCGTCGTGCTTGACATCGTCCAACTTATAGACGGCAAGGAACTCATCATCGAGTTTAGCTGCCTTAACCGCGTTAGGGATGTTCTTATTCGCGATTTCCTCGGTAATCTTCTGTTCGAGCATCGTGCCATAGTTTTTACGCAAAAGCGCGAGCGGCGCCTTGCCCGGACGGAAGCCCGGGACAGCCGCCTCTTGCACAAAACGCTTCTCAACATCTTTTACGATGGCGTTCGCTTCGTTCGCGTCAAGCGTAGCTGTGAGCTGCACCTGGCACTTATCCAAATTCTTCGTTTCAGTCTTCATAGCAATCAATTTACTCCTCTAGAGGTAGAATGTGAACCTATATTTTATCATATTTTCGGCGATTTGTGGAGTGGAATCTTACAAATCGCGTAAATAAATTACTTGACATCTCGCTCCTTTGTTGTCTTTTCAATGAGCGATTCGAGCTCTTTTCGACGCTTTTCGTAGGCTTCATCGTCCGTTACACCCGCTTTATGCAAGGCTTCATTGCGCTTGAGGAAGTCCTGATAAAGCCTAATTTGCTGCTTCTTTTTCGCGGTTAGCTCTGGCACGACCTCCTCGCCAAGGGCGACCCGCAAGCGCAGTTGCTCGCTCTCGGGGAAGGCTTTGAGGGGAATGCGGACGCGCTCACCGCTGGTGCGTTCGAGGACGGCGACCCCATTCGTAAGCGAAACGGGGTACGCCGTGAGGACGTGCCCCGCGTGGTTGGTGACCGAAATGAGCTCGAGCGCGGCAAATAGCGCGGCAAGTAGCATCCGAAGTGCTCCTTACTCCAAGCGAAGGCGATAAAGTGACGCGTCCCCGACCTTCAAGAGGTAAAGTACGCGCACTTGTGGGTCCTCACTGCCCGTGATGAAGTAGTTATGCTGCGTGCCATTCACAATAGGGGAGGTCTGATGGGGCGTTACCGTAAAGGGGGCGCTCGAATCAGGTGCGCGGCGAATCGCCGAATAGGCGCGGTTGCGTCCAGGCAAGAAGCGAAGTGCCATAACATTCTTGTTCTCAGCAACCGTCTCCCATGTGAGAATCTCTAGGAGATCCTTATCATCAAGCGGATTCGTCCCCGCGAGATACTCGTCGTAGTTGGAGACACCGTCATCATCCCAATCGTCATTGGGGTCGTAAGCGGTGTATTTATAACCATCCCAGTCATCACTATTGACATAATCCATAATCGCGTCGACATACTCATCGGCGATGCCTGGGAATTTCGTGCATTTAGCGACGCGCACATTAACGACAGCCGTGCGACCTGGATTGCCCACCGCGACAAAGGCATTCGTCTCGGTGTAGATGTCGTTCTTATCCGCCGCAATCTCGAAGGTGAGCTTATCACCCTTCTTTGCCGCGTCCGTCGCTGTGTCATCATTGGACATAGGGATAACGAGCGTATAATTCGCCGAAGTATCCCCCGAAAGCTGAGCAATCGTTGAGCGAGCAATTAACTTACCATTCTTACGGGCACGAATTTCCGCCTTCTTAGCGGTGACAGCGTAGGAATCGCCTTCATAATTGACGATGCGCCCAGTGTAAACGAATGGCGGAACAGAGACCGTCGGCGCACCGTGCGCGTCAGTTAGTGCCGCGCCGCCCATTACGAGCGCGGCACTTAGCACGAGAGTTTCAAGCTTAGAAATAGAGGTATTCATCTTCGTTTCCTCCCTTAGTTGCCCGAATGCGAATAGGTCTTGAGTCCGAGCTCAATATCCGTCACTGGCGAGACCTCCAAGACTCCATCATTATTCGTGTCGGCACCATTAATGAAGATATCGAGCGCTTTCGACTTATTTTCCGCCGAACCGCCGAGGAGCTGTCCAGCAGGGATAATGAGCACCCAGCGCGTATTCCACGCGGAGCGTCCGATAAGCCGCGTATTGGCGCGGTCCGCATCGTCCGCCGAACCCGTCATCGCACGGAAGGATGGGATGCGGCGAATCTTCGCGCTCGGCTCAGTGCAACCCGTGTAGCTCGAGGCAAGGGCGGTATAATCGATCTTATCAAGGGCGGTCGAGCCGATAGTGTAGGGGACAGGGATGACTTGGTCCACGACAGGTCTATCAACAACCGTACCTTCCAAGTCGCCTGGTACACGCATACGATCTACACCCACTGGCACGAGGTAGACGACGGGTGTTGCCGCGAGAGCGGCTGTTGACCCCGCATTGTAATTCACGAACCGCACGCCTGTCGAGCGAATCTTTGTCGCGTAGTAGGAGGAATCCAGCGAATGGTCTCCCGCGACGAGGTCGCGTCCGAAGAGGTTCTTGCCAAAGTCAATCGTCGTCTCAAAGGGGATGACGAGTGCAGGTTCCGCCGTGGAGGATCCCGAGGTGGACGCAACAGGCTGACAGAAGCGGCTATACTCCGGAACTTGCCGCAAGTCGGCGACCACATACTTCTGGAGCTCCTTCTGCCAATTGGCGAGCCCCGCTTCGGTCGTGTCAATACGGAAAAGTTCGTGGCGAAGCGAGAACCAGGTCGCGTTCGAGTCGGGGTTGTTAATCCCGAGGCGCGGCTTAAGGACATCGTAGTTCGCCTCCATCCGTGCAAGGATATCCGAGAGGCCCGCGTCACCGTGTCCCGAGCCAACCTGCGGCTTGCCATTCGAGTCGAAAGTACCGAGAGCGCGTGCGCCAACGATTTCCGCCTTAAAGGCATCGCCCGACTCCTTGTCGGATGTCAATTGCGCCGTCTCGTAGTCGTAGGTCTGCGCCGCCATAAACACCTGCCGCTGGGCGAGGTTATACGCGGCGGAGTAGCCCGCAAGCGCCTCATCCTGCACTTGGCGGAAGAACATATCACTATACTCAAGCTTAATGATACGATTTACGCGCTTGGCGCGTTCCGCTTCGCGTGCCGCGAGAAGACGGTTGCCTTCCGCTACAAGCGTATCAAAATTGGCCGTGAGCGAGTTGAGCTTGGCGACAGCCGTTTTCACCGTCTTCGCCGACGAACGCACCTTCGAAGCCGCGTCGTAAAGCTTATCCCAGCACCGCAATTTCGCGTCATTCCATGTTGCCGCGTCTTGAACCCCATTACGTGCATTCTCAATCTCACTAACTATGAAGTCCGCCATTGTCTGTATGGTTTGGAGCGAGAGTTTTGAGCCATTAATGGAAGCTCCAAGTACAACAGCTCCGTTGCCTGCAACAAGATTAACGGCGTCCTGTGGTGAGAAGCCAACCGAGAAACCCGCTACAAGTATCTTAGGAACGGAGTTGCCCGCGACCTTATACGCCGTATCACTCGCTTCTTTCACCACTTCGAGCGCATTTATCGCGTTTTGCACGACTTTCTGTACTGCAATATTAACTCCCGTAAAGGTGCGCAGGGCGATGGACATATTGCGTAACTCTTTATAAGTATCCCAAATGGATTCCTCGGCTTCATACGCGACCTTCAAAAGTTGCGTATACTCATTGTAGGCGGCTACGGCGTTGCGCACATCCACATAGGCGAGGAGATAGTCCGAATACGCCTGTTGGAGGCGTCCGTACGCCGAACGCGAACCCGTCACGGAATCAGGCTTTACGACAATTCCATACTCAGAGACACAATATACGAGGGCATTTGAATAGGTATTTTTGCCATCCTTCATATAGTCATCGAGTTCATCATAAGTCCATTTATCATCCGTCGACGAGGGATTATAGTAAAGGACATACTTAGGCGACGCTTCCTCAAGTGAGGTGAGCCCATAACCCGAGAGATCCATATACATATAGTGATAGAGATCGGGCCCCGCGTAGCCCTGCTCATACATCTTGCCAGGACCAATATCGCCCGAATAAGGCGTACCGAAGATTTCAATGAGCTGCGCATCGTAAGACTTCTCATTCGTCGCGGCGAGTTCCTTTTCGTCCGTTGTCGCATTTTGAATCTGCCGCAGGTACTTAGAGGCACTCTGGGCACGGTCGAGCATCTTCGAGGCATTCCCGAGAGCCTTCTCTGCCCGCGCGGCAATTTGCTCGAAGTGGGTAGAAGTCCCTTCCGCAACACCCGTCGAGGAAATATCAAACGGCACAGCGGAGTCCGAAAGCCCCAGCGGATTCATCCCTGCGTCAAGTCCATCTAGCGTATTCTGAATTGCGTAAACCGAGGTCGGGATACTCGTGAGGTCCGTCACCGTATCGCGATTGATACGGACAAGTCCATCATCATCAAACGCGAGGGAGAGCCCCGAACTCTTCACACTCACCCAATTGGGATCCTGAATCGTCCAAGGGATATCGCCGCCAGGCGTTTCATCAGCAAGTTCCGTATCCGTCGTCCGCCGTGTAGTGCCGCGCGTATAGAAAAGGAGGTTTTCGTCGCGAGCATTCACATAGGCGCGAGCGGACTGCAATTGCGCGTTTGACCGCGTCGTTTTCCATCCGCGAATCTCGCCGATGGAACCTTGGAAGCCGGCATCAAAGCCGCCACCAAACATTACAAACGGCTTTTCACAACGAAGCGTTGTCCCAAGATTGGCTGACGCAACCAGTTCACCGTTCGCATCGAGGGTGCGTAGCGTCATAGCCCCACTTACGGCGCGGTCAATAGCCACAATCGCGTTATCGGGCAGGCTAAGCTCTTCTTCAGCAATTTTGTCTATCTTTGAACTCACGCTATACTCAATTTCTTCGACCTCTTTAATTGTGACATCGCCCAGATTATTCGTTTCGGCGACCTTAACCATATTCGTTACTGGAACCACATAATAGCAACGATTCTCAGCCAAGAGATTTGCTTTGCCATCACCTGTCGCCGAGAGCAAAAGGAAGCCTTGCGTCGCCGTAACACCGTCCGTCGCGGGCTCATTAAGCGGAATGTCTTCCGTGGAGGTATCAAATGGTCCCGCGAGGGTAAGGACGGAACCCTTGCCAATGTAAGTGCTATTCGTAGGCGCGGCAACTTGAAACTCAAAGGTCCATCCGCTCGTGAAGTCGGAGGACGCACTCAGCTGCACATTCGTATTATAAAGGAGCGTATTCCCATCAAATACAAGGCGGCTATAAGTATCGGACGACTCGGTCTCAGGCAAAATCGCGTTTGCGACCATCCAGTTGGCGATACCGCCAATTGCGCCGCGTGTCGCCCATTCGCCATAGCCGAAGTTGCGCTTCGTATCCTCATCGAGGTATCCCGCACCATTCGCGCCGCCATTATCTTTCCACGCCTTGCGGGCTGTGCGATCTACGACATCCGCCGCTGTGACGGCGAGTTTATTCGCGATTTCCGCAAAACGTTCTTCATCGTAGTAGTCAACATCCACAACCGCGTCCGCCACCAGCATTTGCGATTGCGAGACGGGCCAGGTGAAGTTCGGATTCCGCAAGAGACGATAGAATGTCGTTAGCGCACTCAGGTAATGTCCCCACGCATCGCCGTGACCTTGTGGATACTGAAGTGCCGCGTCATCCGCATTTATATTCGCGTCATTATTGGACGAGTTAATGTTATAATTCACCGCGTAAGCGACTTCACCCGCCGTTATGCCGCGTGTGAAGTTCCACATCAAGCGGTTATAGTAAGGCGCAGTTTGGACGGACGAATTATTCGCCCCCGAGCGACCCCGCAAAAGCGCAAGTTCCTCTTCCAGAAGCGTGTTAACCTGATTGTCGAAGCAGAAAAGCCCTGTAGATTCCGCACCATAGTCAATCTGCGAAATACCAGCCGCCGTTTCGCCCCATGTCGTGCCAAAGCCGATTGTCGGGTTGAGAGCGTCCGCATACGCGTCATTGCCGAGCACCATATACAAATCGGCGAGGCGTTCTGCCGCGAGGAGGAGCTGCTTATTCACTTCCGCGTCATTTATGTTCGTATCAGAGCCTCCCGCGATAGAGATGGATTCCGCCTTATTGAGGAGCGTCTGATAGAGCTGTATGAGCCCGACGGAAGTCAAGTTATCCTGATTGAGCGCGACATCGCCCATATACGGACCGCCCGCCTGCTGAATCATAGAGGAGAGCGTTTCCGCCTCATTCTCATAGAGGTCAGTCATCCGTTGAGTAAACGGTGTCACATTATTGACGACACGCTGGATCCACCCTTCCGCGAGAGTCGGACCACACCAGTCACTCCATGTATCGCCCATCGAGGTTTTTGCCGCGCCACTCACGGCACGATAGCGCATGACATAGAAGGTATTGACGAGATTTGCGAGCGTATCACCCTGCCCACCAATCGTAAAGCGAGTCAAGCCGCGCATTTCGTCCGCACTCGAAAATGCGCGTTTATAGGCGTTCGTGTAGTCCGTAGGCATTACCCCCGAAGCAGTGGGCGTCGCCTTCTTCCATTCGAACTCATAATCGTCCGCCGTGCCCGCGAAGGATTCCGTATAAAGGATGGAAAGTTGTTGCGAGAGGAGGTTCTCTTGGTCTTGGCGTGCCACGACGCGTCCTGTGTAGTACTTATTCGTGACAGCAAAGACATGCATAGAGATGGCATCGCCATCCTGCACGCCAAGTTGCCCCACGCCACTCCCGACAGGCGCGTCATTTTCGATAATTGTCACATACCCCGTACCGCCCATCGCGGTTAGGGCATAATGGTCACGCGGGATATAGGTCGCGATAGGGTCTAACGCACCCTCAATCGTCGTCGGCTGAATGGGCTTTGTGAGCGCAAGCCCATCAATAATTGATGCCCATTCCGCACGTTTGGTGGAATCTGCGTCCGTCGAGATAAGTCCCTTGAGCGCAGTGATTTCTGCCGCGTTTGCCACGTTGGGCCAGAGGATAGTACCACCCGCCGAGGACTCCTGTTCGCCGATGAGTGTAACGCAATTGGTGGAGTCCTTCGTTGTATCCACATAGAAGCGCGAACCAATGGAAGGCGGCAAATCCTTAAAGGTATACTTACCCGCACGCAATTCCACATTGCCCGCCTCTACCGAGAAGCCGTAATTGGAGAGCAAATCGGCGGCCTTATCGTATCCCGCCTTACCCGATTCGCGTGCGACCGTCGGATCCCACAACTTTACGGTATCGGTATTGCCCTGCGGCCACAAAACAGCCATCGACTTCGCGCTCCAGACTTCGGGAAGTCCGTTCGCGGCAGTTGTGAGCGTCTCACCAATGCGCATAGTGGGGACGCCAGTCGGCCAAGAAACCGTCCAAGTCCAAGTCGCGGGCTTATTCGAGAGCACATAGGCGCTTGGCGTATTCCCGAGTTCCGAGAGCCACGGAATCGGCACGCCCACTGCGGGCGTCGTCGAAAGCGTCGGGTAGTCAAAGCCATCTTGGTTCGGATAGTACATATGAATCGGGATTGTACCCGCCGCGCGCGCCCAGACTTGTCCCTTTCGGTCACGATAGGCACTCGAATAGGTTTGCCCCGAGACAACATCCCAATAATCGTTCGTGCACCACGGATTATCCAGCAAATCTAACGGATGCGGACCTGGCAAGATATGTCCCGCTTCCACATTTGCCGCGAGAGCCGTGTGGAATTCGTTCGTAAGAAGGACGGAGTAGCACTCCATCTTTGCCTCGCCATCCTTCTCATATTGCACGAGTACAAACGGCTGGGAGGTCGCGTCCGAATTCAAGTCGCAACGGAGCGCCCACGCATAGTATCCGCCTGCCCCCGAAGCCACAAAGGCATGTTCCTCATTCGGGTTGTAGCCCGCTTTCGTCTTATCGGGCTGACGATAGACAATTGGCGTATTATCGGCCGTGAAGACTCCGTTGCCGAGAATCGGTGCACCTGGTGTCGCGCGAAGCACATTTTCCGCTTCATAGGTGCGACCCGAGACAATATCCGTCGCCTTGCGCTTCTCTGTGCCTGAAATAACTTCGAGGTCGTCATTATCGAAGGTAAAGGCGCAGGTGAGCGCACTTTCAGTCCCTTTCAGCACCGAATAGAGGTTATTGGAAGCCGTAGTCTCATCGAATGTCTGTGCCCAAAGCGCAACATTATCGAGGAAGATACCCGTTGCTCCACTACTTGAATAATTGTTACAGCCCAGATAGTTACCAGTAAGCTTTCCGCCAAATGAGGTGACCTCATCACTCCCTGCGCTGTTTATCTGATTCGTGGAGGCATTTAATTTTCCATCCACGAAGGCCGTCAAGTTAGACTCCGAGAATGAGAACACAATTTTGTGCCATTCATTCGTAGATAGAGCGGAAGTCTTAAGGTTGTAAACATCTCCATTGGTATTGGCTTTATCTAAGAAGATACTATACGCGACCTTATCATCCTCGTGTCTAGCTCTAATGTAAACCTTCAATGGATGATTATCACCAGAAGCTTCATCTCCGCTTCCTAAAGTCATAATATACCCATCCTCAATGACAGACTTTGCCGCGTTTGCCCAGAACGAGATGGAACCGCCGCGCTCATTAAACGCGTAGAGGTCAGGCATTTTTATTTTAGCCTCATTATTATTAAACGATGCTGCATTGCCCGCCTCATACCGCGTCGTGCCCGCGCCGCCCTCTTGGGAGGCAATGACTATTTGCGGAACTTGATTCACCTCAGGCCAAATCGCGCGATAACGCTGGACGAGCGAGGGGAACGAAATGGGCGAAGTCATACCCTCCTGCTGGACGGTAGAGGACCACCAAACTTCCAAGGGCTTCGCCGAGTCCGCCACCGTATTGACGGGGTAAATCACCGAGGCGAGCGTATTCGAAGTCGTCGTCCAATCATAATAGAGGTCGGCATTATAGTTGTTGCTCGATTCGTCGAGATTCAACAAGCCCGAAACCGAGGAATCAATGACGGGATTGTAAGTCGCGGAAGTCCCCTTCACCGAACCGCCGCGCGGACGCAACTCGTCACCCACAAACCACTTGGATTCTTCCAAAGTGAAGAAGTTGGTGTCCGTACGGTCAATGGATCTCACAGGAATAAACCAAATATTATCCGTTGCCGAAACCTTAAGAAGCGAAAAGCCGCTCTTTTGTGTACGGAATATTTGGTTTTCAGGCACGAGGGCGTGTCCCTCAGGCTCTTGGAAGCCACCCAAAGTGACACTATAGTCCTGCGGAAGCTTTACTTTCGCGCCCGTAATCAGCGTTGTCATCTGATTCGTATTCCACGAACACGAGTAGTTGCACCGCTCAAACGGCCACTGAATGCCGTGCGCGTCAGTTTCCATCCAGTAAACATCAAGCCTCCACGCTTCGCCCGTCGTCGTCCGCAAGGGGTAGACCCAATTATTCTTCGGACTATACGAGTAGGAACCCTTATGCTGGTAGTAGTAGGGTCCCGACGCATCCTGCACCGTCGTTCCTACCTCAACGGGGGACGGAATCAGCCCCGAGGTGTCATAGCCCATACCATACGGCTGAATGGGTTCGCCTATGTAGCCCGTCATATAATTGACATCGGGGCACCCGACTTCCACAACCTGAATACGCTGGAGGTTGTCATACGAACCCGAGTCATAGAACGCGACAATGAATTGCCCCGAAACCTTGCCGCGTGCATAGAGGCACGAGGACGAAGAATCGAGATAAACGCCGCTTATAATGACATTATTATTCGTGACCTGTTGTCCGCCCTGGTCTTCGACCTTAGTGCCATATGTGGGCTCAATAATCGACTTAGGTCCAAAGAGCTGAATGTACCGACCACTCAAACTCACAGGTGGCGCATTATACGGGAAGTCCGTCCAGAACAGCCGATACGGTCTTCCCTCGCAAGTCGTGGATATAATATAGGCGTGGGACTGCTTCGTGCCGTCCTTCAAGTACCAAGTAAATGTTTGCGTACCACCCGCCTTGGCAAAGACGCGGTGGTTTTGCGGGTCAAAAATGAACGCCTCCTGCTCTGCAACATCATTCTTGTAATACTCGTAAGTCCTTGTCCAGTCCGTGTCGGTCGGGAGCGGAATCTGTCCGCCAAACCAAACCTCTGGTTTAATGCGCTCAAAGACAAAGCCCGCCTCGCAAGATGTGAGCTTCACCTGCGGATTGCCCGCAATTGTCTGCTGAGAACTTGCCGGCGTACCATTCGTCGTCACCTGCACGCACGAGAATGCCGTGACCACATTATTGGACGCGAGCCAAGTATTCTCAGGTTGCGGCTCGCCGTCTTTAGAAGTATAATGCAGAATTGGCGCGGCGGAGGCGGAAGAAAGCGTATAGGAGGGTTTCTCCTCTTCCGCCCCCCAGGCGGGGAGCAGTAGCCCCGCTAAAACAAGATAGGGAATCAGATGTTTCATAGTATCCCCAAAGTCGTAAGTCTCTTACCTAGTGCGCATAATGAACGCGAGCTTGTAGTAGGGCGGCATAATGCTGAAGGACTTGTCCCCGCCTGTCTTACCCGACCAATAAACCCTTGAATCACCAGCGTTCTTACTCGTTGCGTCATATCCAGAACACTGCCGTGATACTTCTGTCGTTGTATTACCGTCTTTACCTTGCAATTGGTCATCACCGAAATATTCGTGCCGGTGTGAGGGGAGATTATCTACGCTAAGCTTAATCTCAGAAGCACCGCCCGTGGCACCTGTATTATTTACACTTTCTGCTCCCAAAATGAACCTGTTTCTCAAATCAGGCGTGCCATCAGTTCCGTCACATAGTTTCCAGCCGTCAGGCACATTGCCCTTCGATCCGCTCCACATAATAATGCCACCAAGCGGAATTGTGCCAGGCCCCGAGATGGAATTGGAGTCCTTCACCTTCAAGTCTCCCGTAACCGTGAGACCCCCATTCATCGATACGCTATTCGCGAAAGTAACACCCGCGCCGAAGGTCGTAGTACCATTGACCGTCAGATTATTAAGCGCCGCAGTACCTCCGACCGAGAAATCGCCCGAGGCAGTGTCCACATCCTGCGCATAGGACGCATAGGGCACTGCCAAAATCTGCTGGCGCGGCGAAATCTCGCCCGAACTGCCAACTACCGTCAAACCAATGTAAAGCGACGAGCTGCGCGCGGCTTTAAGAGCTTCCGCAAGACTTGTATATTGCACATTCCCTAATGGATCACCACCAGTACTATCCTGAAGCGCGACATTGAAGAGTCCGTTTGCATCAAGCAATACCGCAAAAGGGCGACCCCAAAGCGCCTGTTCGTCGCTTGAAGCGGACTTATAAAGGCGGAACTCGATTGTCTTATTCAAGCCGTCCGTAGGCGCCTCGCCATTCGCATCGCGCAGGATGCCCTGATAGGCGATGGAAGTTGGCACGGCCGAAGTCCTAAGCGCACCGAATGCGCATACAGCGGCAACGAGTGAGCGTATCATTGTGCTTTTCATAGTTTGTTATTCCTTCTTTTTGAGATTAGTTGTTAAGATTTGTAGTTTGAAATTAGTTTATTCGAGAGTGAGCGTAAGCCCCGGCAAAACGCGTTGTGCCGTGAATGTGCCCGAGGCTTTGACAGGACCTTGGCGCATAAGCCCCGTGTAAATCCAGTCGCAAGTGCCCGTCAGCGACTCCTGCGGCTCCCACGCTGTACCCGTCACCGAGTCCCACTTGAGGTCAATTTCGCCGCTGAGCGAGAAAAGTTCGGGTTTAACCGTCTTCTCATAATTCTTGAAGTCGTCTCCGTCATAAGTCAGCTCCTCGAAGTTCGCGTCCTTGCCATCGAACATCGGATGGAGCGGATGGCGAAACGGATTAGACGCACTCTTCGCGGCAATTTTATAGTTAAACGCGAGTTCCGTGCCCCATTCGCCGCTTGTGGGCTTCACGACTCCCAAGTCCACAGGAAGTGCCGCGCTCGAAAGGCGACGCTCATAGTCGAGTCCGTCCGGGACCTTCGCGTCAGGCGCGTAGCCAATACTCGTAATGGTACCGTCCGTCTTCTTCGTTCCGCCCACAATAATGCGCTGCATAAGGCGCGGCACATTTTCCTTATCGACATGGACATAAATGCGCAGTTTCATCGTCCCGCCCGCCTTTACGCCGTCCGTACGCGTGGTATCCGTCACATAGCGCGAGACCTTATCAAGCTCAATGTCAAATGCCCAAAGTCCACTCGGCCAAGCGGTGGTTTCCTTCACATCGAGAGCCTTCACGGGCACATTCACGCTCATCAATGTACCGCCATCCTCACGAATCTGCAAGATACCCCCGAGCTCCTTGCCCGTACCCGCAAGTTTCGTACGGTCAAAAGCGACCGAAATGCGCCACGTCTCATTCGTTTTGAGCGTCTTCGAAAGGGTATCGCCACCCGCCGCCGTGAGCGTCTTCCATTCTGGATTAACAATCTCTTCTGCCGCGTTGCGCACGAGCACCGTAATCGGCTCAGTACCGTCCGTAGAGCTGGCGAGGCTAATGGTGACATCCTTTTCAGCGACACCATCATTACGGATGCTGAGTTCATTCGAAGTCAGCGAATCACCAAAGTCAATACCGCTCTGCGGCGAGACATAGAGCGGACCCGCCCACGAGGAAACTGCCGCGCCTGGAACAAGTACGACCGTGCCATTACTCAACTTCGCGACGGAAGTAGACCCAAAGCCCTTCATAGAGACGACCTTGAAGCCACCTTCGTCCGCCCCCGAGATCTTATAGAAATCACTACCCGAGACCGACGGACACCCCGCGAAATAGGTGGCGGCACCAATCGTTGTGCCCTCCTTTAGCCCAATACCCACGAAATTGAGTTCGCTCCCCGTATGCCACGCGATTCGCGGCGCGGCAGGTTCTCCGCGCACAGTTGTCGTGAAGGCGACCGTGCCCGTATTGCAACAAACAAGCACGGTATCGGCAACAAAGTTATTGAAGGTAGAGGAGGCGGGGGCTTCGCGCGACCAAATCTGATAGGGAATCGCCGCAACATCTTCGTCCGTCAACCCCGTTACAGAGCTCGTAGAGAGAAACGCTTGCGCATTATAGACCGAGACGGACATCACGGGCCACTTAGAGAATATTTCGGTAGGTGTATTTGTGGGGGCGACAGGCAAATACACGGCATTCCAACCCTTGTTCAAGGTTAGAGTCGTATCGCAGGTTACCGCACTAGCCACAAGGCTAAAAAGGAGTGCGGAAATGCTACAAATCTTACGAGCGAGTGTCATTTTATAATAGTCCTAATTTCGCTGTTTCGCTCAAGAGTATACCAAAAGCCGTCCGCACTGTCAAGAGGACAATGTGGGCGGCTTCATTTTGCTGTACTTTCTATTAGTAGTTCTCGGCTTCAATCTGGAAGAACGACTTAGGATGCGCACACACGGGGCATACCTCAGGCGCCTTCTCGCCGATGTAGATGTGACCACAATTGCGGCACTGCCAACGGTTGGGTCCCACCTTCACATAGACTTCGCCCTTCTCGATATTGGCGAGAAGCTTGCGATAGCGCTCTTCGTGGTGCTTCTCAATCGCGGCAACGCCCTCGAACTGCTTGGCAATTGCCTCGAAGCCCTCGGCACGCGCTTCTTCCGCGAACCGCTTATACATATCGGTCCACTCTTCATTTTCACCCGCGGCGGCGGCGGCGAGATTCTTCACCGTGTCACCAATGCCACCCAAGTGACGGAGCCACAGCTTGGCGTGCTCCTTCTCATTTTCCGCCGTCTCCAAGAAGAGCGCGGCAATTTGTTCATAGCCCTCTTTCTTCGCGACGGACGCGAAGTAGGTGTACTTATTGCGTGCTTGGGATTCACCCGCGAACGCAAAGGCGAGATTCTTCTCGGTCTTAGTTCCTTTTAGTTCCATTTTTGGTTTTCCTTCTAGTTTGGTTTCTTCAAGCTTACAGTATATTATATTTTGCGCCGCGCGTCAACCCCCTATTTGCACAATCTCAGCGTCAACATCGCGAATGAGGTGCAAAGTACGGGGTCCGCTTCCCAAAAGCGGTTGTTGTCATTCGCCCAACTACCGTCCGCCTTCTGAAGGGAGATGAGTTTCGCGGCAAGTTCCTTCTTCCATTCGTGGTCGCCCACCTTCTCCACGCCCGCCGCCGCGAGTGCACGCGCCAAAATGTCGTAGTAGTAGTAAAGTCCCTGATTGCCCATACCCGGATTCTCCTCGAGCGACCAGTACTTTTCGCAGTAGGCGAGGGACTGCTTGACGCGCGGGTCACCTCTATCGAGCTTGGCGTGGCACATCGAAAGAACTGCCGCGTAAGTCATTGACCCATACGCCCTCAAAGCAACCCGCTGATTCGCATTCGTCGCCGTGCCCGCCTGCGCCGTGCGGTCATTATACGCGGCACCGCCTTTATCCGCACCCTCTTCCTTAATAAGCCCTTCCACAAATGAAAGTGCCTTGCCCCAATCAACATCCACCCGCTTGCCATTCGGACGCAACTCCTCCAGCGACTCCGTCCGCCGCATAGCATCGAGCGCATAGGAAGTATTAGAAAGATCCGCATACCGCCGCCGCGAAGCCTTGTCATAGCCAAAACCGCCCGCGTAAGTATCATCACCCGTCAATTGGCTGGACGCAATATATTCACGCGCCTTCAAAAGTGCCGCGGTCGGAGCCCGCCCCGAAACATAAAGCGCCGAAAGGCAGACGGATGTATTATAGTTCCCAAGTCCCGAACCGCCGCGACCTGGTTTCGGAATGTAAAAGCCGCCATCCTCGCGCTGAGTCGAAAGCACATATTTCGCCGCCTTCTCGAGCGCGGCACTTGGGGCGTTTGTGCCTGTCGTAAGTGCCCAAAGCGGAAGCGCCGTCAGTGCAGGCATTTGCTTATCGCTCCACCAGCCCTCAGAAGCCTGATTCGCCAAAAGGAATTGCTCACCCTTCACAAGTGCCGCGTCAAGTGCCTCATCTGCCCAAAGAGCGCACGCGAAAAGCGCGGAAATAGCAACAACCAATGCCTTTTTCATAACTTAATCCTCCAACTTAGTAATGTAAATCTTCGCCATATCCGTGCGATAGGCGGACTTTTCAGAGACATCCAGCTCCTCGAAAAGCTTCTCGCCAGGTCTCACCCCCGAAAAGACGATAGGAATATCCTTATACGGAACATACCCCGCGCGGCGGATGAGCCCTTCCGCGAGCTTCACAATCGTAATGGGCTCGCCCATCTCCAGCGTATACACCGCCCGCTCCGCACGGCTCGCCGCCTGCAAAACGAGCGAAACCGCCTCTTGAACCGTCATAAAGTAGCGTTTCATCTCAGGGTCCGTCACCGTAACAGGTCCGCCCGCGGCAATTTGCTCCCTAAAGAGCGGCACGACGGATCCCGAGCTGCCGAAGACATTGCCAAATCTCACCGCACAGAACGAGGTCTTCGCTTGCGCGGCATTTAGTCCCATCAGCACCTTTTCTGCCGCGCGCTTCGACTTGCCCATAACCGAAACAGGCTTTACCGCCTTATCCGTCGAGACGAGGACGAACCGCGAGACACCATATTTCTCAGAAAGTTCCGCTAATGTGCGTGTTCCTTCCACATTATTCCGCCACCCTTCCTCGGGGTTCAACTCCACCATCGGCACATGCTTATACGCGGCGGCGTGAAGGACGAGGAATGGCTTTTCTGCCGAAAATAACGCTTCCATCGACTCTTTATCGCAAATATCGCGCATTAACGGAACGCACCTGCCCGAAACTGCCGCGTCCGCCTTCATCTTTCTATCGATATTGTAAAGGGCATTCTCGCACCGCTCCACGAGGAGGATGCGCCCTGCCCCAAGCGCGGCAACTTGACGGACCAATTCCGAGCCAATCGTTCCGCCCGCACCTGTGACGAGCACCGTCTTCCCCGCGAGAAAGGTCCGTACCCCCTCATTATCGAAGGAGGTCTCGGGGCGCTCCAAAAGGTCGATACCAGGGTCAAACGAATCGCCGCGAACGCGGCAGAAGTAACGCAAAAGAACCAGCCCGACCGACGTACCCAGAAAGGTTAAAACGGACACCGAGTACGGCGGTCGGGCATGGAAAAAGAGTTCGTTATTTAACAGAAATCGCGTCAAAATGAGCACAAACGCGGCACTTGCCGTCGCGAAAAGACACCGCCAACATTCCCGCCGCGAGAAATACTTCGCTTCCCGCCGATAGCACCCCCAAAGCGTCAGGGTCGCCAAATGGACAATGCAGACGACCACCCCAAATGCAGCGGTCGCCCGCCATCCGCCGCGCGGCACACCAAAGTCGAACCGCAGCGCGAAAGCCATCAGGTAGGCAAAGCCGACAATAACCGCGTCACATACCGCGAGTCCAAGCCGTGGTATACCAATTAAGGTCTTAAAGTGCCGCGATGCCATACTTTTTGCTTACTTAAAGAATGGGAGCAATATCGCGGGGGCAAAGATGAGGGAGTCAAACATATCAAGAAAGCCCCCAAGCCCAGCTGGCATAAACATTGCCGAATCCTTGACTTCGCAGTCCCGCTTCATACGGCTCTCAACGAGGTCACCAAGTGTCCCAACTACCGCCGCTGTCACACCAAAAGCGAGCGTTTTGACGACCGAAAAGCCAGTTACAGGCATAAACGCGGCGGAAATAAGGCAACTGCCCAAGATTGAGCCGAGCATCCCTTCCCAACTCTTATTCGGCGATATAGTCGGACACATCTTGTGGCGTCCGTACGCCATCCCGAGCGCGAAGCCCCCCATATCCGAGAGCTTAATTATCGCGATGATATAGAGTAGCGCAGGGATTCCGAAAAGGCGCGGCACATCTATGAAGAAGGAAAGCATAAACGGAATATACACAAGCCCCAAAAGTGTGGTCGCGAAGGCCTCAATGGGACGCTCATATTTCCCGAAGAGTGCCGTCAAAGCTAGCGCAAATATGGCGACTATCAGCAAATTTGGGCAATTAAGCACAAAGCGTCCGACCAAATACACCACCCCCCAAAGTAGCCCAGGGAAAAGCATAACGGAATACTTGCGGGCAACCATCTGATAGAATTCAGCTTGGACGAGTGTCACAAGTACAATTAGGACTGGCAGAATAATCTTAAAGGCACCCGCCCCAAGGGCAAAGTGTAGCCCCAAAAGTGCCGCGACGACAATTCCCGCCGTCGTAAGTGCTGTAATTATACGTTTAACGATAGGTTTCATTTACTTTTCCTCCCACCCATGCGGCGTTCACGCGAGGCAAATGCCGCGATTGCCTGTTCAAACTCCTCTTTCCCAAAATCGGGCCAAAGAACAGGCGTAAACCAATATTCGCTGTAAGCGGACTCCCACAACAAGAAGTTTGATGTGCGGCACTCCCCCGAAGTGCGAATGATCAAGTCGGGATCGGGCACATCGGGTGCGTAGAGGTACTTCGCGAATGACTCCTCCGTCACCGCTTTCTCCCCCGCCGAAAGTGCCGCGTTCACCGCGTCCACAATTTCCGCCCGCCCTCCGTAAGAAAGCGCGACGAGAAGCGTGAACTTGCCCTCCTTTGTCGCCTCCTCAAGCGCGGCAATTTGCTTCTGCAAACTTGGCGACAAATCGCCGCGCCGCCCTACTACGCGAAAACGGACGCCCTCCTTGATTAATTGCGCCTTTTTGCGCTTTATATAGGAAGAAAGGAGCTTCATCAGCCCCCCGACTTCCTCAGGAGAACGCTTCCAGTTTTCCGTTGAAAAGGCGTAAACAGTCAAATAAGAAATCCCCGCCTCGCGGCAGTAGTGCATGACACGGTCAAGGGTCTCCGCCCCCGCTTTGTGTCCCGCTAAGCGCGGCAGGCGGTGGGCTTTCGCCCACCGTCCATTGCCGTCCATTATCACGGCGAGATGCTGGATCTTATTCGCCAT
This sequence comes from bacterium, assembly GCA_963661055.1. Classification (GTDB taxonomy): domain Bacteria; phylum Verrucomicrobiota; class Kiritimatiellia; order RFP12; family UBA1067; genus UBA1067. Next base: position 1,724 of record CAVLAC010000012.1, on the reverse strand, counting down.
TAACCTTTCTTAGATATTGATACGCAAGGTCGTCTCGCGGGCAGGCCCCACGCTCAAAACGCCGAGCTTACCACCAATCAGGGACAAAATGCGGTCAATATACGCCTTCGCATTGGCAGGAAGCTGAGCATAGTCCGTGCAATGCGAGGTTTCGCACTGCCAACCGGGCATTTCCTCATAAACAGGCGTACAATGCTCCAAAACCGAGAGATCGGCAGGGAAAGTCGTGTAAACGAACCCATCCGCGCGGCGATAACCCGTGCAAATCTTGACGACAGGGAACTCATCGAGGACATCGAGCTTCGTCATCGCCCAGAAGTCAACGCCATTCACACGCTGGGCATACCGCGCCACAACCGCGTCAAACCAGCCACAACGCCGCGGACGCCCCGTGGTCGCACCAAACTCTCCGCCGCGCCGCCGCAAGGTCTCGCCATCCGCATCCTCGAGCTCGGTCGGGAACGGACCCTCCCCCACGCGTGTCGTATAAAGCTTAAGAACACCAATGACGCGGTCAATCGAGCGCGGCGAAACGCCCGCACCCGTGCAGGCACCGCCCGCCGTCGGATTGGACGAGGTCACAAAGGGATATGTACCAAAGTCAATATCCAGCATCGTCGCTTGCGCACCCTCAAAAAGGAGCGAACGCCCTTCCTCAAGCCGCTCGTGCAAGTACTGGATAGTATCCGTCACATACGGCATAAGCGCTTGCGCCATCGGACTATACAGCCGCACCATATCATCAGCGTCCAAAGGCTGTGCCCCGAGCGCCACTAGCGTGCGGTTCGCTTCAGCCACTTGGGCACGGACAAGTTCCGTGAAGTTCGGCTTCAGGATGTCCCCGACGCGCATGCCGTAGCGTCCGACTTTTGCCGCGTAAGCAGGACCAATGCCGCGTCCCGTCGTGCCAATCTTCGCACCCTCAGGACGCGCCGCTTCCTCCGCCTTATCAATTGCCCGATGCCATTGCATCACCATATGGGCACGCTCGGAGATATGGAATCTGCCGCGCAGCTCGAAGCCCCAGCTCTCGACCTGCTCAAGTTCCTTCATCAGGTCGAAGGGGTCCATCACCACGCCATTACCAATGACGCAGTGCTTGCCCTCGTGCAAAATGCCACTCGGCACGAGATGTAGCACATACTTCTTGTCGCCCACAACGACGGTGTGACCCGCGTTAGAGCCGCCCTGGAAGCGGACTACGATATCCGCCTCCTCAGTCAGAAAATCAATAACTTTGCCCTTACCTTCGTCGCCCCACTGGGCGCCGACCAATACGGTATTCATGTATCGCGTTCTTTCTTAGAGTTGATATGACGATGTGTCATTGCCTCTATTATACCAAAAATCGCCCCCAATTGGTAGGGGGGTGCGCTCCGCGAGTCGAAGTCGAATTACCATCCGTGAAATCCGTGGTGATAACCGCCGCGCCCTCTCGGGTGAGATAAAACAGAAGTGTCTCGGGAAAGCCCATTAAGGGATGAGTTTGGCGCGGTCGCCTTTGAGACGCCAAGCAAATGAACTCAAGGAAAGCTTGAGCTTCGCAAGTGGGGTCATACGGACCGCGAGGGTATTCTTCTGCGTCAGTTCACCTGCCGCGTTGACGCTTCCGTTTAGATAGGGTTGCATACGAAAATATCCGTCTACATTCACCGCTTCGCCCTGCTCGAGAGCGCGGCGAACCTCGCCCATAATCATCTCAAAGTGTGTCTTCAAGATAATCT
>CAVLAC010000011.1:0-27710 GCA_963661055.1 bacterium | reverse complement strand
TTGTGGCCCCCCCCCCCCCCCCCCCCCGTTGTAAAGACGCTATAGCGGGCTCCTACGCGGCATTTAATGGGTCGATGCGAAAGGCGCATATGATGTGTCTTCTGCACTTTGTCTTATGTCCTCATCTAATGGGAGATATCTAATTATGAGAAAACGCATAATTAAAGTAATGGCTATTACATTTTTTGCGGTGCTCGGAAGTGTAACTGCAGCGCACGCGAAACTTGTGAATCTCGCTGATTGGATGACTGAGAAGCTTGGCTCGCGTGATTCTATGTATGAGACTTGCGTTTCCGCAAGTGGTACATATCAGAGCGACAACCCAAATGTTCTTTTTGATGGGACTATTTATTCAAAGGCGGAAGGTGCTGCTTGTGAATGGCGCGGCACAGTAGCTGCTGATGGTTCGTGTTCCGTTACATTCACAATCCCAGTCTCCGTCTCCGATTCAGAACTTCCCGCACTTGATCGTTATCTACTTCACCGTTCTCCGCATTGGTATTCGCAGTCTGGCTCGCCAACGAAATGGGAATTGCAAGGGCGCAATAGTGAAGAGGAAGAGTGGACGACGATTGAGCGCGTTGATATCGGCGTTTTCAATCGTCGCGGAGGAGGTCAGGAGTCTCCTGCTTGTGAATGTACTCATGAGAACGCGCTTTCTGAGCGGGTTACTTATCGTAGCTACCGCATAGTCTTTCTTGAAACGCTTATTGATAGTTACATCACTTATTTGTCCTTGCAAGAGCTCCAATTTATAGTGGACGACGGTACATCGGGCACGGTGCGCTATGTGTCGCCAGATGGTACAGGCGACGGCTTGAGTTGGGATAGCGCGGCAAGTTTACAGAACGCGCTTACGGCTGCGTCAGCGGAGGATGAACTTTGGCTTAAGGCGGGAGATTATGAGCTCACAGAGGAGCTTAGCGCACCCACGGCATGTGCAATTCTTGGTGGCTTCGCGGGAACAGAAACCGACAAAAATCAGCGCGACACATCCGCACGCTCGACCCTAATCGGCACGGCGGTTACGAACATCATCGTGATGACGGACACCTCATTTCGTGATTATATATTAGAGAATCTTGTTTTCACGAATGCCCTTCATCGTGCGATTAAATTAGGAGCTGAGGGCGATTCCTCAGCATCAGAGCCCGCGACGATGAAATCTGGTGCGGGGCTCCGTGCGAAGAACTGCACCTTCGTTTGTAATGGTGTTACGCAACAAGCCACATTCACGAATGGAATCCGTGGACGCGGCGCATGGATTTATACGCCAAAGGGTGCTCCTGTTGTATTTGAGGACTGTGTGTTTGACCGAAATCGCAATGTTTATACGGCAAGCAAGCGTCATCATATAACAATGAACGGAATGGCACTCAATGTTAACTTTTGCGCTTTGACATTAACGCGGTGTAAGTTTATTGACAATGGTATTCCTGAAACTGAGACAACTAGCGGCGCTGACGGACGCGATGGAACACGCGGTGCGGCAATTTACGCGACATCGGCGACGATTCGGGCGACGGACTGCCTTTTCCGTGGCAATCGTGCCGTCACGAATGGTGACTCGCAGGATGGGCATGTCATTTGCATTGAGGGGCTTCCAGAGGGTACGAATTCATTCGTGGGATGCCAGTTCGTTGGTAATAGCTATGCGCGAAATGGTGACTCGGCTTCAAGTACGGTCTACTTCGCTCCAAGTACGATTGGACGCATTTCGGCATTCCCAATACTCTTCGACCGCTGTACAATGGCGTATAACCTTGGCGAGTCGTGCGGCGGTGTCCGTGTGGATAATGCAAACCTAATTGTGCGCAATTCAATCTTCTATGGCAATTTTATGCAAAGTTCACTTGCTGTCGCGGCAGATATTGAAGTGTCGGCGAGTTCAACGGCTGATATTGACTATTCGCTATTCACCGAAAGAAGCCATATCGGCGGCACGGGAACAATTACATGTGGAGCTAATGTCGTCTACGGCGACCCGCTCTTCAAGACTTCTCTTGAAACTGTCGCCGCGCAGGTAAATACCTCACCTGTAGCGTATCCGCTTCATTCCTCGCCAGGTTATTTTAATCCTGATTATGACCTTTCAACAATCGATGTGCATGTCGAGGCGCGTGTATCTCCTGCCATCGATGCAGGCGACCCCTCGGCGGACTATTCGAATGAACCTTCGCCCAATGGCGGACGCCTTAATTTAGGATGCTACGGCAATACTTCTGAAGCGGCGGTTTCTTCGACTGCAAAGCCAACGATTACCACATCGTCCGTCACCTTTGGCGCTGACTATACGAAACCCACGGTAAAACTTGCGCTACAAGAAGCAGAAGACACCTATTCTGCAACAGTTTACTTCTGCTGTGGATATGAGAAGCCAGAGAGTGATGATGAGACAGGTTGGCAGTATGTGGAGACGATTGCCACGGGCGCAACGCCTGGCGCGACATTTGATATCTTGACTAAACGCTATCTTGAAGCAGGCAAAACACTCTGGTGGCGCATTGTTGTTCGTGGAGGCTCGGGCGTTGCAATCGTTGAGAGCCCGAGCGAGGGTGTCATAGTGGAAGGCGAATTGCCGCCGCTCTGGGGCAAGGGGCTTGGCGAGGGATATATTCATATTCGTGCAGGTGCCTCTGGCGTTGGTGATGGATCAGATTGGCTCAACGCCGCAGCCACAGTTGTTGACGCGGTTGCGCTTGTTGATGAGACGCACACTAACCTTGTTGTTGCTTCTACGGTTCCAGTTGGGACGACAACTATGGGCGCATTGAGCATTCCTGTCTCAATCTATGGCGGATTCAATGGCGACGAGACCTCGTTTGCTTCGCGTAGTGCTGAGCTGTCGATATTGGATGGCGAGGATGAAGCTAAGACTTGCCTTGTAATCGCGAATGGAACGGGTTGCACGTATGTGGATGGAATTGCATTTACACGCTCAAAGGGTGTCGCTGTTGATAAGACGCTCGCGGGCGATCTTACTTTTGCTAATTGTCGTTTCTATGCTTGTGGTTCACCAAATGAGACTAAACTGCTAGGCAGAAGTTTGACGGCTGATGGTGCGTCTTCTTCCACCCTCACGATAACTAATTGCGTCTTTGATCGTAATTGGGGTCGTGAAGGAGGCTACACTGATTCTTTTACAGGCACAGCAGGATATCTATCCGCATTTAAACAGATTAATATTTCTGATACGCTTTATGCGACTAACGGCTTCAATCACGCTAACAATGGCGCAGTGAATGGACGCGAAGGTCTTAATGGCAGTACGCTCTATGTGCGCGACTCGCCGCTAGCATTAACGAATTGTCGCTTCATTGGCAATCGTTATGTCGTTCATAATGGTAATCAGACTCACTGTTGCGCCGTCCAAATTATGGGGAATTCTCCAACGACAATGAAAAACTGTCTCTTCTCTGGGAATGGAGGCTATGCCACAGAACTTGATGCTGTATACTCAACCAAGCGGAGCGGCGTTGTTGTCTTTGATTTGACGACTGCAACAACGGCGGCGACTATCGAAAATTGCACATTTGCTTATAATATGTCAACAAAGGGGCACGCTGTTGGCGTACAGATGGATAAGGGCGCATTAACGATAAAAGACACAATCTTTTATCGCAATCAGTTCAATACTAATTTAACGGGCACTTGTGGGGCTGATCTATATGTCGGGAAGTCCGCAACGGCATCCGTCTCGTATTCCCTCTTTACGAGCACAGAAGCTCCGTGGGTTTATGCCGAAACGGAGGGCGCCTTAACATTTGGCGAAGGCGTGTTAACAAGTGATCCACTCTTTGTTACAACGGAGAGCGAATATTACTCTCATCTTGCGGAGGATACAGACACGCAAGGAAGAGTACGCCTGCGCTTTACAGATGATTCGCCATTTTTTAATCATCATTTGCGCGGACGCGAGGGTTACATAGACGAAACGACGGGAGAGGTCGTCAAAAATCTTGGTCACGCCGAGTCTCCCGCGATTGACGCGGGCGACCCTACGGCGGACTGTGCAAATGAACCTCTTACAAGTGTTACGCCGCGTCTAAACCTTGGTTTTTATGGCAATACCGCGTGGGCAACAGGTGCTCACAAGCCATCAGGTTTTATGCTCTTTGTCCGTTAAAAAGGAGGTGCTGTTATGAAGAAACACATTCGTTGGTGTAGCCTTATCTTCTGCAGTTGTATATTGTTTGATATACGAGCAGAAGAGAGTCTTTCAGAAACAACAGATACTCCCGAAGTCACATTTGAAGTGACATCGAGCGGTATGTCGCTCCATGCTATTGGTACACGGAATGAGTTTGCTACGGGTGTTTACGATGTCTATCTTGCCTATGCTCCCGAGGGAGATGCGCTACCCGCGGCAACGCGCGTCGACCAGAGCTGGGAGAATGATCTCGATACACGCTTTAATGTAATGATTAGTGGGCTTGAGCCCGAGACGACCTACGCTTACTCGATTTATGCTCTCGACGGAGATGAGAAGATTGGCGAGGCGAGCGGCACATTCAAGACAGGCAAGGTCTACTATGTGGATGGCACGGCGGGCGACGACACGAACGACGGACTAAGTCAAAAGAATGCGGTTAAGACCCCTGAACAGGCCTTGACGCTCGCCTTAGCGACGAATACGGAAGGACATGAAATCCGAATCGCGGCGGGGCGCTATGTGATGTCCGCGACGCTTAAGCCGTCCAATCGTTACGCGCTCGTCGGAATGGGGAATTCTGCCTCGGATGTCATCTTGGACGCGAATTACGCTGTTGACCAACGTATCGTTCAAACGGGTGAATCAAGATTGAGCAAGCACATCTCGCTCATGAATCTAACCTTCGCCAATGCGCGGACGGAGACATTCAACTGCTACGCAAATTGGACCTATCCTGGCGCGGGGGTGCGTATTGGCATTGCAGGCGGAAATCAGAATCTCGGGAATCTCTACACCTGGGTGAGCAATTGTACATTTACGGCTTGTACAAACCTCAATACAGGTGCGGGCGCATTGTTCGTCCATGGTGGGTCTATGGTGACGGACTGCCGCTTCGAGGACAATTACGCTGGTGCTGGGAAAGATAATGGCTGTAGCGCGGGTGGCGCGGTTGTCGCGCAGGCGGGCGGCGGACAGACCCTGTTTCGCCGCTGCGAATTCCTTCGAAACGCCTCGGCGGGCAACGGCGGTGCATTGTCATGCGGAGTCTATGCTGGAGAACCAATGTCTACGAACACGCTTGGTGTTGTATTTTCGGATTGTCTTTTCTCGGGTAATGTCGCCGCCGAACAGGGTGGCGTGTTCGACGGCAAGATTGTCCTTGTGAAGGGTTGTAGATTCGAGGGGAATTCCGCTAAGACGGGCGGCGTGTATGGGCGCGGATACACCAAAACCAAATTCCCTTGGGCGACTCCTTATTATGACTGTACATTCCGAGAGAATCACGCGGACTATCATTCTGGTGGTTTTTGTGGCTACAATATCTATGTTCAACCTATGCTCGTGTTCTCAAACTGCACATTCGTTGCGAATTCTTCGGCGGGTGGGTGTTCGTTGTTTCTCTATGTCGACCTTGACCTTCAAGATTGCACATTCGTCGGTAATGAAAACGACAGACTTGCTGATGTAAAGACGACTTATGGGAACTGGGGCTTCGATAGCGGGCTTGGATGTGCGGCAAATATCAGAGCGCGAGACTGTGTCTTTTCGAATAATGTAGCGCGCGGCACAAGTTTGTTGACAGTTACTGGAGGGTGTACGCTCGATATGGACGCGTGCGCATTCATAGCGAATGCGCTACGTCCGACAGAAGGAGATAGCGGTCAAGAGAACCGTTGCGCACTTGTTCTTTCGCAGAACTGCGATGGGAGCATTCTGCGCAATACGCTTTTCGCGAACAACACGAACTACTGTGGCTATGGTGCCGCGCTGAATATGGGTACGGCGAATGCGACGAATGATAATCTGACGATTGTTGGTAATCGGTGCTATACGGATAATCCGAATGGCTGGGTTGCGGCTGGTATCTATATTTCTGATAAGCGCGCGAGTGTGTTTCGAAACTGCCTTCTCCTTGACAACATCAACCTGACAAAGAATGTACTCCAGAACTTCTATCCGTGGGGGCAGGGCATAGTCATCAATTGTCTTGAAGATGGCGATCAATTACTGTCCTCGAGTGCGCTTCCAGGTGTCACGCGTGAAGGCACGAATTATAAAGATGCTGACATAAAGTTTAAAGATTCGGCGAACGGCGACTGGACTCCTGTGCGAAAGTCTACGACGAAAGATGCAGGGGCACTCTTGGAGTGGATGACGGCGAGTTCGAAAGATATTTTGGGCAATAAGCGTATTTACGATCTAGCTCCAGATATTGGCGCATTTGAAAATCAGGATCCTGTACCAGGACTTCTGTTTATCGTGCGGTAAATGATTTTACTACAAACAAGAATAAAGAGAAAGATATAAAATGACAACTACAATGAAAAGAGCATTTGTACTAGCCGCAACTGTGTTGGTTGGGTTAACGATAGGGGGGCGTGTATTCGCGGAGGAGATTATTCCTGCTGTTTTGCGTGAGCGTGATACGGCTGACCGTGTCGACATTCTGCGCTACTATGATTGGAAAAAGACGCCGAAGAGCGAATATGACCAGTGTGAAGGACGGCTTGACTATGATTTTGACATTCCTGCCTCAGGCTGGTATGTCCTTGAACAGCAAGGCGCGCCATGTGGATGGGGACGCAATATTTATGTTGATGGCAAACTCGAGCTAGATAAGCTTGAGACTGAGGAGGATGATATCCCGCCAGGAGTCTCAAAACAAAAGGCTTGGCATAAAGAAGGTAACTTTTATTTGGCAAAAGGACATCATTCTTTAGGCTATGAACGAACGAGCTTCCCTGGTGCATTTCCACAGCGTTGGCGACTTGTACCGTCCGATGGCACGGTACGTGGAACGGTACGACTTGAATTGTCAACGGATGTCGTGCGTACAGGTGACGAATTTACGCTCAGTGCCCGCCTTGGCACAAAGACACCGATAAGTTATGAGATTGTTGCGGCGGGGCTTTCATTAGACGAGACAAATACCCTTGCTGTTGTTGAGATGCCTGCGAGCGAGAAGCCTGAGACGCGTGAGATCCGTGTTAAGGCTCCGTTAAAGCAAGGTATTTACCGCGTCACAGTCCGCGAGAATGGGGTTGTGGGCTGGAAGTCTGATGTGTCCGCTAAAGATTTGGTTGTAATTGCTACGAAGCCTGAGCCAACAGGTGAAACGCTTAATAAAACGCTGGTCGTAGACATTGACTGCGTAAAGACGCCTCCCTTTGCTGAGCGTGATGGTGCAACGCGAATTGTAAAGAAACCTTATGGAACTTATCGTGAATCGTCCGGCGCGGCACTCGTGTTTGGTTGGGCAATGGATGGTTTTAGCTACAATTATCAGATTCCAGACACTAAGCACACCTATCTTTTGGAAGTCACCTATCCTGATGATGCGTTTCGCTCAATTGGCTTTTGGTCGAATGACGCGGGTCCGATTGGTGGGACAACTAAACGGCAAGAAGGGCAGATTCTGACGGGCGGCGTTGAGACGGGTGGACAGTATCGCAATTCAATGTCGATGCTTACGCATGAAGCGTTTTTCTATCCGACAGGCACAAATATCGTGCTTGCTATCGCTAACTTGAATAGCGGAAGTCGAGCGGCGGCAAGTCGTATTCGCGTCTATCGAATTGATGGACCTCTTCCTGCCGCGCCGACAGGGACTCGTCGTGGACGGCTTGCGGGTGCATTTTTTGAAGAGAACGGACGCTGGCGGAGGTTCTTCGGTGAAGGGAATGATGCCAATCCACGCAAACATCGCCTGACAGAGAATTTGCGGACGATGGAGCGTTGGGGCGAATGGAACCGTTTTGCTGGTGTTAATACGATGTCGCCGAGTGTCTGCGCTTATTCAGGGGTACATTATCCTTCAAAAGTAATTACGGGTACGCATGTCTCGCCAGAGAATGAGATGAGAATGCTCGCACTTATTGCAGAGAAATACAATAATGTTTTCATTCCACATATTACATTCCATGGTGATGCTGTCTTTGACCGTCGCATGGGCATTGTTGAGAATGGCAAGGAGTTGAGTTTTGCCGATCCTGATGTTATTGAGTGGTCAAAGGAAGGTAAAACAGTTATCGCTTGGCGTCAGTGGAGTTACAATTGCCTTCACCCCAAAGTGCAAGAATATCTTCTTGCTGCCGTGGATGAGGTTGTTGATATGCTTGCGGATACGAAGAGCTTTCAAGGACTTTCGTTGCGTATCCCGCTTGGCTGGCAGTTTACAGGCATTACAGGCATAAATAATGACAATTATGGTTATGGAGATTGGACGGTGGCTGAGTTCACGAAAGATACAGGAATCGTTGTTCCAGGTGTAGCGGGCGATCCTAAGCGGTTTAGTGAACGGCACGCATTCCTGACCTCCGCCGCACATCGTGATGAGTGGATAAAGTGGCGTACGGGACGAATCAAGGACTATTATCGTCGCGTTCGTGCACACCTTAATGCGAAAGGCGGGAATCGTGAGCTTTATTTCTCTTGGTGGAGCTCTGGCAAGGGTACGATGCTTGAAGAAATGACAGAATGCGGACTTGCCCCTGAGGCGTGGCGTGATGAACCTGGTATTTCGTTCTTTGGGCAGCAGGTATTCTTTGGGCGTCGTTGTTTCACGCCTCTTTGGTCTTTGATGTTGCAACATCGCCTTTATGATCCAGACTATCTTGAAATGTCGGTCGGCGGTCGTCGCGCAATAGGTGTCTATTCTGATTATTACGAAGTAAATAATTACTTTGAATGGGAGAAGTTTGGCGCAGCTGATTACACAGCATTTGATGCGCTTGAACCTGCGGGGGTTTATGAGCGCCAATCTTTTGCTGTGCCACTCGCGATGATTGATGCAGGAGTCTTCTTCTCAGGCGGAAATGGGTGGATATTTGGTACGCCTTCAAAGACGAGAGGGTTTATGCGTGAATTTCTTGCGCTACCAAGCGAACGCTTTACGTCCGTTGCAAATGTTTCACAAGACCCTGTTGTTGTTCGTGAGCGTGTGACGGATGAAGGACGCTTTATCTATTTTGTTAATGGGTCAGATACAGAAATTGATGTTTCGTTCGATTTGAAGGGTCGCGGAAAGTTGGTTGGCGCGGCAGATGGCGTAGAAGCGCCCTCAAAGACATTCACTCTTGAGCCATTTGGACTTCGTAGTTTCTTGGTGAAAAAGCCGTTTCTTGGTAAACCCGCGTATGTTAGCGAAGTTCGCGCTACACCAAAGGCCACATTTGAGACGAAACAGCTTGTCGAAGATATTAAGTCCTTGTGTGCGGACGCGAAAGAGCGCAAAGTCGCCGTTGAAATGAGAAAGGACTTTTATGAACGCGCTATGTCTGCCGCGCAAAAAGTCATTGAGGGGTGCGAGAAGGGGAAACTGTTGCAGATTGACGATGGCGAGACGGATCCTGCTCTTTTGTCCCTCTTTACGCTTTCGGGCCATTGGCCGCGCGAGATTCTCCATTCAAATGCGCGTATGGGTGGTTGGCCAGATGATGCGAAGGACAAGCCGAAGTTGACACCTATGCGCCGCTGGGGTGGTGATCCGCTTGAAGGGCCTGGTCCGTTCCGTAAAGTTTGGACGGCGACGGATGGAAAGCGCACTTGGCTTTCGTTTAAGACGGGTGCTCACGGACAGCTCCGTGAATTTGATGCAGAAGGACGCTATGTCCGTAGTGGCACGCTCACATACTACTCTGATAGGACATTTTGTAAGAGAGATTTGCGCGGTTCCTATTTGTGTGACCCCGCCTATCTCTACGGTGGACCTATTGTTTGGACAAATGGATTCCTTTGCAGTGGTTTCGGTGGTGAGACACCTCTGTTTGATGTCAATGATAATTTCCGTCAGATTGTTGATAAGACTGGGGAGAAAATTAAGATTCCGTATAATGAAGCGAAGACTACATTCCTGAAGCCACGTGATAAGAACTTTATAGTTCCGTCACAACTCAAGGTTAAAGATGGCGCACTTCTTTATCGTGATTTAGATGGCGTCTGGTCGTTCAATCCAGCTACAGGGGCTCGTACTTGCGTTAAAAAAGTTGACGGTGGTAAGTTTGGCTTTGTTTTTGATGTTACGCCATCTGGGGAGCTTGTTACATTGCCCGCAAGAAAGGATGATATTACACTTACTGACTTGCTCGCGAATGATGATGGCTCAATGATTCGTCGCATATCGCCCTGGGATCATTTACATTTTGCTAAGTTTGAAGCAAATGGCTCCTCAAAGCGCATTTGGGATTTTGACGGTTGTGATTTCCGTCAGGGTAAGCGATTCGGACTTTGTCGTGGGAAGGATGGCGCTGTTTATGTCGCAGGAGCAGGCTCGCGTCGCGTTGCCGCGTTCCGTCCCGACGGAACACGGCTTTGGGAGCGGATGTATCGTCCAGCTGAGTCGCATGCGCGTGGGGATCTTCCGTTCAGAAGTCCGTCTTCGTGTGCGCTTGATGCGAAAGGTCGTCTTTGGGTGAGCGATCTTGCGACAGATCAACTTATTGTGTTAGACGCGAAAGACGGACGCTTTCTAGGGACATTTGGCCATTCAGGCACAATTGATGATAAGTCGGGATTTGGCTTTAGCTCAATTTCGGGGATTGCGGTCATTGGCAATCGGCTTTATGTGCTCGATAGCGGGAACCTTCGTTTGTTGGAATTTGAAATTGGAGATTAAGATGAATAGGAGAGAATTTATTATTGGCGCGGCGGCGGCAGTCGGCGCGGCAAAATTCGGATTCGCGAAAGAGTCAAGACAGGTGTTTAAGACCATCACAATTGTGAAGACTGCTTGTGACTTTGAGAGAGAGCAGATGGTGCGTCCGTTTGGCTTTAAGGGCGGCTACTTGACCGAGGAATGGATTGTTTCGGCATATGTGCGTTCTTCTTCGGGCAAGCACGGTATTGGACTAGGGACACAGAATTGTCTTTGGTCCGATGCTGGGATTTTCGCGGCAAATGCTGAGGCGGGCGGCAACGCGATTATGTTCGCTATGACTCAGCGCGCTTTAAAACTTATTGAGGGGCGTACTTTCTCTTCTCCTGTTGAACTTAACGATTGGCTATGGCCTCAGATTTGGGAATACGGCAAGCGTGTCGCGGCAAATCCGAAGCTCAGGGCAACTTATGCGCTGAATGCTCTTGTTGCTGTTGATAATGCGCTTTGGGTGCTTTTCGCGCGGGAGAATGGATTGGCTTCTTTTGACGAAATGATACCCGATGAGTATCGTCCTTCGCTTTCGGCAAAACATGCGAAGTGTGCTTCAATTCCTCTTTTCTCGTACAATGTGCCAGCTGCAGAGATTCGCGCCGCCGCCGAGGCTGGATCATTCTTTATGAAAATTAAGATTGGACAGCCTGGTACGCAGGAAGAAATGCTCGCAAAGGACTGTGCTCGCGTCTCAGAAGTCCACGCTTTATTAAAGGACTGCCGTACTCCTTATACAAAGAGTGGTAAGTTGCCCTACTATTTTGATGCGAACGGACGTTATGAAAAGAAGGAAACCTTCCTGCGCTTTGTTGACCATCTTGATAAAATTGGTGCTCTTGAGCAAGTTGCGATAGTCGAAGAGCCTTTTGATGAGTTTGCTGAAATTGATGTAAGGGATGTGCCCTTGCGACTTGCGGCGGATGAAAGTGCACATACGGTAGCAGATGCAATAACGCGGATAGAGATGGGTTATCGTGCAATGGCTTTAAAGCCTATCGCGAAGACGATGTCTATGTCTATGAAGATTGCGCAAGCGGCATTTGATCGGAATGTCCCGTGCTTTTGTGCAGACTTAACAGTTTGTCCTGTAATGGTAGAGTGGAACAAGGCTGTCGCAGCGCGGTTGCCTGCATTTCCTGGACTTGGAGACCTTGGACTCGTTGAGACGAATGGGCATATGAATTTTCGTAATTGGGAGACGATGCGCCAAGACCTCGCCTATCCCAATGCACACTGGACGCGTACAGAGCGCGGCGTTTTTGAATGCGATGCCGATTGGTATGCAAAGTCTGGTGGCATTCTTGCGCCTATGCCTAGGTATGAGAAGATGTACGAAAAGGTATAAACGCAATTTGATTTCAGTTTAGATCCTATAAAATTAAGGAGAAACTATGGAGATGCAAAGAAGAGAGTTCATTAAGTATGGTCTTGCGACAGCAGGGACTGTCGTAATTCCTAATATCCTGCGGGCAGGCTCAAAAGAGAAGATCCGCATGGGCTTCATAGGCGTGGGCAATCGTGGCACGCAGCTTATGCACACCTTTATGTGTGACCCTCGTGTCGAAGTGACGGCGCTCTGCGATGTTTACGAGCCCAATCTGAAGCGTGATGAGTCCGCGTTTGACCCGAAGTTTACGGAATGGAAGGCAAATTTGCCGCATTTTGTCGAGAAAGATGGTTCACTTAAGGCTCCCGAAGCTGTGATTGCTGCGCGCATCAAGGCTGGCACTTGCAGACTTTATTCAGATTATCGTGCTCTTCTTGCTGATCCTAAAGTAGACGCGGTTTGTATTGGAACGCCCGATCATTGGCACGCGATTCAGACGATTGATGCGATTAAGGCTGGTAAGGATGTCTATTGCGAGAAGCCGCTTACGGTGACAATTGCTGAAGGGCGTGCGATGGTGAATGCCCAGAAGGGGTCGGATCAAATTGTCGCAGTCGGGCTTAATCGTCGTGGTAATGCGGCTTATCAGGCTTTGAAAAAAGCAATTGATTCGGGCGTATATGGTACTTTCCGTACAGGTCGTGCCGCGCGCGTTTCTAATATCTTTCCGAATGGCATTGGCGTTTGCCCTGAAAGTGAGCCGCCAAAGGGACTCGATTGGGATAAGTGGCTTGGACCACGCGCCTATCGTCCCTATAAGTATACGACAGCTCCTTATTATTTCCGTTGGCATCCCGACTTCTCAAGTCAAGTTGGTAACTGGGGAGTTCACTACCTTGATGCCATGCGCTGGATGATGGATGAAGTCGCGCCGCGTTATATCACTGCCGTTGGAGGCAAGTATTATACGCCAGAGTCTGATTCTGAGATTCCTGATACGATGTTCTGTCTTTATGAATTCGCGGACGGCAAGGCAATGGAGTTTAATGTCTTCGAGGGCGGGCGGTTGCGTCCGATTAAGCAACGCGAAGTAGAATTAGCATCTGGAGATGCGACGATCTATGCTGATGAAGACGGCTGGAATATTGAGCCAGCTACACGCAAGGAGTTTCGGAATCCGCCTGCGACATTCGCAGCGACCGAGAAGACCTTTAAGGGAACGCTTCTTGCTGACGGTTCGTCAGGCTCGTCGACAGCGGCAGTGATCGCGGACTTCCTTGATCGCGTTCAAGACCGCAATCCGAAGGTGCTTTGCACGCTAGAGGATGGTCATCGTTCGACTTCGTTCGCACATCTCGCAAATATTGCGCATACGCTTGGTCGCCGTCTTGAATGGGATGCTGAGGCAGAGCGCTTTGTTGGCTGTGAAGAGGCGAACAAGTTGTTGCATTATGCTTATCGTTCTGGTTATAAGTTGGGTTAATTATTAACGGAAGGAACGAAATGAGCGAAATAATGATGCGCCGGCGTGCATTTCTTGCGGGTCTTTCTGCGACGGCACTCACGGGCTGTGCGATGCGTTTACCATCGAGTGGATATAAGCCGAAGGGGGAGGAGCCTGCATTTGCAGGTGTCTCGAAACCGCGTTTTCACATCTTCTCAAAGGAGTTTCAGCCACCAGTTCTTTCTACGCCTGAAGAAGTTTGCAAGTTACTTGCGGCGGCGGGCGCTGATGGCATTCAATGGACAGTGCGCAATAATGGGCATATTAAACCAGAGAATGCAAGAGTAGAACTGCCAAAGCTTGTGAGGCTTTGTAACGAGCTCGGATTAAAATGTGAATCAATCTGCACAAACATTACTTCTGATGCTATTGGGCATCCTGGTCCCTCAGAAGGAGCAGAAGATTTATTGCACATCGCGGCGGATTGTGGCATTACGCAGTTTCGTCCTGCCTATTTCTTCTATGATGTGAAGTATGAGACATTTGCACAATCGCGAGATCGTATTCATAGAGGTTTTGCTAATCTTGCTAAGCTTTGTGAGCGTACTGGCGTGAAGGCGACTTATCAAAATCATTCAAGTTGGGACGAGACGGTCTTCGGCGGTGTAATCTGGGACTTATATGATTGCCTTAGGGATTTAGATCCGCAGACAATCGGACTTGAGTATGATCCAATGCACGCCTTCTTTGAGACGAACAACTCGTGGACGCACGGTTTTGACTTAGTAATGCCGTGGATCGCGACGGTTGATCTTAAAGATTCCGTCTATGAACTCGACGCTAAAAACCCGCGAAAGACACAGCGACGAGCGGTTGCAGCGGGTGAGGGCGTTATTCCGTGGGCGGAAGTGCGAAAGCATCTTGATACAGCTGGTGCACGGCCACTTTTTAATCTTCATTTTGAGCAGGGACTCAAAACGGGGAATGTTATGGAGGCGGTTCAAAGTGAACTCGCATTCTTCAGACATGCATTGGGCTAACTTTGTTATGTAATTGTAAATCAAAATAAGAAAGAATCAATAAATATGAAAATTAAGCAATTCATTTTCTCGTTAGTAGCACTCGTAGCTCTTGCGACTTTCGCAGACGAGGTAATCTATACAGGATCGTTTTGGAAGGAGGATGGTTCCTACGGTGACGGTCGTGAGCCGAGTGAAAGTTACGCGAAGCAACCAGACAAAGCTCCTCCAGGGCATCGTCTTATCTACACTTTTGATGTGCCAGCGACAGGTTGGTATGCGCCATTCTTTAAGGAAGATCCTGGCGATCAAGACTTCTTTATTGATGGTAAGTGCATCGCAATGGCGCGTCACTGTGGACCACGGGGCAAGGATGGTTTTAGCGCAGGACCTTCTTTGTATTTAGAAGAAGGCAAGCACGAACTCTGCCTTGAGCGTCTCGGTCGACGGGGTTTCCCCTTTAGGAAGTTCACGACGATAGAGATTCGTCGCTTGGAAGCTTCCCCCTCAACTTGGATCTTTTCTGAGAAAGAAGGACATGATGTTGTTCGCGTCGGGGAGAATGTTTGCTTCGCTGTTACAGCAGGATTGCCAGATGAAGCTATTGAATATGAATTCCGCGTCACGCCACAAAACGGACAAGATGCGGGTAAGTGGATGACTCTTGCGAAACTCTCGTTCCCCAAGACGAAGAAGCCGATCCGTAAGGTTGCGGCGCTTAAACTACCCAAGGAGGATATGTATTATGTGCAAGCATTTGTGAACGATAAGCCATTGACTACGAGTGCATTCCCTCGTTTTGAGGTTATTGCGGTTGATACTGCCGAACATGGGCAAGAGATGACGAAGTTTGATTTAGAAACAGTTGTCGATATTGACTGTGTGGCGCAGGAACCTGATGCGACAGCAAATGGTCCGTCTCAGGTTACGAAACGCGGCGACCTCGTTTATCGCGAATCGCATGATTGTTCGAAAGAGCCAGATGGTCGTCCTTTTGATGGCAATGATCCGCCGAATCTCTCGTGCTTTACATACCGTGTCAAAGTTCCAGTTGCACAAGTTCCTTATGCGCTAGAAGTGACCTTCCCCGATGACGCACGGCGCTCAGCTTGTGTGCGTCACGATTGGGTTAAGGAGGGTACGAAGGAGTATTTGAAGGATAATGATGGTTATCAGACAAAGAGCTACGAGACAGGCGGTTTCTTCCCTATCTCTGGCGAGATGAAGAAACAAATTCAGATTATTTGGCCGCTCTCAACAGAAGGATATGTAACATTAATAAATCAAAGTGCGGGAACGCGAGCCGCTGCCGCGCGTATACGCATTTCGCGATTCAAAGATGATGTGGTGCCGTCACAAGCCGCGCAGAATCCTAATGGCCGTACATTTGCCTATTGGAGTGAGGAAGGTAATAACTTTAGCATTATGCTCGGCGCGAAGAAGCGTCCATTTCTTGAGGCGGCGAATCGCTGGTATCAGATGATTCGTTTCTATGGCGGGAATGCGATGAGCGGATGCGGGATTGCTTACCAAGGAGCATCTTGGGAAGCTCGTGCTTGGAAAGGCATTGGCTACACGCACGGATTCTCTTCTCTGCGCCTCTTTGCATTGCTAGGCGAGAAGTATCATATGAGCTTTATCCCTGAGTGGTTTGGTAATCAATGGTTTATGGATAATATTGTTTATCCCAAACGCGCGGGCGGCATAGAGAATTCGCAAGCGAAGAATGCCTCGGGAGGGCTTGCAGGGGGCGGAGTAAATGCGCTTTGTCCTGCGGTCCAAGATGTGATCCTTGCTACGATGAAAGAAATTCATAATGAGATTGGTGACTCGCCCGCCTTTAAGGGGTTGACGGTGCGTGCCGATGGCTGGCTCTTCCGTGGCGAATTCTTCTTTAAGTCTCTTTACTGGGGCTATAATGAGATGAATGTCCGTGCCTTTGAGCGTGAAACAGGGGTTTCTGTTCCTGCGGGCTCAGCGACGGACTACTTTAAGTTTCTCACATCGCCCGCCGTGAAGGATAAGTGGATTGCGTGGCGTTGTGCGAAGATTGCTGACTACCACGAGCGCATCCTCAAGGCACTTCGCGGCGAAACTCGCAAGGATTTGTTCTTTGGTATCGCGGGTCAATTTGACCAAGAGGGGCTTTATGCTAAGGAGAAAACATATGCTGCACGCGCCCTCGGCAGTGGGGTTGATTCCGTCGCACGGCGGCATTCGGATGGACTTTCACTTATTCCTTGCGCACGATTTGGCTGGCGTACATTGACAGTTGAGGGACGGCATATTTACGACGAGTATTTCCTAAAAGAGTCGACAGAAGGTGGAATGGGTGTTCCGCGTGCGTTTGCGAGCTATATGAATTATCACGAACTCGGAACGGGGTGGCCAATTGCAAAGATGGGGCTTGATTTAAAGGCAAAAGGTGGGAACCCCCCTTATCTTTGCTCGGCTTCCGTTGCGGCTGGACGCGCTTCACTCGAGAAGTATGCTGTTGTTCTTGCTGAGCAGGATACTTCTTATTTCCGCGAAGGTGGCAATGCCGATAGCTTTGGTTCGGCGGATGTTATGGGTCCGTGGCTTGCTCGTTATGAAAGTTTACCTGCCGTTGCTTTTGAGCGTGTTTCTGGCAGGAATGATCCTGTTGCTGTTTGGCAGAAAGTCGTTGGAGATCGCCTTTGGTATTATGCTGTTAACAAAGAGTCGTTCTCTACGACAGCAACCCTAACATTTTCTGATGGGAAAACGCGGCAGATTACGCTTGAGCCTTGGGGGCTTGAGGTGTTTAATGAGCCTGCGGGGCGGACTGTGGCCTCAGCAGAGAGCGTTTATCCTGAAGCTGAACGCCTTCGTGTACGCGCTCTGCTAGCTTATGCGCAGTCAATTGCCTCGAAGGTTAAGGATGCCGAATTCGGCGAGGCACTTGCCGCCGCGTGGGATGCGGCGGAGGCTGGACTCTGGTGGCGTGCGCGTGTGACATTAAATAGTGCGCCGATGTACGCGGGTTATGCAGCTAACGGTGGAATCCCAGAAGATGTTCTTCGTACGCCTTTCCCCGATAAGCTTGATACTCAAAGTCAAAAGAATGGGCATTGGAATCTCTGTACGCCATCGATTGTGGCGGCGGGATTACGCCCAACTTCAGACTCGAAGGCGAAATTGCTCTCTTCACATGAGGTTAATAATGATTGGCGTGGCGAGCAGGTACTTTGGAGTGAATCGGGAGAAGTTGCCTTTACACTTGATGTGCCAGCAGAAGGACGTTACAAGCTTGTATTGGGCGCCGTTGGCGCACAGTCTGGTGTAGCAGTGGTCTCCGTGAACGGAACTCTTTTGTCCGATGTTTGCAAATTTAAATCTGCAAGGATGCCCATGACGGCTAACTTTGGAGGGATTGCACTAAAGCCAGGCAAAGCAGAAGTGCGCATTCAGTCATCTGCTCCTGTTGGCATCTATGGAATTCGTTTTCTGCCTGAACTTCGTCCGATTCCTGGCGTTGACTGGGCGGTGGCAGGTCCGTTTGAGAAAGTTTTGGGCGGTGACCGCGGTTGGGATGATAAGCTTCTGAAAGAGGGCTTTGACGATATGATGACCAAAGACCTTGATTCTCTTGACTGGAAGTATGCGACACCTGGCGTCTTTGATGCGCTTGCTGATCGCGGCGTACAAATGCCGCTAAGAATCTCATCAACAGGTTGTGACCGTCTTATAGTTCGGACAACTGTCTATTCTGACCGTGACCGTACGGCGACACTTGTTTCAGCAGTAGATTGGTGGAGCCGTGCTACACTTAATGGAGAGCGCGTCAAAACGAATGTTGTCGGTGGTAGTAGCGAGGAGAACGACCTAGACTTCTGGGGCTGGTATCCAATGTTTACTGGCAAGCTTAATTTGAAACAAGGCAAGAATGACCTCGTATTCTATGTTAATGGTGGCTCACTTGGAAGCGCCATTACGGGGTGGATAACGGATGATTCTGGCATTCGGACAACCGCTCCAGATAAGGATCCGAAGACGCTCGTGTTAACGAATGATGTATTAAGAGCAGAGATTGTGCCAGCTTGGGGCGGACGCCTTATGTTCTTCGGCACGGCGACAGGGGCGAATGCTTTTTGGACAAATCCCGAAGCCATTACAAATACTGTAGATGCCAAGGGACGTGCTGTCTGGAAGAATGTAGGTGGTGAGAAAACTTGGATGGGTAATGAAGGTCGCTGGGGAGGCTTTGCTCCTGATGGGAAAGCTTGGCCTCCGCCAACTTGGTTTGATTCAGCACCTTTAACTGTTGTACGCGCGAATGCGACGAATATTCTATTGCGCGCGGCAGAGTTCCATACATCAAGCAATTGGGTTGTGGCTCTTGAGCGAGAGTTTACGCTTGTAGGCGATCGTCTAATTGTGCGTCAGAGAGCCATTCCTCCGTCAGATGCGACGAAAGAGAGCCTTATTGCTGTACCCGATGACTCGCGGCGAGTTTGGAGCGTGACACAGATTCCTTGCGTTGATAAGGTGGCTGTTCGTACGGTGGGTGAAGGGCGTACAAAGCGTTATGACAAATGTCCCTCTCTTTCAAAGTCGGATTCTAATGGTTGGGCAACACTTGACTTAACTGGAGTGAAGAAGCACGCGCGAATTACGATGGACGCAGATGCCCTTGCCACTGACCTGCCAAATGTCGGACGGCTTGTAATTGAGCAATCTGCCGCGCCGCAACATCTCGCTACTTTTAAGACTCCATCCCGTGCTATCGTATTTACTACAGGAACAGAGGCTCGCGATCCTTCCCCTTATATTGAACTTGAATTTGTGGCAGAAGGACCCGATGCTGAGCAGACACTAACATTCCGCATAGAGAATGCAAATGAGGCGGAGGCGGTTGCGAAGAAAGAGGCTCTCGCTCGGATGCGGGAGGATTCACTTGGAATGTTTATTCATTGGGGACTTTATGCGATTCCTGCGCAAGGAGAATGGCTAATGAATCGCAAGAACATTCCTATTGCAGAATATGATAAATTGATTAATGATTTTCATCCACCAGCAACATTCTCACCGCGTGAATGGGTTCGTCTCGCTAAGCGTGCTGGATGTCGCTATGCTGTGTTGACTACACGCCATCATGACGGCTTTTGCCTTTTTGATACGAAAACGACAGATTTTAATTCAGTTAAGAGTCCAGCACGCCGCGATTTTGTGCGTGAGTTTGTTGATGCTTGTCGCGAAGAAGGGTTGCGCGTTGGGCTTTATTTCTCAATTATGAACTGGCAGTACGACCATTCGCCAGCTGGGATATTTAACGAGTCGGTTTGGAAAGAACAGGTGCGCACGACGCATGAGGCTTTGCGCGAATTGATGACGAACTATGGCAAAATAGACTACCTTTGGTATGATGGATGCTCGGCGCCTGGTTCTACTGACGCGGAGCATATGGAGAAGATGTGGCATATTCGTGACCTTAATGCTATGGTACATCGTCTTCAGCCTAATATACTTATTAACGATCGTTCGTCTGTTCCAGGAGACTTTGCGACACCCGAGCAAAGTTTGGCAGCACCGCCGCGCGGTCGCCCTTGGGAGAGTTGTATGACCTGCAATGGCAATTGGGGCTATGTCGCCGATGATCACGCTTGGAAGAGTGGCGAGACGCTCTTTCGCTCCCTCTTGCATTGTGCACGCTTTGGCGGTAACTTACTCATTAATATTGGCCCGAAGGCGGACGGTTCTATCCCCGAAGAGAGTGTTCACGCGTTTGAGGAACTTGGACGGCGTGTTGCCGCTTGCCCAGAGTCAATTTATGGAGCACAACGTGATGAATGGACGGAGGCTACGCACGAGGCGGGGGTTGTCACGAAGGCGAACGGCTCGTACTGGTTGCACACTCTGAAAGATGCAATGTCTAACGCGCAAGTGCCGAAGCTTGACCACGCGACGAAAATGAAACGCGTCGCGCCAGGCATCTACTGCGTCACTTTTGAGAAGGGTGCAAAACCCTGCAACTGGCTCGGCGGACGCCATGATGTTGAGATTAAGGCGGGCGAGACACCTGTACTTGGTGATGTCAGCGATCGCGAGTCGCCGCCGCTCGGTGCTGTGCGGCCCATTGACTTGCCAGACGCTACGGAGGCTCGGTTTGAATTGCCAACGGGTGGTCGTTGGCGGTTGGATGTCGGCTATGTGACGGTGCAAGGCTTCAAAGATACGCTCTCCGTTGTACGAGAGGCAGATGCTGCTGGCACGCAGTCTATTACGCTTCCAGCGGGTGCACGTGGAATCTACGCCTTGCGGCAGTCGCCAGACTGGCGCGTCCTCTCACCGAAGGCTTGGTCGGTCGCGGGTACATTCCCAAGTCGTTACTATGAAACAGCCTATGATGAGAAGGCAGTCGAGGAAGTATTCGGTCGTGACCTGCTCGCGGAGGCGGCGAAGGCAACCTTTGTCCCAGTCGGTGAAGCGAACGATAAAGCGAATAAGTCTGATGTTCGCGTGAACCACAACTACTCCGATCCAGTGAAGGGAATCGGCTACTCGTTTGCGCGCCTACGCGTTCAAAGCGAGAAAGTGCGCACTGTTTCAGCGGCTGTTGGGGCGGACTGGTGGACGGAGGTTTATGTGAACGGAGAATGTGTCCTTCCATTGCGTACGGGCTGGAAACCTGCAACATTCCCGCTGAAACTTCGTGCAGGGGAGAATGAGATACTTGTTGTTACACATGGTGGCTCACGGCAACATTGGTTCACATTTTATGCAAATAGTGACTTAATTAAGTAATTGTACTAGATATGAAATACAATAGGCTTCTTTGCTTGGTTGCCGCTGTTAGGAGTATTTTCTCCGCTACCGCGTCCGAACCCGTGTGGCCCGAGGAACTTCGCAATGAGGTAAATGCGCTTGTTGAGTTCTCAGGCGATTTTAATTGGAAGGGGGAGGAGACCTTTCTTGAGTTTTCCGCCGCGTCTATTGCTCGCGTAAAAGTAAATGGCGCGTTCGCCGCCTATGGTCCCGCGCGTGCACCGAAAGGCTATGCGCGCTGGGACCGTTGGGATTTGACGCGCTACTTGCGTGAGGGTCGTAATACGCTAACGATTGAAGTTGCGGGCTACAATATGGGCACTTTTTATTTAGAGAAGTTGCCGCCATTCCTTGACGCACGACTAATTGTCGGTGGGCGCACAGTCTTGGAAACAGCGCCAGAACCTAAAGAGGGGGCTTTCGTCGCTCGTCGGCGGCTTGATCGCTATCAACGCGTCACGCGCCTCAATTATCAAAGAGGACCTGTTGATGCGTGGAAGTTGCCTGAAGAGCGTAGTGCCGCGCTCAAACTGGTTGCGGTGGAGCGCCCCGAGCCTCTTGACCGCGTAGTTCCCTATCCCGAATTCAAAGTTGACCGTTCGTTTAGGCTTAGTGCTGTTGAAACGATTGAACGGAAAGATGAGAATGTTAAATATGTCGATCGAGCAATTGCTAATATCGGCAAGGAGGAAGATTACGAGGGCTTCCCTGACGGTTCCTATGAAGTTGACCTCATCCGCGAAAGACAGAAAATCACCGTCCTTTCGCGCCGTCAGGCTTTCTCTGACGAGCCGCTACAAATTGCCTCAGGCAAGGCACTCCTATTCGAAGGCGAACTGGACAACTGCGGTTTCATTGGATTTCGCTTCGTTTGCACTCGTCCTGGGCGAGTCATTATCGCCTTTGATGAGTGTGAAGGGCACGCGATGGACTATTGGCTGAACGCTTCCGTTGACTTCACGAAGCCAGGTGAGTATACCTTTGAAACTTTTGAACCCTATGAGGCAAAGTTTATTCGTATTTATACGGTGGACGCTGAAGGCGAAATCGTTGGCACTCCGTACATCCGCGAATATAAGAATCCTGTTCCCTATCAGACGACATTCAAGTCGTCCGACCCTTTGCTTGACAAAATCTTTGCTGCGGCAAGGGAATCACTCGCGCAAAATACACTAGATACGCTTATGGATTGTCCAGGACGCGAACGCGGCTCTTATTTGTGCGATTCGACTTTTACAGGAGAAGCGAGTGCGTATGTTGACTGGCAGGATTCCGTTGAACGCGCCTTTTTCGAGGATTGGGCACTCGCGAAGTCGCTCCCTAAGACGGAAACAGAAGGAATGTTACCTCCGCTATATCCAACGAGTACGGGCGGACGGTTCACGATACGGTCTTGGCCCGCTTGGCTAATTATTCATGCCGCAAACTATCTAGAGCGAACAGGTGATAAAGCGACTATTGAAAAACTTTTGCCGCGTCTCATTCATCAGGCTGAGGTCTATTTAGCAAAATACTATGACAAGGGAAGTGGCTATATTGTGCTGGATGATAGCATTGAATGTTATCCGACGGAACTCAACCGTCCGCGAGGTTCGCCGAACTTCGTACAGAATATGGTTTGGGTCAAGGCGCTTGAATCCATTGCTAAACTTTCGGGGCGCACAGACTTTGCGGCAGAAGCCCAGCGTCTGCGTGCGGCGATAGGCAGAGATTCGTGGAATGGGACTTGGTTTCAAGCGAGTTCTATGAAGGATGATATAACGGAATGTCAGCAGATTTATGCTCTCGCTTTTGATTTTGCGACACCAGTCTCACATTCGGACCTCTGGCAGCGCGTTCGGGATGATCTCGGTCCCGTTCGTGTCGTTTTCGGGAACGGCGGTATTGGAGGGCTTGAACTCTATCGGCATCGGAATGTTCGTTATTCAGATATTTTCCCCGCAGGAGCTATGCGGTTGCAACTTCTCTCGCGCCATGGCGAAACTGCGGCATTCTTCCGCGATACAAAGCGTTATTATGGTTATATGGCGGAAACGACGGGAACGCTCTGGGAACATTGTTCGGTAAGTGGCAGTCTTAGCCACGGCTTCCCGACATCCGTATTGCCACTGATTCATGCGGAAGCATTGGGCATTCGGCACATTGATCGTGTGAATAAAACGGTTTGGCTACGCTGTCCAGAGAAAACGCCACTTCTTTATGCCGAAGGTTCTGTCCCTCTAGATGCAGATGGGAGGCTTTCTGTTCTCTGTTGCCGTAAAGCGGATGGTTTTCTTGATTGGCAAGTCACGCTTCCAACAGGCTGGCATCGTGCTGAAGCAAAGTAAGGATATACATTTAAGGAGAAAATATGAATAGACAAATTAAACCAATAATGTTAGCGACGGTTCTCGCGAGTACATTTGTTGTATCTGCTGATACAATTTTTGAAGCGAAAGGGCTCGTTAATGACAAGACGCAAGGCTTCCGCTTTGGGAATGTCACATTCACCGACCCTGATCGTACGCGTGCTAAGTTTGAGGTTGTACCGATGACCGAGGGCGCAGCAGGGCGCTTGTCGACAGGTAAGTTGAAATTGCCGCATAAGGCAGAGGGGAAAGGTGCTTACTTTAAGTTTTCTTTCGATCTTCGTTATGCCTACTCGTCGAAGAAGTCTGGTGCGGCGAATGTGCGCTGTAATCAAGGTGTCTTTTTCTACGATAAGAAGGGGAATGTGTTGCCTGATTGTTATGATACGCTTTATCCAGGCGAGGAGATGCGTCATTATGAGCGCGTTCTCTACGCATGGGACGAGGTGGACACAATCGAGGTGTTTTTCCAAAAACCGTGGGAAATGCGTGAGAAAGATGGAGACGCCTGCCTTCTTGAAGTCGCGAATGTGAAGGTCGAAACAGCAACCTGGGAGGACGCGGCGGCGTATGCAGACACGATATATGCAAAGTTGCCGCCTCTCACATTCAAACCTACGGGAGATGCAATGGCTTTGTTGCCGCGCACGAAGGAGGCTCTCGAAACAGGGCGTCCATGGCGCGTCGTGATGCTTGGCGATTCTATTGTACAAGACACATTCCACTCTCAATTTCATGCTCTCGTCAAGCGAACATTCCCTAAGTCAGATGTTGAGTGGATTCTCTCTATGCGCGGCGGCACGGGGTGTTGGCACTACATTCTCGCGGAGAATTTCTATCGTTATGTCGCAGACCATCGTCCTGACTTGCTTATCATTGGCGGCATTTCAAACTTCGCAGATGGGACGCGCCAAAATATTGGACCGACAGGCGCGGACGCGATGGTGCGTGTAGCGAAAGTTGCGCGCGACCGCCTCGGTTGTGAAGTTTTACTTGTTAACAATCCGCTATCGGTTGATTTGCGTCCGTGTAATCCAGACGACCGCAAAACCCCGTTGCCAAAGATGACATTTGGGCGGACGCAATATCGGCTTATGGATGGAATGGACCTTGGTTACGAACAGCTTCGTCGCCTGTGCCAGACAAACAAAATGGCGTGGTGGGATGTCTTTGTTCCGTGCTATGACTGGCTTTATGGTTCAGAGCTCCCCTACCAGTGGTATAGCCGTGATGCTGTTCACTCGGGCGAGCTCGGCAAGCAAATCATTGGGCATGTAATGCTCAGTTATTTCTTGTCAAATCGTTGACCTCTCTTCTCGGAGTTTCATAGTCCTAATCCCTCACTCACGCAGGGACATAGGGCCCTATTACCCCGCCGCACGCGTCGGTTCGTTTGCTGGCATTAGAAGCATCACGAACAGAGCGAGTTTTGATGACCAACAGAAATAATTCTGATGCCCATCAGAAAATTTTCTGTTGGGCATCAGAAGGGGGCAACCCCCTCGGTGTTTTTCGGTCCGTTAACGGCGATAAGTTGTTGTTATGGCAACCTTCTTGCCAGGTTCATAATCATATCGCTTGTTTTTCTCCTTGCAGTTGTGAAAACGACGCTTTTGTTCGTCTTCTGTGAGCGGTTTCAGGTCAAATGCAGACGCCTTGGAGGCAATCTTCTTCTCGACCCAACGAATCTTCTCAACGGACACCTTAAAGATGTCCGCGAGCTCGGTCCGTTTCACATTGTGATGGGCAAAGAAGCGATAACGGAAGATTCCGTAGGCGAGTGAATCGTCCTTGAACACCGTTTTGGCAAGTTCAATGTAGTCAAGATTGTCAATACGGTCAGTATTTGACATCTTTTCTACTTCCTTTGCTTGGATGTGATCTAGCAAAGAAGCTTTGAAGGCG
This sequence comes from bacterium, assembly GCA_963661055.1. Lineage (GTDB taxonomy): Bacteria > Verrucomicrobiota > Kiritimatiellia > RFP12 > UBA1067 > UBA1067. The sequence goes on along the minus strand of CAVLAC010000011.1, from coordinate 2,082 downwards.
TGATTGGGTGTCTTCTTGGGGCGGTCTGCTCCGTTGATACTCTCCATCTCGCTTTCTTCGCTTGACTCATAACTTGCCGCAATGTCGTCTAAGCCGACAAATTGGCAACCTATCGATTTTTTGTTGCCTTTTGTCATATCTTTGAAGACATTCGAAAGGACACCAGAACTAAATTGGCCCCAGTTTCCTTTCGATGCGTCATAGTTTTTCAATGCATGAGAAAGTGTCCCCATATAATTGGAGACAAGGTCCTCCGTTTCATGCCCTGCACGAGCAAGGGCTTCTTTATTTCTATATGCGTACCTTTGGGCACGCTTTACTTCATTTTTATTATTTATCATAATTTTATTCCTTTTATGAATTACGCAGACTATCTCTGCTTTGATATATATTGTACAATAAAATAACTGTCGTTAACCTAACTATTTTTCATTTTTCACCTCTCTTTCTTTTGTTAGTTGTGACATATATGATTATTCGGTCACATTGTGTGACGATTATGTTGCTTCATCCTTAAGCGCTGAAAGCCTCTAATAACACTTTGCGGCATTTCGGAGTTTCAAAACGCATAGGTTTTGTGCAAAAACAGGCAATTATAAATCTTGTCGAAAAAAGAACACCAGATTTTCACGAAAATGGCTAATAAGTAGATGTGGGGGCTATGTAGTTCCCATCGCGATGTGCGCGTCAGGCTGTCTACTGGTTGGCGGCCTGGAAGGCGGCGTTGCGTTCTTTTGTAAATAACCAGTATATATAAGGAGTATCTACTATGGATACAACTGAAAAATCCACATTGGAGTACCGCGTCATTACGGCACGGAACCCCAAGACGGGCGGCGCGCTTTTGCGTCCGCTCGTAGTTAACCGCAAATCCCTCAATCTGCGCCAGATTGTCAACTATGCGAAGACATCTGGCTATGTGCGGGGGCAAACTAAGGATCTGGAAGGACTGCTCGGCGGTTTCATCCAGGCTATGCAAGACCGTGCTCTTGCTGGTTACTCGGTAAATGTGAACGACTGGTTCATCATTTCGGGGCAACTCAAGGGTTCGGTCGGAGAAGACCGTCTGCTCTCCGCAGCGAATTCCTATCATGTCACGATTACGGCCACAAAGGACCTGAAAGCGACGATAGATGACTTCTCGTGGCAGCGTGTGGACGAAGGGGTTATTGTCAAGGTTGAGTCTTTGACTTCGCCTGGTGGTGCGAAGGATGAGATTGTCGCGGCGAAGTCCATTCTCGCGATTGGCAAGAACCTCTCGTTCAATGCGGACTGGGGTGATAGTGTATCCGTCACTTGGCAGGAGGATGGCGAGACAAAGTCCGCGACCCTCACGCCGAATGAGCAGAGCACGACCTACTTGCGTTTTGATGAGGTTTCGGCCTTGTCGAGCGTTCCTGCAGGTACGAGCCTGACCTTCACCTTCAAGTTGCATGCAACGAAGGATGGGGCGGAGCAAAGCTCTGTCCGTACCGGGCTCCTTGTGAGCGCTTCGTAAAAGAAGCTAAAGCCCCACCTCAAGGCGCAACCCGCTTTGGGGAGGGGCTTTCTTTTAGGCTTCGCGACGACTCGCCCAGACATATCTGTCGCGCTTGAGAGATTATCTTACGCAGAGGCGCAGAGACCGCAGAGAGGTTAGAGGTAGGGTCGGGTGACACCCGCACGAGCCTTCCTCTTCTTCCGTGTGCCGCGAAGCGGCTTCCGTGTGTTCCGTAGTAAGACAACTATAGGGTGAGAAGCGCAGGAGAACGGGTTGCGTCAAGGAGGGGAACGGGAAACCACCGCGCTGCTTTCTCAAAACCACCGCGCTGGTTTTATAAAAGCACCGCGCTGCTTTTTGCAAACCACCGCGCTGGTTTCCCATAGAGAAGCGTAGGCGCGCCCGTTCTGAAGCGCATCCCCCACCTATAGGGTTACTGGTAGAATACCATATTGACGCAAAGTTGGCAAACCCTTTTTGCGATTTGGTGAAATACCCCCTTGCGGGCGCGGCGTAAATTTGGTATAATATTCAACCGATTCACAAAGCCAGGTTAGCACAGTTGGTAGTGCGGCTCATTCGTAATGAGCAGGTCGGGGGTT
>CAVLAC010000010.1:0-29772 GCA_963661055.1 bacterium | reverse complement strand
TGAACCTTTTGCCAATAGTGTAGGGGGCATTTCCACTAAAAAGCCCGAAGAGCCGATTTTTCGAAGAGCGTAAAGCTTAGACCGCGAAGCGGGCTATTAAATAGCCCCTTCGGGGCTAGGAGGGTCTGTTTTATCCTCTTGCTAGCAATGGCAAGCGTTAAAACTGAAGCGCGCTCTCTTCCTCTCTGCGCCTCTGCGTGAGATATTAACAGCGACGACGCAAAGTTCGCAAAGGATTTTGCAAAGAAACGCAAAGATTTTTTAGAGGTCTTTGCGTCAAAAACTCGTACCCACGTCTTAGTAGCGCTTGAAGCGGAGACCGATTTCGCGGAAGACATCGATGGGGCGGATGGGCCAGAGTCGTGAGGGGAGTTCTGCTTCCAAGGGACGCTGAATGAAGTCGGGTAAATCGGGCAAGAAGTCGAGCCCCGTGCGCTCTTCCAGCTCATCGATAGTCAGAAGATAGCGCGTGGGCCAACTGTGCCAAGGGATGGATTGGTCAAAAAGCACAGCAAAAGCGCGAATATCGAGGTTTTCTTGGCAGACAACCACGGCATAGTATTGGGTGGGGACATCAATATCCGTGCCCGAAAGCGTCTCATTGGAGTCCGAAATTGAGCCAACAATAACCCAAATCTCGCCCCAGCGAGCGGTCCATAAGTCGGCAATGCGCCGCTCAAGTTCCCTCCAAATGCCGCGATTCAGGGAAGGGGATTGGGGGGCGATATTGGACATCAAGAAGGTCTTCTTCTGTTCTGCCGCGCCAAAGCGAGTCGCAATAGCGTAATTCGGCGCCATATGTCCGCGATCATAGCCTGAGCGATCATAAGACCCCGAAAGGGGACAATTAGCAACGGACTTATCGCGTTGGAAGCTTGGACGCTTCCCCGTTTCAAACTTCGCCTCGCGCGGCACATGGTAGGCGACCCAAACGGGATGGCGCAATTTCGCTGACCAGCCAATGATGAATTCGCCGCGATTGATGATTTGGATGTCATTCGGGGCAGGCTCGCCCACCCGAACTGGAGCACCCGCGAAGAGGACTTCGCCCTTGGGGGCTTCCTCATCATACTCATAAACGGCGTCGTGCCCCGTCCAGCCTAGGGAGTCGGTGAAGTCTCCGACAGGGTTGCCAATAGAGCAAAGGAAGTTTGAGATGAGCGGATACGACTCCGCCTTCTGGTCGAGCCACCGTTTGGGGTGATGGACGAACCAAACCCCTGCGGTACTCCAAAGGGCGAGGTAAATTATGGCGAGGAAGGTCGCCCAGCGAGATAAGCGGCCGAAACGCGTCGTTTTGCGCGATTTGCCTCCGCGTTTGGAAGCGCGTGCGGCTAATTTCTTCTTCTTAGAGCGACTCTTCGACATAATTTAGGGCTAGTCAATATAAAGAGGTTCAACCACAATCTTTTGGCGTGCGGCGGGAGTCTTGGGCTGAGAAGCCTTCTCTTGCGTCGGTGCTGCCTCAACAGGCTTTGTCTGCATTGCCCGATAGAGCGCGCGAACCCCGAGGAACATCAGCCAAATGATGAGCGCGGCAGATACGAGGAGCACAAACGGACGCCACAGCCAGAAGTAGGAGCTACCCGGCAGAGCGCGGCGTTCCTCGAATTTCTCGGGGGTCGGCGCGGCATAGCGTGCACGCGGCGGTTCGTACGGCGTGGTCTCAGGGACGAGAATCGGCTCTTCAACTGGCGCTTCTGGCTCAGGGGCAGGGGCTGGCGCAGCAGGTGTCGCCACAGGCGCGGCAGGGGCTTCCTCACGAGTGCGAATCGTTGGCTCGCGGTTGCCGTTGAAGATATCCATAAACTCGGCGGTCATGACTTTCGCGTCCAGTCCCACCGTTTCACAATAGAGTTTCACGAAGCCGCGTCCGTAAATTGGGGCAGCAAAAATGGAAAAGTCCTCATTCTCGAGTGCCTCAATTTGGCGACTCATCATATGAGTCTTCTTAACAATATCCTCAATTGTAAGCCCCTTTGCTTCACGCGCCTCGCGCAAGGTCTTGCCGAACTCTATCATAATGATTCCTCCGTAGAACTTTCAGTATCGTCTTGTTCAGTTGTAGATTCTGTATCGATGTACTCGGCGAACATATCGCCTTCAACAGGGCTAGGCTCCGCGGCAGTTGGCGGAACGGAGTCCGCGACTTCCGTTGCCGCATCACTTCCGCGCAGAATAGCCTCCAGTTGGTTTTGGTCGAGTAAGATTGTGCGAGGGCCTGCGCCACTATGGGGGGCGACAACGCCGCGCTCTTCAAGTTCATCACACAAGCGAGCGGCATGGTTGTAGCCAATGCCAAGTTTGCGCTGGAAGTGCGAAACCGAGGCGCGGTTAGTGTTGATGATAACCTCAATCGCCTTAGTAAAGAGGTCCGCATTGGCACTGGCGCGGGCGAGTTCCCGTTGTTCAGAAGGGGAAGACTCGGGCTTGGGCTGGTTGTCGGGGTCGTCCTCGTTATCTGCGAACGGGTCGTCAATCGAAGACTCCTTGACGCGTCCGAGTTTTGTCGCGAAATGCTTATCAAATTGGACGTTTGAGTGCTTTTCAATGAAGCCCGTGATATTCGCGATTTCTTCATCGCTAATCCACGCGCCTTGGGCACGAATGAGAACGCCTGTATTATCCTTAAAGAGCATGTCGCCGCGTCCAATCAGGTTTTCCGCGCCCGTATCATCGAGAATGGTGCGCGAGTCGATGGACTGCGAAGTCTTAAAGGCGACACGACCAGGTATATTCGCCTTGATTGTGCCATTGATAATCTTCGCGTCTGGACGCTGGGTCGCCATAATGATATGGATACCTGCCGCGCGCGCCTTGGCGGTGAGACGCGAAATGTCGGGGGTGACTTCCTTGCCTGCCGCTTGCATGAGGTCGGCGACTTCATCGATGATAATAATGATATAAGGGACGGTGCGAGGTTCGGTCGGCTCAGTTTCCGTTCCCGTATCAAACATATCCTGCTGGACGATAATTTTGCGGTGGTTGAAGTCGTAAATATTCTTCACATGGTATTTCGCGAAGAGTTTTAGGCGCTTTTCCATTTCCGCGACCGCCCAATGCAAGGAGAAGACTACCTTGCGGTTATCGGTAATGACAGGTACGAGCAGGTGCGGGATTCTCATATAAGGCGTGAATTCCACGCTCTTCGGGTCGACCATAATGAGTTTTAGCTGTTCGGGTGTGCGGGACATCAATAAGCCGCAGATAATCGAGTTAAGGCAGACCGACTTGCCTTGTCCTGTCGCGCCCGCCACCAGCATATGGGGCATTTTCGCGAGGTCCGCAATGAGTTCCTTGCCCGAAGCGTCCTTGCCAAAGAGGAGGGGAAGCTCCATCTTTGCATTCTTCCAAGCCTCGGACTCAATAACTTCGCGGAAGGAGATGCCGACGGGGCTACGGTTCGGAACTTCAATACCAATGCATTCTTCGCCTGGAATAGGAGCCTCAATACGCAGGGACTTCGCGTGGAGCGCGCCCTTAATGTTATCCGCAAGCGTCGTGACGACCTGGTAACGGACGCCTGGTGCAAGCAGAAGGGCATACTTCGTGACGACGGGGCCCTTAACCGTATAGCTCAGTTTCGCGTCCACATCAAAGAGTTTGAGGGTATCAATAAGGCGGCGACTCATTTCTTCCACATCGCTATGGTCCGCATTGACCGCCTTAAGGGGATTGAGCAAATCAAGGGGCGGCAGAATATAAGGTCCCTTATTCTCAGGCTCATCTGCCGCGTCATCTGTTGCGGGCACCGCCTTTGGAACCGCCGCGCGAACACGAGGTGCTGGCGCGGGGGGTGCGGGGGGCGGCGGAATAAAGGTCTGTTGCTCGGGCTCACGCGCATTCCGCCGCGCCCGCGCCGCTTCCTTTTCCGCACGAATACGCGCCTTCTCTTCCTCGCGTTCACGCTTCGCCTGCTCTTTGGCGGCACGCGCCGCCTCAAGTGCCGCGCGCTCGTCGTCCGTCATCTCGGACTCGGGTTTGCGCATTGCGGGATTGAGTGCCCAATGGAGGAGCCCCTTGAAAATGCCGAGGAGTGCCCGCGCGCCAACTGCGGCAATGAGCGCGGCAATGAGGATGACGAGAATGAGGACACCTGTACCAAAATCAGATAAAAGCGGCGTTAAGGCGCGTGAAACAATGAAATAACCAAGGATTCCGCCCGCCGCTTGCAGGTTAAGGACTTCGACTTCGTGGTTAATAAGCGGCAAATGTTGCGCGAGAAGTTGCACGAGGCAAGCAAACGCAATAACGAAGACCGAGAGCCACAGCTCGCGGCGTCCGATCGGGTTAATGCGCTCCGTGACCACGCAAAAGCCGAGCAAGAAGCAGATAATCGGCAAGCACCAAACGGCTAAACCGAAAAGTAAGTAGCCATAGTACGCCGTGTAATTCCCAAGCGGTCCCATCCAATTGGCAGTCGGCGAACTGGGCGGAGTCTGCATAAAGGCGATGGACTGCCATTCGTAGGTGAGGAGCGAGACAAAAAGGAAGAGGGAAAGTGGGATGAGAATCCACCCCACAATATTGTGCCGCCCCGAATGGACGATTGTATTACCGTTTGATGAAGTGTTGCTTGTCATATTGTGGCGTATCGTGCTCTGTTGTAGAGCCCGCGAGTACATAGTAGATAACAATGGCGAGGATGAGCGAAATGAGCTTAAGTCCCCAATTGCGTGTTAGGGAGCCGCCAATTGCCGTGCCAATTGATTTGAGGTCAAGATTGCTTTTCATTGGACTCCTTTTTAGGGGTTTCAGCCTTGGGTTCTGTCTTCTTTTCCGCCTTGGGGGCTTTGCCGCGCTTGGTTTTCGCCTGAAGCCGCGCTTGCAGGAAGTCGACAATCGCCGTCAAGAACTTGTTGCCCTCATCACGCGTAAGCGCCTTGTTGAGCCAACGCCGAAGGGACGAGCTATCGCCCTCATCCACAAAGCGAATGAGCTTACCATTGTGGGCGAGCGAGACGACACCCGATTCTTCCGAGACAATGATAATGAGCGCGTCAGTTTCTTCTGAAAGACCAACACCCGCCCGATGGCGCATCCCGTGGGCAATGAGGTTCGGATTATTCGAGACTGGGAAAAGGCAATGCGCTGCGGCGAGGCGTCCGTTCCTTATAATAATGCCGCCATCATGGAGGGGGAGCGGGGGAGTGAGGATGGTGCGCATAAGTTCGCGGGAGATGACGGCATCCGTCGTAATGCCCGTCTCCTCATAGCCACGCAGAGAAATGCCGCGCTCGAAGGCGAAAAGGGCACCCGCCTTGGCTTCCGAAAGCTCACGGATAATCTCGAACATTAGCTCGGGAGTCGCCGAACCATTGGCGTAGTGCTTAGGCTTCTCGAAGTAGCCGAGCGCCCCTACCGTCGCGAGAATGCGACGGATTTCGGGTTGGAAGATTACGACTGTCGAAATGGCGAGATAGGCGAGTAGGAACTTGAGGATCGTCGAGAGCACATCGAAGTGCAAGACATACGAACACGCCGCGAGAACTGCCGCGAGCATACCAATGCCCGCGAGGGCTTGTCCAAAGCGTGATCCTTTCGCGCCCTTTAAGATGGTGTAGATGACCAAATAAAGGATAACTATCTGCAATATCGCCGTAACGGATATCATGTCGGGTTTCCCTCTTTTGTGGGTTCTTCGGTTGGGGTGGATTCCGTCGCGGGAGTTTCCTCAGGAGGCGTATCCTCAAAGGGGATTCCGAGGAGCTCGGCGACATCGCGTCCGTCCATCGATTCCTTATCAAGCAGTGTCGCGGCAAGTTTCTCGAGCTTATCGCGATTGGACTTGAGGAGTTCCGTTGCTTTGGCGTACGCCTGATGGACGAGTTCATTGACCTCATCATCCACGGCGCGGCTTGTTTCATCGCTGAAGGGCGGCGGGAGGGTTTCATTCGTAAACGGACTCTTCGCACGGACGGTTCTAAAGCCGAACTTGTCGCACATACCATAGGTGCAAACCATCTTGAGAGCGGTGTCGGTAGCCATAGCGAGGTCTTGTGCCGCGCCCGTCGAAATGTCGCCCGTGAACATCTCCTCGGCAATGCGTCCGCCACACATCACGACAATCTCATCGAGGAATTGCGCCTTCGTGCGATTAAGGACATCCTTCTCGGGGAGGGACATCGTCGCGCCGAGTGCTCGTCCACGCGGGATAATTGTCACCTTATGGAGCGGGTCAGTGTTCTTAAGGAGGAGTTGCAGAAGGGCGTGCCCGCTCTCATGCCAAGCCGTAATCTCGCGGTCGTGCTTGGAGTAGCCCGCGCTCTTGCGTTCCGAGCCCCAAATGACCTTATCACGCGCCTCATCCAAAGTGACGCGGTCGACGGCATCGAGTCCCTTACGGACAGCGAGGAGCGCTGCTTCATTGAGCAGGTTCGCGAGATCGGCACCCGAGAAGCCAGGCGTGCCACGAGCGACGCGGTTGAGGTCCGCGTCTTTCGCGAACTTAATCTTCTTGCCGTGGAGCTTGAGGATTTCCTCGCGTCCCTTGAGGGTGGGCAAATCGACAATGACTTGGCGGTCAAAGCGACCTGGCCGCAGAAGTGCCGCGTCGAGTGTATCGGGACGGTTGGTCGCGGCAATGACGATAATGCCTTCGTTCGCGTCGAAGCCGTCCATCTCAACGAGTAGGGTGTTCAGGGTTTGCTCATAGGCGTGGTTTCCGCCGAGAGCCCCCGCGCCAGTGCGCTTCATACCAATCGAGTCAATCTCATCAATGAAGATGATGCAGGGCGCGCGGCGTTTCGCTTCCGCGAACATATCCCTCATACGCGAGGCACCAACACCGACGAACATCTCCTCGAAGTCACTGCCCGAAATCGCGAAGAAGGGCACCCCCGCCTCTCCCGCAATGGCGCGGGCGAGTAGGGTCTTGCCTGTGCCGGGCGGTCCGACGAGAAGGACGCCCTTCGGGATGCGAGCGCCAATCTTGCGGAACTTCTCAGGTGTCTTAAGAAACTCGACGACTTCCTGCACTTCATTGCGGGCTTCGTCAATGCCCGCCACATTCTTGAAAGTGACGCGCTTGCGCTCCTCTTTGCCTGTGAGCAATTTGGCGCGGGACTTGCCCATCCCGAAGATTCCGCCACTGCTACCGCCCGCGCGGCGTCCCATAAACCAATAGAAGAGGGCGAGGAAGCCAAAGAAGAAGAGAAGCTGAGTGATGAATGGGGAGAATGTGCTCTGCCGCGTCTCAACTTTGATGTTGAGTCCGCGACGGAATAGGTCCTGCATCAGCGCGTCATTTTCGCCTGGCACGAGAGGGACACGAAAGGCGACTTTCGCGGGCGCGGCAGTTTCAGGGGCTCCCGCCTCTTTTTCTGTTGGGGCAGGCGCGGCTTCGGAGCGCAGAATGCCCGTGAGGAAGGTCTCGCCCTCGTCACGATCTATGACGCGCGTAATGGGTTCGGCAATGAGATTTTGCTCGAGCGCCGTATAGAATTCGCGCTGTGATAAGACACGCATTTCGGCTCGGTTGGGGTTCAACCGATACATCGAAAAGAAGACGGCGGCGATGAGGGCAATCACCAGCCACGATCTCAACGGACTATTCGCTTTTTTCTTCATATGCTTCATATGTAATATTATACCAAATTACGGGGGCTTTAGGGTGTACTTTTTTGACTTTCCGCAAGTTTTTTGGTGTTTTTTATCTCACGCTGAGCCGCAGAGAACGCAGAGAGCGTTATTAGATAGCCCCTTCGGGGCTGAGAACGCGGCGATTTTTTAACCACGGAACAGACGGAAGCCGATTCGCGGCACACTGAAGAATGAGGAAGGCGGCTCGTGCGGGTGTTTTCTGTTGAGGGAACTGCGTTTGGAACTTTGCTATTGACATAAGATACATATATGCTATAATATGCCGCGTTCATATTCAACATAAAGGAGTAAAACTATGAACGTGTTGACAGATAATATCTTCGGTGTGTACCGAAAGTTTCTGGTGGCCGCTTTTGGTTCGGCCCTTATGTCGAGCATTTATTCGCTCGTGGACGCGGCAGTTGTGGGACAATATCACGGTCCCTTGGGTGTCGCGGCTATGGCGATTATTGCGCCGATTTGGAATATCCTTTTCTCGCTCGGACTTCTCGCGGGAATTGGCGGCTCGGTATTGTATGCGGTCCGTCGGGGTGCTCGCGCAACGACGGCTCCCGCGAATCGCTATTTCACATCCGCGCTTTTGCTTGGCGCGGCACTTTCGGCGGCGGCGACAATTGCGCTCAACTTCTTTGAGGTTCCGCTCCTCCAACTCTTTGGCGGAGAAGGCGAGCTCCTCGATTTAGCGCGGCGTTATATGAAGCCTGTAAAGTGGTCCGTACCGCTCTTTGTCTTTGCCAATATCCTTATGGCGTTTCTGCGCAATGACGGCAACCCGAAACTTGCGACCGTTGCCGTGCTCGCGGGTGGCGTATTCAATGTATTCGGCGACTATTTCTTCGTCTTTACTTGCAATACGGGCATCTTTGGTGCGGGCTTGGCGACGGTGATTGGCGAGACGATTACTGTTGCTGTTATGCTCACGCACTTCTTGCATCCGCATAATACCTTGCGGATAGACCTGCCCCTAGCCCCCATCCTCTTCTCGCGCAAGATAGTAGAAGTGGGTTTTTCGGTGTTCCTCATTGATATTGCAATGGGTGTATTGACGGTGCTTTTCAATCGGCAGATCCTGAAGTACCTCGGCACAGACGAACTTGCCGTTTATGGTGTTATAGTTATGGTTAGTACTTTCGTGCAGTGCTGTGGCTACGGGGTCGGACAGGGTGCGCAGCCGATTCTCTCCCAGAATTATGGCGCGGGGGCATACGGACGCGTCGCCCAGACCTTGCGGTACTCAATTTGGACGACGGTTTTCATTAGCCTCTTTTGGCTTACGCTCCTCATTACCATACCCGAGGCCTTCGTAAAGATCTTTATGCGTCCGACGGCGTCTGTCCTCGCGGTTGCGCCGGGGATTATCCGTGTTTATGCGCTCGCGTTTGTGTTCCTTCCGTTCAATGTCTTCTCTACTTACTACTTTCAGGCGACATTGAAGCCGAAAGTGTCGTTTATAGTCTCCATTTCGCGCGGACTCGTTGTCTCGGGTGCGCTGATATTGGTCTTGCCTCTGTTCTTTGGGGGCGCGGCACTTTGGTGGGCAATCCCAGTAACGGAACTCCTCGTCGCGGCATACGCCATCTTCTGCCTAAGGCAATCGCGGCAGTCCTGACCCCATGCCGCAGAGGCTGGTCAAGGGGCGTGGGGGGTGCCCCTTAGGAGGCGGGGGAGTGAGGGATGCGGAGGCGAGGGAAATATGACCGCGGTCATATTTTCTAAGACCGCAGTGTTATTTTTTAAGACTGCGGTCTCTCGAGCAAAACACCGCGGTGTTATTTTCCCGCCCTCCGCACACCCCGCACATTCGGGGCAATTCGCGTGAGTTCGCGGATAGGAAATTACGCAGAGTGGTATTGACGCGGAGGCAATATTTTGGTATACTATTGGTCAGAAAGTGCAAGAAATATGGCAACATCGAGTATAACCGCAAACTTTGCGATAAACGATCCGAAGGAAGCGCAAGCCTTCGCGGCGGCGTTTGTTCGTAATTCGCGCAAGGCAACCACGCCAGTAGTTATGCCTTGGCGCATAATTACGAGCGCGGAGGCTGTCCCTCCCGCTACTCGCAAAACGAGGGTACATGTGAGAAAGCGTGCTAGATGAGTACGCCTATTGTTGTCCCGCTTAGTGTTTGGCGGATGGGTAAGAGCAGGGGCGAGGTTAAGCGATTTCTTGCAAGTTTCTCGTGCCTTAAGCAGAATAAAGAGGTGGATGAGTTTCTGCATTTGAGAGCTGAGCGATTTGCTAAACGCAATATCTCCGCGACACATTTGGTGCTTTCGCCCGATGGCAAGACTATTTTGGCGTATTATACGCTTGTTAGCAAGCCGTTGTCGCTAAATGCAAAGGCTCTTTCAGAGAAAGTTCAAGGCGAGCTTTCTGAGTTTTGCCGCGTGAATGAGAAGACAGGATGCTATGAGTTCTCAGCATATTTAATAGCGCAACTTGGACGCAATTTTGCTTTGGAGAATAAACAGGCTATCTCGGGCGATGAGTTGATGTCAGGTATATTGATGCACCTTCGGCAGATTCGTGAGAGTCTAGGGGGTAATATTGTATTTGTTGACTATCAGAAAGGGAATGATACTCTTTTCAATTATTACTCGAGGAATGGGTTCGCGCCGATGTGTGCGGTAGCGGATTCTTCTTTTAAGGAAGATTTGGCGCAAATGTTCCGCTTTCTGAATTGAAAGCTTAATTTTCCCCGAGGGAGGCTAGCCGAGTTGGTTAAATAGTTTAAAGGAGCGCTATGTCAATGAACTATGATAGCACTGTTCTCGTCGCCTCGTGCGATAAGTATGCGGACCTCTTGAGTCCGTTCTCTATCCTGTGGCGTAAATACTGGGCGGACTGTCCGTTTGAGACTGTGCTGGTGACGGAGACCACGCCCGATATAGAAGGGGGCGGGGTATTTGACCGCATAATTGCCTGTGGGACGGGCAGATATTGGTGCGACCTCCTAATTGCCGCGCTCGACCAGATTAAAACCACCTATGTCATTATGCTTTGCGATGATTATTTTCTGACAGAGCCTGTTAATACGAAGCAAATCCTTAAGCGTCTCGATGAAGCGCGGCAGTTTAACGTGGCAAATCTACGGATGATCCCCTCGCCGCGTCCGCAATTGCCATTTCAAGGAGATTTGGGCGAGTACAAGAAGAATACTGCCTATTGCATTGCCACGCAGGCGGGCTTTTGGAATCGCGAGTTTCTGAAGCGTATCGCACGCGGCAAAACGATCATTTGGGACTTTGAGCGGCGCGGAAGCTTTGAGGTCGCGGATGAGCCGCGTCCTATCTTGGGCACATACACCAAGGAGTTTCCGTTCTTGGATGTCGTGCATAAGGGCTACTGGGAAGAGTTTGGCGTTGAATTGCTTAAGAAGAATGGGATTAACTATGACTTTACGGTCCGTGGGCGGCCTCCGTTTAGGATACGCGTCAAGGAAGGTATAAAGAAAGTTATCTTCCATATTACCCCCAAAACACTCCTCGTGCGTGTCCAGAACTTTCTGAACTCTTTAACGGCTTAGCCGACCTTTCCATCTCTTTTCGCGTGCCGAAGTGCAAAAACCGCTTGCGTTTCTGCGAAAGAAAGTGTATACTAGTTTTATGATGAAAGTTAGGAAGAGTTTTTCGAGCGGGCTGGTAGCGTCGGCACTAGCCTTGAGCGCAGCGTTTGCGCTTTCCGCTGCGGAGGCTGAGAAGCCTGCGGAGGAGGCGGCGGCAGAGACGAAAGTCGATGAGGCTTTGCGCAATGAGATTGCGTATGTCGAAGCGCTCATTGATAATGGCTTCCCAGATTTCGCGGAGCCTGTCATTGCCGCGACGAAGAAGAAGTGGCCTGAGAGTGAGACGCAATTCTTCGCGATTGAGATTCGCGGTCTCCTGAGCCTGAACAAGTTTGATGAGGCGGAAAAGAAGATTGCCGCGCTTCCTGACCGCAATGGCGCGAAGTTCTGGGCGGCGCGTCTCGAGGTCGCCAATAACTACTTTATGCGCGGACGCAAGGCGGACTGCGAGAAGATTTACGGTGAATTCTTTAAGAAGTATCCGAAGCCGACGAAGGAGCTGAGCACCTTCCATCGGCAGGCGAGTTATCAATATGGACAGATCCTTGTTTTGGCGAAGGACTTTGAGGGTGCGTGCAAGATTTATGAGGGCTTGCTCGAGAACTTGAATCCGAAGGGCTCGGACGAAGACGACAATATTTGGTGTAATGTCGCGAGCGAGACGGCGGATATGTACCTGCGCCTCGCGGCACAGGCGAAGGACGAGAAGAAGCGCAAGGACTTCCTCGCGGGGGCTCGTAAGTATATTGATAAGCTCCTTTGGAAGCAGGATAAGCCCATCTTCTTCGGACGCGCCATTGCAATGAAGGCGCACTTGGAATTGCTCGGCGGACGCATTGACCGTGCCCAAGGGACGATTGACGACTATATGGATCAGCTCGCGGAACTTCATAAGTCGATTAAGGAAGCTGACCCTGACGGACACCTCGGGCTTCTGAAGCTCTCGCCTATGCCGACCTGCCGCTATTTGCTCGCGGATATGATGTGGCAAGAGGCGGAAGCGGAGTTCAAGAAGCCGAAGCACGATGACAACCTCATCAAGGATCTAATGTTTGGTGCGAAGACGAAGAGTGGCAAGCGCAATGGTGCGGGGGCTTATAACCACGCGCTCAATGTGTTCGTTCAGTATCCGGAGTCCACTTGGGCGGCACCAGCGGGTGATTTGGCGGAAAAGATTCGCCTCTTCGCTGAAAAGAACTATGGTGCGAAGATTAAGACCAATGTGACACCTGAGCAGATGGCGAAAGTGCGGGCAATGCAGTTCAAGGCGGCGGATGACAAACTCGCCGAGCGCGACTATCCAGCCGCTATTAAGGAGTACTACGCGGCACTTGCGGCGAATCCAGAGTGTCCCGAGGCAATTCGCGCCGTCGAGAACTTGGCTTCCGCTTACCTCGACCAGATTGTCCGTCTCAAGCCTGAAGAGAAGACCAAGAAGGAAGATTTGCGTATTGACGCGGACGCTGTAGAAGGGTATTTGGCGGAACGCTTCGCCAACTATAAGGATAAAGCGATGATGACGGAAGCGGGCAACGCCGTCCTTCGTCTTGCGGGCAAGGAAAAGGCGTATGGCGATGCCGCGCGGTCCGTTGGGCTTTACAAGGCGTTTATGACGAACTACCGCAAGCATGTGCAAGCCCCTGTGACGGCTTCCGCAATGGCATATGAGGCGCAAAAGGCGGGGAAGTTCCGTGAGGCGATTGCATTCTACAATATAATTGACCAGTATTACACAAATTCGACGCAATATGCCTTCGCGCTTTCCCAGCTTTCGGCGTGCTATGAGGAAGAGGGCGATAGCAAGAATGCGCTCGCGGCACTTTCTCGGTATGTCAAAGTCGAAACTTCGCCGCTGCAGAGTATGCAGGCGCAGATGAAGCTCGCGATGATGTATCAGAAGGACGGTCTCGACATTTTCAAGGCGGCGGAAACGAATGAGACCCCCGAGGCGGTTGAGGCGCAGTTGAAGGAAGGTTCGGCGCAGATTATCCGTGGCATCAAGCAATTTATGGACTTCGCGAAGAAGGCGGACGAGAAACTTGCCGACCCCGCCGTTTCGACGGACGATAAGGCGAAATATCGTGAATTGAAGGAAGCTGCGCTCTATCTCGTGGGCGACTGCTGGGGACGCATTACGAAGCCTGCCGACAAGCTGGAAGCGTTCCGTAAGCGTTCGGCGGCGAGCCTTGAGCAGTATGTGAAGCAGTTCCCGAAGGGCAAGTACGCGAAAGCCGCGTATGTGAAACTCGGCACGATTTACACGGCGCTTGGCGATATGGCGAAGTCGAAGACGGCGCTCGATAGCCTCTCGCGGGAGTTCCCTGATTCGGACGAGGCGAAGAATGCAAAGCCGCGTTTGGCGCGTAGCCTCATTGAGATGGGGCTCGTTCAGGAAGGGACGGATGTCTATCGCGAAATGCTGAATACGGATGGTGCCTATACGGCTGGGCAGTTCGTGGATGCGGGCGAGGCGCTTGTGAATGCGAAGAGCTGGGAACTCGCGAATCAGGCATTTGAGAAGGCAATTTCCAAGGCGGGCACGAATCAGGTGCAGGTCGTCGCCAAGGCGCGGCTCGGGCAGGCGCAGTCCCTTTATAAGCAGAAGGCGTATGCTGAAGCGCGTGACGCGCTCGATACCTACCTCCAAGATGAGCGGATGTCTCGCCTCGCAATTGCCGCAGACGCGAACCTTTTGCTTGCGGAAGTTGCCTCTGAGCAGGGTCGCACCGAGAAGGACGACACCTTGCGCGGCAAACACTTCGGCGCGGCAATTGCGGCGATTAAGAAGTTGCGCGGCTACTGGCGCAAGAAAGAGCAATGGGAACAGGATTCGGTCGATTTGATGTCCGCCGACATTCGCGTGAAGCGTATGAACGCCGAAAAGGAAATGGGGCTTGATGAGCGCGCGGCGGAAACGCGTGAATTGACGGCGGCGGGCTTGAAGGCCTTCTTGCAGTCGCGGCGTCCGACGGCGGAGCATCCGTTTGATAAGATGTCCGCAGGTGAATGCAAGAACTTGGAGCGGGCGTATGAGACGCTCTTGCCGCTACTTTCGGCGATGGGCGATGCCCAAGCGGCGGATGTGCTGACATTCGGTGAGGAGTATATGCAATACTTCCCTGAAGGGCGTGCGCGGACGGAAGTGCAGAACTTCATCAACAAGGCTAAAGCGGCGGGAGTCGTCACGAAGTCGGACGCGACTGCGGCAAGTGAACAATCTGAAGGAGAGAAACATGAATAAATTGACATTGGCGATACCCGCGATTTTGGCGGCTTCGACGCTCTGGGCGATTCCAGGCACGATTCGCACGGCGCAGGGTGCGAAAACGGGCGACATTGAGTGGCAAGCCCGCTCAAAGGCGTATTCGGTCACTTCCAAGAATACGACCGTCGAATTTAAGTTGGACGATGTAACCGACCTTGAGATTGAAAAGCCCAAGACTTTCGACCGTGCGGTGGAACTCGTGAAGAGTGGCAAGGGCGCTTCGGCGATTAAGGATTTGGAAGCCATTGTTCGTACCTACAAGATGCTCGTCTGGGATAAGCCCGCCGCGCGTTACCTCGTCGAGGCACATCTCGCGGCGGGGCAGGCTCAGGCGGCAGAAAAGGCGGCGCGGCTTATCATCAATGATAATCGTGAGGCGGCGTATGTTGGCGAACTCGCGCCTTCGTATTGGCAAGTTTTGCTGAAGCTTGGTAAATCGACGCAGCTCGAGAACTGCTTGCGCCTCGCCGTGGAAAGCGGCGATCGGGCGACGGGTGCGGAAGCACTCGTTATGCGCGGCGATATGATTCTCGCGGCGGGCCCTGAGGGACCTGATACTTATCGTAAGGCATTGACCGACTCGTATTTGCGCGTAGCTTTGATGTACAACG
Source organism: bacterium (assembly GCA_963661055.1). GTDB lineage: Bacteria > Verrucomicrobiota > Kiritimatiellia > RFP12 > UBA1067 > UBA1067. The sequence goes on along the minus strand of CAVLAC010000010.1, from coordinate 14,726 downwards.
ATGAACCGTGCAAGATGGCGCGTGCGACGGCTATGCAAAAGGCGGCGCAGTGCTTTGATAAGCTCGGTATGGCGGCGCGGGCGGAAAGCTTGCGCACTCAGGCGCGTAGCCTCTAATCTCTAACTCTCTTTCACTAATCTTTCACAACTAAAAGAAGTAAAAATTATGACAAAGTTCAAGAAATCGTTGGCGGCACTTGCAATCCTAATCGGTACGTGTGCCGCGCCCGTCGCAGCCCTCCACACTTATGGACAGGAGCTTACTGGTGAAGATGGTCAAGCCGTGAGTGCGGATGCGAAAGCGTCTTCTTCCTCGGGCGGTGGCTTCTATGAAATCGTGTTCGGTTCGGGTGTCGTCGGTATGCTCCTCTGGTTCGCCCTCTTTGGCGACGGTATGCTCGCGATTTACTTCGCTATTGACTGTACGATTCTGATTAAACCCGCGAAGTTGATGCCCAATAAGCTTATTGAGAAGGTGCAGACGGCGATGAGCGAAGGCGATATTGTCGCGGCGATGGAAGCTTGCCAGAATACCCCCTCGTCAATGTCGAACATCCTTTCTGCCGCGTTCCAGCATGTTGAGGAAGGCTTTGATGTTATTCAGGAAGCGGTTACTGCCGCCTCGGATCTCGAACAAGAGAAGCTTATGCAACGCCTTAACTGGGTCTCGGTTTGTGGCAACTTGGGTCCCTCGCTTGGCTTGCTCGGTACGGTGCAAGGAATGATTTTGACGTTCGAAGCTCTCGCTTCGGGCGGTGCAGGCGACGCGGCAGCACTCGCGAACTCCATCGGTCAGGCGCTTTGGACGACGGCGGCGGGTCTGTGTATTTCTATTCCGTGTATCGCGGTGTTCTATTCGCTACGTAATAACGCCAACCGCCTTATTCTGCGTATGACCGCCGTGACGATGGAGTTCCTGAACGGACTTCGTAATGTTGAAGTCGATACGGGCGCGGAAGAGGTGCCTGCAGAGGAAGTGCCTCAAGCTTAAGTGAGTTCCTAACTATGGCTAGGAAGGATCAAGAAAATCCGCAGCTCGATTTGACGCCAATGATTGACGTCGTCTTTGAGCTCATCATCTTCTTCGTGGTTACTTTGACCGAAGCGCAGAAGAAGGATGAGACCATTGAGCTGGAGGATGGGCGGCACGGCATTGTGCTTACGCCAGATGAATTGCCGCCCGACCATATGCGTATTGATATCGCGCAAAATGGGCGTATCTCGATGGGCGATGTGACGCTGACCCCCGACGATGTGTATCGCCGCGTGAAGGCGCGTTACGATAAGCTCCATCGCGAATTCCCCGTGATGATTCGAGCCGACTTTGCCACGCAACACGATGCCGTCCGTAAAGTGATGGACGCGTGCACGAAGGCGAAGATTTGGCGTATCTCATTCGTCGCGATTGGCGAGGATAAGACCCATGAACGCAAGCGTCTAAAGAGGGTGAGGTAATATGGCTAGGAAGGAACAAGAAAATCCGCAGCTCGACCTCACGCCGATGATTGACGTGGTGTTCGAACTCATCATCTTCTTCGTCGTTACGATTAAGCAGGAAGATCTCTTCACAAAACTCAATGTGAATAGGCCCGCACCTGCCGCGAGTAGCTCGAGCGAAGCGTCGGACGATGTTTCGGTGAATATCGAAATTGGTCGCCGCTATGATGGCAGCGCGCAGGGCGTAATTATCTACAACGGACGCGAAGTTGACCGTTCGGGACTCGATAAGAACCTTCACGACATTGCCCGTACCTCGAAGAAGACGCCGATTATCATCAAGTGCGCGGGGAATAGTCCGCATAAGGCGCTCGTGGATGTCCTCGACATTTGCTACAAGAATGAGCTTTTTAGTGTCAGCGTGTTTTCACTCTAAAGGTCTAAAAGAAGGATGAGATTATGGAAGAGACCCCCGAGGAACTAAGTGAAGATATAGAATTTAAGCTCGAAGAGATTAATGAGCGCTTCCAGACGGAAGGCTTCTTCAAGCGCGTTATCGCGATGATGAAGGGCTTTTCTAAGCCGCGCAATTCCCGCGAATACAAGATTGCGCGTATTGAGCTTCAGCGTCTCGCGGCACCTCTAATTGCGTGCGTGACGGTTGTTATGTTCGTCATTGTCCTTATCGTTATGACGGAAGTCACGGGGCAGGCGAAAAAGACGATAGAAATCCGTATTGGCGAAGTAGACGATTCGGCGGAAGAGTCCCTCGAAGAAATTGCGGAAGAACCGCCAGACGACATAGAGCCGCCGCCACTCGAGGATGTTGAGATTATGGTGGATGTGGCAACGCCTGGCCCAATGACCACGGTCGCGCCTGCCGCCGCGCCCGCCCAGCAACAAACCGTCTCGGCGAAACCCGCCGCGCAAGATTCGGTCGCGTTCGTCGACTCGCCTGTAAAGATGAAGGCTATGACGGGGTCGCGTAATCCGGGCTCGATTGGCGCGGCGACGCGTGGTGGCGCGGGCTATGGCGATAGCCAGACCGAAGCCGCCGTTATGAAGATTTTGTGGTGGCTCAAGGGCGTACAGAAGCCAAACGGAAGCTGGGCGACGGGAATGAATCCGCTTGCCAACACGGCTCTCGCCGTTTTGACTTACCTCGCCCACGGCGAATACCCGGGTGCACCTTCGCCGTACCAGAAGGACTTTGGCCCGACGGTACAAAAGGCGATAGAGTTCCTCGTTAGCTCGGTGCGCCCAGGCCCTGTCGTACGAATGGTGGGCGTGGATGGCAATGAATATGCCTTCTTGATTGCGACCTATGCGCTTTGCGAAGCGTATGGTATGACAAAAAACCCGAACTGCAAAGAGACGGCGATGATGTGCCTTGACCGTATTGTGAAAGGACAGTCTCCGACGGGAGGTTGGGATTACAAGATTAACCCCAAATCGACGCGCGATGATATGTCCTTCGCGGGTTGGGCACTTCAGGCGCTTAAGGCGGGTAAAATGGCGGGATTGCATCCAGACGGACTCGACGAGTGCATTAAAAAGGCGATGCGGTGTCTAAAGACGCGCAACTTCAAGAATGGCGGCTTTAACTACACGGCGGGTGGCGGTCCTACGGGGTTGACGGCGACAGGATGCCTCGCGATGCAGCTTCTTGGCTTCTCAAGTCAGCCCGAGGTTCGTAAAGCCCTTGACTTTATGAAGACATGGCAGCCGACCTTTAACGCGAAAGAACTCTCGCAAGAGCAGAACAACCTCGGCGGGAATGCTCAGTACTACTGCTACTACGCGACCCAGTGTAAATATCAGGCGGGTATGCGCGAAGGCGCGGCAAAAGCGGACGAAGTCGCTTGGCAGAAGTGGAATGTCGCGATGAAGAAGCTCTACACGAGCACCCTCACGACGCTCCCTGAGTCCATTAAGGACTGGACGGGCAAGCCTCACAAGCAAGGCTATTACAATTGCAGTCAAGATGGCTACAAAGGCGATGTGATGAGCACCTGCCTTGTCGCCCTGCAGTTGATGGTCTACTACCGCTATTTGCCGACTTCCCAAACGAAAGCGACGGCGGAAGTGCATGATGACGACTCTAAGTCTTCGAATGCCGTGGACCGTTCTGACGATGTAGGCGTTGAGGTTGACATTTAATGTCCTTTCCGCTCTTTCTTGCTCTTAAGTATCTCAAACCCAAGCGTTCCGTCGCTTCGGTTATTACCCTCGTCTCTATCCTAGGGGTTATGCTCGGGATTACCGCCGTCGTTGTTGTGCGCGGCGTTATGACGGGGTTCGGCGATATTTGGGAAGAGAAAATCCTCGATTTTAAGCCCCACATCTCGCTTGTGCCGTCCGTCGGGAGCGTGGTCACGAACGAAATACCGCTTGCGGAAAAGCTTCGTACGATTTCGGGCGTGACGAGCGTGACCCCCGAGATTGATACGCGGGTACTCCTCTCGTATCGCGGACGCGTCCTCGCGCCGATTATCCTTGGCGTAGAAGGGGATGACTTCAAGAAGGCGTATCGTGTGGGCAAGCCGCTCGCGGGAACTTTCGATTTAGAGCCCGATACACTTATTATCGGACGCCATGTCGCACGGCAGTTAGGTGTTTGGGTGGGTGATGAGGTGACGATATACTCTCCGAAAACCCTCGCCGCGAAGGACGAGGTCTACTTGCCCCTTAAGTGGAAGGTCGGTGGCATATTCTCTTGCGGACAGTATGATTACGATTCGGGTTATGTCGCGGCGAGCCTTGACGCAGTTCGCGACCTGATGGGTATGGAGCAAGGCGTTTTTGCCGTGCACATTAAGACTGCAGAACCCACCAATGCGAAGGTGTTTGCCCGCATTAGCGAAGAGATAAAGGCGGTGCGCCCAGGGCTACGGCAAATTACTTGGCAAGAAGCGGACCGCGAGCTTTTCGCGGCACTTGCGGTTGAGAAGAATATGACGGCGGTTTTGCTTCTTCTCATCTCCCTCGTCGCGCTTTTCTGCGTAATGAATACTTTGCTCGTCTTAACTGTGCAAAAGACACCCGAAATCGGGCTTTTGAAAGCCCTCGGATTCCGTCGCGGACAAATTATGGCGGTCTTTATGACGCACGGGATGATTCAGTGCACCCTCGGGATTATCCTCGGGCTCCTCGCGAGCTGGGCGATACTCACGAACTTGCAGAGTATCGTCGAGTGGCTAGCCCATATCGGGGTGAGCGTGTTCCCTGAGTCCGTTTATGGACTCGCCCGCATTCCCCACCGCATCGTTTTCTCGGATATCGTGTGGTCCGTCTTGATTGTCTATGTCTTCGGACTTCTTGCGTCCCTTGTCCCTGCCGCGCTCGCGGCACTTAAAGATCCCGTTAAGGCGCTGAATGAATAAGGAGGGGACTCAAATGTCGATAGTTTTAGGCACGATAGATGTAAAGAAGCGCTTCAAGATTCCTGGTCAAAAACCCATCGAAGTCTTGCGTGGCGTTAATTTTTCCGTGCGTCCAGGCGAAAAAGTCGCGATTGTGGGGCGTTCGGGCGCGGGAAAGTCAACCCTCCTTCATATCTTAGGCGGACTCCTTAAGCCAACCTCGGGCACGGTGACGCGTCCGTCAAACTTTGGCTTTGTCTTTCAGGCGTTTCACTTGATGCCCGAGTTAACGGTGCTCGAGAATGTGCTTCTTCCGACGCGGGTTCGCAAGGGCGACTATGGTCCTGCCGCGATAAAGCGTGCGAAGGAACTTCTTTCGCGTGTCGGACTTGAGGCGCGTGCCAAGCATTTACCAGCGGAACTCTCGGGTGGCGAACGCCAACGCGTCGCTCTCGCGCGGGCTTTGGTGACGGACCCCGATCTCGTCCTCGCGGATGAGCCGACGGGCAACCTTGACGCGATGACAGGCGCGGATATCTTGCGTATTCTCTCCGAACTTTCCCAGAATAAGCAAACAGCACTCGTTTTGGTGACTCACTCTCCAGCGGCAGCGGCGATTTGCGATAGAACCCTCACGCTTGAGGACGGGGTTCTCCACGAGAAATGAGGAGGGGGTTATGGAAAACTCCGTCCAAAAAGAGTATTTCGAACTTCTGCGCTTTAAATCTATTGGCGCGGATCCCGCCGCGCTTCGCGAATGTGCGGACTGTGCCCTTTGGTGGAAAACTTGGTTCACAAAACTCGGATTTACGGCTGAACTCATAATGCCCCCGATTGAGAAGGGAAATGCCGCGCCCCCCATCGTCCTTGCCGAGCGCAAAGGCACGGAAGGTGCGCCGACTTTGCTCTTTTACGGACACTATGATGTCCAACCCGCCGACCCAGTTGCGGAGTGGGCAACGCCTCCGTTTGAACCAACCCTCAAAGATGGGCGCGTCTATTGTCGTGGGGCACAAGATGATAAAGGGCAATCTTTCGCCTTTCTCTGTGGCGTGCGTGATTTTCTCTCTGACCCCAATTCCAAGGCAATTCCGACTCTAAAAGTCATCCTTGAGGGACAAGAAGAGTCGGGGAGCGCGGCACTTTCGCGGCTTGCACCCGATATGCGCCGTTGTCTCGCGGCGGATGTTTTGCTCGTTTGCGACACAAATGCCGCGCCCGAGTTGCGTCCCGCTATTGTCGCGGGTTTGCGCGGCGTTTGCCACTTTACGATTCGCCTCACGGGTCCCTCGCGCGATTTGCATTCGGGTGAATATGGTGGCATTGCTCCGAATCCCGCCCAAGGAATCGCCGAGCTGGTTGCCTCACTCCATAATACGGATGGCTCTATCGCCGTAAAGGGTTTCTTAGATGGCATAATTCCGCCGACGGACGAAGAAAGTGCCGCGGCGGAAGCGAGTATGCCCGATGTCGCGGCGTTTACGGAAGATATGGGCTGTGCACCCGATGGAGGTACGCGCGGACACTCCCTCGCCGCACGCAATGCTTTTGAGCCGACGATTGAGGTTAACGGAATCCACGCGGGTTATGGTGGCGCGGGGTCGAAGACGATTATCCCTGCCCAAGCCTTTGCGAAGATTTCGATGCGTCTTGTGCCAGGGCAGAGTCCGAGCCGCGCCTTTGAGGCGGTGAAGGCACATCTCGAGGCAAATGTGCCGCGCGGAATGGTGCTCACAATTGACGAGTGGAGTCCAGGCGCGGGCGGCTTTAGGCTTCCGCTTGCTTCGCCTCTCTTTCATATGGCGCGGGAGATTCTGACGGAACTCGACTCGCGCGGGCCCGTTTTTCAGTGGGACGGAGCCTCCATTCCTGTCATTTCGCTTTTGCGCGAAGTATCGGGTGCCGCGCCGCTCATTGTGGGCTGGGGGCAGTCGGCTGACCGCATACACTCTCCGAATGAGAGCTATTCCTTGGAGCAATTCGCCAAGGCGCGGGCGTGGGGACGCGCCATTGTCGGCTTAAACGGCTTATATAATTAAGAAAGGATACGAACTATGCAAATGAATCGCAGAAGTTTTTTGGCAGGTGCTTGCGCGGCAGGGGCTTGGCAACTCGTCTCGGGGTGCTTTTCGCCTCGTGCCTATAAGGCGAATGGCAAGGTGCGCCTCGCGGCAATTGGTGTCGGTCAGCAGGCGTGGTACGATATGTGCCAATTTAAGCAGGATGCGGACGATATTTGCGAGTTTGTCGCTCTCTGCGATACGGATATGGGGTCTGAGCCGACGCTGGATGCGATTAAGGCGTATCCCAATCTGCCGCGCTATCGGGATTTCCGTAAGATGTTCGATGAGATGGCGGACTTGATTGACGCGGTGCTCGTCGCGATTCCTGACTTCTCGCATTTCCCCGCTGTTATGCACGCGATGAAGCTCGGCAAGTCCGTCTTCGTCGAAAAGCCCCTTGCCCACACCTTCGAAGAATGCGAACTTATGCGGCAGGCGGCGAAGAAGTATGGCGTCGTCACTCAAATGGGCAATCAGGGACACTCCACCATCAAGTACTTCCAGTTCAAGGAATATGTCGAGAAGGGCATCGTGAAGGATGTCGAGCGCGTGAATGTGCATATGAATATGGCGCGGCGTTGGCATAAGTTCAAAGGCAACATCTTCAACTATCCCGTCGGGACGGATATTCCCGCGACTCTCGATTATGATACTTGGCTCGGCACCGCCCGCTATCACGAGTATTCACCCGAATATATGCGCGGCGAATGGCGTTGCTGGTACGACTTCGGCAATGGCGCCATCGGCGACTGGGGTGCACACCTTATGGACTGCGTCCACGAGTTCCTCCTGAAGGGCGACCTTCCGACGAAGATTGACCTCCTCAAGTGTGAGGGCTGGAATCAGTTTGCCTTCCCGTGTGCGACGACGGTGGCAATGAAGTTCCCCGCCAACGAAAAGCATGGCGATATGACGCTCACGTGGTACGATGGCGCGGAAAATCTCCCGCCGCTCCCGAAGGGCTTTGTTTACGCCGAGCCCGACGGAATTCCCAAGAACTCGGCGAATGATGAAGAATCCTTCAAGAAGAAGCAACTCTTCCCGGGCAAAGAAATGTATCAGAAGGACGGCACCATTTGGCAGTCGCTTTCACATAAGCACCCGCTTCACATCGTCGGTGACTATGACGCGAAACTTCCCGACTACCCACCTGAAACGGATAGCCACTATCGGAGCTTTATCCGTGCAGTGAAGGGCGAGGTACGGACGTTGAGTCCGTTCGAAGTCGCCGCGCCGCTTTCCCAAGTCTTTACGCTTGCCTGCATCGCAATGCGCGTCAATCGTTCCATTACTTTCGACCCTGCGAAGGGCGAAATTGTGGGCGATAGCTACGCCAATTACTTCCTTAAGGGCCTTCCGCCGCGCAAGGGCTGGGAAGAATATTACAAGATTTAAGGCATTTAATGAAGATTCTAATCACAGGCGGCAAGGGAATGCTCGGGCGGACGCTCCAGCACCACTTTGCCGCGCACGAACTCACCATCGCCGATTTGCCCGACTGGGATATAACGGACGACGCGGCGTTTACAGAGAAAGTCTGCCGTGTTGCCCCCGATGTCATTATCCATTGCGCGGCAATGACGAAGGTGGATGATTGCGAAGCCAAGCGAGATCTCGCCTTTAAACTCAACGAGGACGGCTCGCGCAATGTCGCCATCGCGGCAAAAGCCTGTGGAGCGCGGCTAATCGCGATTTCAACGGACTATGTATTCTCGGGCGAGCCGCCTTCTGAACCGTGGGCGTGGGGCGAGCAGGATGTGCCGCGTCCGCGCACGGTTTACGGAGCCTCCAAGTTCGCGGGCGAGCAGATGATTCAGATGATTCTCCCTGAAGCCATTATCTTGCGTATCGCGTGGCTTTATGGCGCGGGCGGTCCGAGCTTTGTGCATACAATGGCGAGACTAGGTGCACAGGAAGGCGCACCCCTCAAGGTGGTCAATGACCAGCGCGGTAACCCGACGAGTTGTGACGCGGTCGCCGATGTCATTGCCTTTTTGCTCACAAAGCCTGATGTGAGCGGCATTATCCACGGAACTTGCGAGGGACAGTGCACGTGGTATGACTTTGCCTGCGAAATTAAGCGGCATTTGCCCAGTTTCACACGCGAAATAACGCCTTGCACAACGGCGGAGTTCCCGCGTCCCGCGCCGCGTCCAGCCAACTCGGCACTTAAAAAGAGTACGCTGAACCTGCTCGGCTATCGCACGCCGACTTGGCAAGCGGCGCTCGCGGACTTCCTTTCGCACGAAAAACTTTAATTCGTGAGTGAACCTTTTGGCACGGGGTGGCGTTTACCCTTACATATGAAACGCATATTATGTTCTTTTGTCGCGGCAACTGCCGCGCTTGTTGGATTCGCCGCGGAAAATGCCGCGACGAATGTCGTGGCTGACCTTGGTACTGTTACAGTTGAGGGGACGGCTCTTTCGAGATATCGTGCACCTACCGTCAATGGCGGTACTTTCACGGATGTTCCGCCTGAGAAACTACCTGTCGTGGTAGACACTTTGACGGAAGACTTTATTCAGGAGCATAACCCAACCGACCTCCACGACCTCCTGCGCTATGTGCCAGGCATCGAGACGGGCGGTAAGTCGCTCCTCATCCGTCAACCAGGCACATTCTCTATCCGTGGTTTTGGTGGCACAGAACCTACCTTCGACGGCGTAATGCCTATCGGACGCGGTGCAGGTCTCTTTATGGACGCATTCTTGATGGAGCGCGTCGAAATTGTGAAGGGCCCCATTGGTGCACTCGGCGGTGGACAAGGCTCTAGCCAGAACGCAGGTGGCGCGGCAGGTTCCGTTAATATGTATCTCAAGAGCGCGACTACGGCGAAGGATGAGACGAATCTTCAAGGGAACCTCTCCGTCGGACGCCACACGCACCGTGAGCGCGGCATGGCGGATGTTAACCAGACTTTCCTTGATGGCAAGGGAGCCGTCCGTGTCTTGACAACGGCGGACTATTATACGCCCACCTATATCAACGAAGGTTCGCAGAAGGGGGCAAGACCGCGTGAATCGTTCGCCGTCGCGCCGAGCTTCGTCTTTGAGCCGAATGATGAAGTCCACTTTGGCTTAAAGTCGCTTTTCCAATATACGGATCAGCCGAGCTACATTGGCGTGCCTGTTTGGCACGGACGCCCAGGCGGAGGTTATAGCTGGTATGAGTCTTCGTGCCGTCCAGGCGACCGCTCAACTTTCCACGGCTTTATGATTAACCCGTGGATCGATTGGCAGGTGACGGATGACTGGCTCCTCAAGTTTGGTGCGTCGATGATGGTCTATTCGTGGGATCAAACCACCCGCGAACCGTATACGCCTGCTCAAACCGACCCCGATCGTACTGAGCAATACAACTCTTTTTACAATACAGGACTTTGGTTGCCGCCTCATAATGTTGGGGATGGACGCTACACAACGACAGACTTCTCTGAAGGTTCGAGTGTGGCTCGCAACTACAATGTCTATATGCGTTCTATTTATACGAAGGACCTTGGTGGCAGCGTAACCAATACCTTCATGTTCCAACCTGACTATTATTATCGTGAGGCAGGCGGTGGTTTTGGCACGCCGACCTCTCGTTATGGTGTGTCTTTCCAAGATTCTCTGGCATGGCACTGGTTTACGCTCCTTGGCGGCATTCGCTACGACCACTTTGAGCAGAGTTCATACACGAGTGGTACTACACACTATTGGCATGAAACATCGGACGCTGTATCGCCGCGTGTGGGACTTTCGGTTCAGCCCCTTGATTGGTTTGTTCTCTTCGGCAACTATTCTCAAACGCGTACACCTATGCTGGGTTATCAGGATATCAATGGCGCGTCACCAACTACGCCATGGATTTCTGAACAGTATGAAGCAGGTGTTCGTATTTCCCCTGTTGATCGTTTGTGGTTGACCGTTTCTGCTTATCGCATTGAGCAAGATAATGTCCCAGAAGCCGTTGGTACAAGGAGAACCGTTTATTATTACACCTTTGACGGACGCAACACTTCTCGTGGCGCGGAAGTCTCTTTAACGGGTGATATTACGGATAACTGGACGATTATGGCAATGTATGCCTATAATCAATATACCGATCGCACGGTTGCTCCTGGCCAAAAGGGTCGCGACTTTGAGCGCTATCCCGCCCATACATTCTCCGTTAATACCTCCTATCGTATCTCGTCAGGTCCGCTAGAGGATATCGTTCTGGGCGCGGGGTATCGTTTCCGTTCTATGAACTACGCAACAATGCGCGGCGAATTTGTCCATGAGAACTTGCGCTTTAATCCTTCGCACCTCGTGGACATTAGCGCAACAATTCCGTTCTCCAAGTTTGGTGGTTCTGAGAATTGGATGTTGACCTTGGGTGTTCGCAATCTCTTGGGCGAGAAGTATTTTGAATCGGCGCGTCACTATTACGAGTGCCTTGTGGGTGAGCCGCGTACCTTTGAGATTGGCGTGCGGGCACGGTTCTAAGATTTAGAGAGAGGAAGTCTTATGCAAGAAGCGTTGAAAGCAACAAATGTGTGCCGTAAGTATGGCGAAAGGGCAGTCTTGGACGGCTTTTCGCTGACCCTCGAGCCGACAGGGTTTGAGGCTCTGATGGGTCCCTCGGGCGCGGGCAAATCAACCTTCTTGCATGTGGCGGCGGGACTTCTTGGCGTCGACGCGGGCACAATTGAGATCGGCGGCACGGCCATCACGAGCCTCTCCGACTCAGCGGCGGCGAAGTTCCGTCGCCGCCATATTGGTGTTGTCTTTCAGGACTTTAATCTCCTAGATGACAAGACGGTGCGTGAGAACATCGTCTTTCCTCTCAAGCTCGACCACGCGTCCATCGATAAGGCGCGGTTTGATAAACTCGTCGAGTTGCTCGGGCTGAGCGATAAGCTGGAGCGTCGTCCAACCGCGCTTTCAGGCGGCGAGCGTCAGCGCGTCGCCATTGCTCGTACGCTTTTGCCCGAGCCCGATGTGGTTCTCGCGGATGAGCCGACCGGCAATCTCGATACGCGCGCGGCGAAGGGGATTTGTGACCTCCTGAAGACGCTTAACACCGTCGGCAAGAGTGCCATTCTCGTCGTCACCCACGACCCCGTCGTCGCCGCCTGTGCTCAGAAGGTGAACTTCCTGAAAGACGGACGCCTTGCTGCGACTCATATGACCGAGGGCGACCCCGCCCGTGTTTCGCGTCTCTATTTGGAGACTTATTCGTGAAAGCGCGGCACTTTTGCACCATCCTCGGCATTGCCATTGCCGCAGGTACGGTCATTTTCATCCGTTCGCTCGTCGCCTCAAATGACGCGCAGGCGGAGTCCGTCGCCGCACGGCTCTTGCATGATGTTCCCGTAGAAGAGCACGCCCTCTCGGCACGCGCTACGCTAGATTTTCGTCCTGACGGACGCGTTATGCAGGGACCTCCCCTGATGACGACTCTCGCGACTGCTCACGAACTTGTCCCTTCGGGGGAGGTCGTCGTGACCCGCGCACTCTTTGTCCAGCGTCATCTTACCCCGCCCGAAATTGGCTCGGAACTGACTTTTGTCGGACAGAAGGGTGCGTATCGCCTCAAACTCGCGAAGATCCTCGATTGGGAGCGTCCCTTGCGCGGCTACCCGAATGCCTTTGTCGCACCTGAAACCGCCGCCGCGATGGATGAGGAGTGGCGTCCGTATAAGGCTCGCACAGTCGCGGAACTTGCGCCAGGCTTCAGAAGTGACGCGGGGCGCAACTTTGACCGAGCGCGGGGCTTGTTGCTCTGGGCTTCGGCATTGACTGCCCTTTGTCTTCTTATTAACACGCTCTCGCTTTCAGTCGAAGCTAAGCGCCGCGATTATGCGATTATGCGCGTTCTGGGGCTGACACGCGGCGGACTCGTCCGTAAGGTTTGGCGGGAGGCGTTCGGGCTTTCCGTCATCGGCTATCTCGTGGGCGCAGTCGGCTCGAGCGCGGCACTTTTCGCGTATACATCTCTTGACGCGGCACTTTTCCCTGAGGGCGGCGTGCTCGTACCTTCCGCATTCGTGCTTTCTGCCGCGCTTACCCTCGGCGCGGCACTTATCGCGGCACTCGTTTCTCTGCGTCCCGCTCTCGCCGTGAAGCCCCTTGAAGCGGCGAGTTTTCGTCCGCCACGGCACCGTCCGTGGGGGATGATTGTCTCCTTCGCCTTTGGTTTTGGTGCATTTGTCTCCGTCGAAGTTTGGGGAGCCTCCCTCACAAAGGCGTTTATCCCCTCGAAGCAGTGGCCGGACGCAATAGTCTCGATTCTGCCAGGCGGAGTCTCCAGTTTCGATATTGAGAAACTTCAGAAGCTCGAGGGCGTACGCCAAATCTCGGAACTTCAGCCTTTGCAAGTGAACCTTTTGCCTCTTGAGGAACTTAAGGGGATGGGCAATGCGTTTGGCGATAAACGGATGAAGCCCTACCGCAACGCGCTCCTCCTCGCGAGCAACCATATCCCCGACTTCAAGTTTGTGGCAGGCGAGCGAACGGACGCCACGAATGCGCTTTTCACGAGCGACGCTTGCCTGATTACGGGAATGATGGCGCGAGCGCGGCACTTGTCGCTCGGCGATACGCTTGAACTTGATTGCGGACGCGGCTTTACGCTCGGACTCAAAATCGTCGGCATTCTCGACCTGAATTGGCATATGGTCACGAGCAGGGGACTTGTGCGCGGACTCAATCGTATGCCTGTAAACACCGACGGACCCGTCTTCGTGAGCTTCGATACGCTCGCGGCGGCGGATAGGCGTCCGCAAGAATTTGTGCATATGACGCATGTTTGGCTCGATTATGAGCCCGACTTCCTCGCGAAGTACGGCACCTTCGAGGCGGGGCGGCGCGTCGAGAAAGAAATAGTTGCCGCGCTAAACGGCGCGAATCTCGTCACAAAAGAAGGCGAAGTGCGCGGGAATACGGTCCGTTTACATTCCCGTGATGAAGTCGCCGAGGGTACGCTTGCCCACGGTAATGACCTCGTGGGGTCGATGGCGAGGGTTCCGTTTATCTTTGTGGTCGTCGTTTCGCTTGGGTTCATTTCGCTTCTTGTGGCGGACTCCGATTCCCAACGCCGCACCTTCGTGGTTTTGCGGGCAGTCGGGGCTACACGCGGACAGCTCGCGGCAATTCTGACGCGGGACGCCTTGAAGGTGGCGATTATGGGCACGGTCTTCGGACTCTTTGGTGGAGCCCTCGTCGGATGGCTCTTCACTTTTGGAACGCGGCAGATGATGGCGAATTGGGGTTTGCCCGCAGGTTTCGCGATTCCGTGGTCACCTATCCTCAACGGAACCCTCGCGGCACTCGCGTTTGTGGTCATCCTCGCCATCCCTGTCGCCTGGACCCTCATCTGCCGCGTCACCCGCCGCCGCTAGTCACTAGCTCTGCGTGAGAAATATACGGACGCGACGCCGCGCGTCCAAGTCAAACTATAATCTTGTAAATCCTGTTAATCCTGTCTAAAAATAGAAAAAGTGTCAGAAAAAGTGTAAGAAAAAGTGTAAAATTTAAGGCGAAAACGCTAGAAAAAATGTTACGGCGTGGAATTCAGAGGCACAGAGAAGTGGTATGAGTTTGAGCACTGAATGCGAAGCAATTAGGCGGAGCGTTAGCGTAGCCCTTTGTCGCTCATCGGAGTTTATAACCCCACCCACAACGGTCACGCGGGACGCGTGCCCCCTACCATTCGCTTCGCGTTTCTCTTGCTTGCAATTGAAAGCTTTAGAACTGAAACAAACTCTCTGCGAACTCTGCGTTCTCTGCGTGAGATAAAATCACCCCCCAAAAACGCGTTTCCAGCAGAAAACGGTTGAATCTTCGGCTCTTCGGGCTTTTTAGTGGAAATGCCCCCTACACTATTGGCAAAAGGTTCAA